>CAYZGL010000084.1:0-15737 GCA_964477985.1 uncultured Rubrivivax sp. | reverse complement strand
CCAGCGCCTGGTACATCACCGACTTGGCATCCCAGGGCTCGGCGCGCTGCGCGTTGTCGTCCATCAGGCCGGCCAGCAGTTCCTGGTCCAGGCTGCCCCAGTTGACACCGATGCGCACCGCCTTGTCGTGGCGCATCGCCGCTTCGATCATCATCGCGAACTGGCGGTCGCGTTTGTCACCCTTGCCGACGTTGCCGGGGTTGATGCGGTACTTGCTCAACGCCTCGGCACAAGCCGGGTAGTCGCTGAGCAGCCGGTGGCCGTTGTAGTGGAAGTCGCCGATCAGCGGCACCGCCAGCCCCATGCGGTCGAGCTGCTCGCGGATGTGCGGCACGGCCTGCGCCGCCTCGGGCGTGTTGACGGTGATGCGCACCAGTTCCGAGCCGGCCTGCGCCAGCTCTTTCACCTGGATCGCGGTGCCGATCACGTCGACCGTGTCGGTGTTGGTCATGGCCTGCACGCGCACCGGCGCGTCGCCGCCGAGGGTCAGGGCGTGGCTGCCCCAGCGCACCACGGCCTGGCGCGAGTGCCGCTTCGGCGACGGCGGCGGCGCGATCAGATCGGCGTGCGGATCGTTGGGCATGGCGCGGCGCAGTCCTTCTTGGCTACTTCAGTTCGAGGCGGGCGACGTTGTCGCGTGTGACCGCTGCGAGATCGACCTCGCGGCCGCGAAACTGCAGCGAGGTGACCGCGGCGTTGCCGATCTTCAGCCGCAGCGGCAGCCGCCCGTCCAGGCCGACGCTCTCGCCCGGCTGCAGCACGCGCTGCAGCAGCACCTGGCCGCCGGCATCGAGGACCTCGACCCACGACGGCGCGCTCGAGCGCAGCACCACCATGCCCGCCGCCGGCGCCGCCGCCACCGCGCTGGCCGCGGCCGGATCGGCGCTGGTGGCGTGCACGACCTCGACCACCACCGCACTGGCCGGCGCCGACGCCGCCTGCACCACCTCTTCGACCACGGCCGAAGCCGCTGCCGCCATCGCCGCCACCGTGGCCGAGGCCGCCGGCGCGGCCAATGGCGCCGACGCGGCGCCCGACGCCGGCCCCGACGCACGCCACTCACGCCACGCACGCCACGACCCATCGGGCAGCCACATCACCAGCGCGGCCGCCAGCACCAGCAGCAGCGCCGCCCACGACAAGGGATGACGCAACGTCGCGGACGCGGCGCCATGCGCCTCACGGCCGGCCCGTTCGCGGTACGGCGTGTTCAGGCCGCCGGCCACGTCGGGCAGCGGTTTGTCGCCGATGCGCGGCAGCTGGGCCAGCACCGGCGCCGCGTCGATCTTCAGCGCGCGGCACACGCTCAGCGCGAGCGCGCGTGCGAAGGTGGCGTCGGGCAGATCGTCGTAGCGGTCGGCTTCGAGCGCCTCGAGCTTGCGTTGCGGCATCTTGATCGCCGCCGCCAGCGCCGCGATGTGCAGGCCCTGGCGCTCGCGCGCCGCGCGCAACTGCGCGCCAGCGCTGGCGCCGGATGCCGCCGCAGCGCCGGCCTCACTCATTGAAGCGGCCCTGCTCGAAGGCCAGGGTCTCCGGCGCCTTCGGGAAACGCCGGCGCAGCTGCTCACCCAGGCCGTAGGCCAGCGTCTGGTTGCCCAGCTTGTATTCGATGCGCGAGCCCAGCCACAGCGTTTGTGCGTTCGACGCTTCAGGCGACTTGTTGATGCGGTCGATGTAGAAGCGGGCGCGTTCGTAGTCGCCGCGGCGGTACAGCACCTCGGCCACCGCCACCGCCGTCTCGGCGCTGCCGGGGTCGAGCTGGTACGAGCGAACCAGCGAGGCCTCGGCCTCGTCCAGACGCCCGTCGCGCAGCTGGCAGATGCCCATCACGCGCAGCGTGCGCGCCGTGCCGCGGTAGTTGGGCTGCGCCAGCGCGCGAGCGAACATCTGCACGGCTTCGGCGTAGCGCTGGTTCTGGCACAACACCCAGCCGTAGTTGTTCATCGTGTCGGCATCGCCCGGATTGAGCTGCAGCGCGCGCTGGAAGCTCGCATCGGCCTGCGCCATGTTGCCCATCGCGGCATAGATCAGGCCGCTCAGGCTGTGCGCTGCACCGTTGTTCGGGTCGGCCTGCAGCGCCAGCTTGATTTCGTCCAGCGCGGTATTGAACTGGCCGCGGCTGAAGTACAGGCTGGCCAGCTCCAGGCGCACGCCGGCCCCGCGCTTGATCTGCTGCGCATCGGGCGGCGCCGGCGCCGCATTGGCGTCGGCCTTGCCCTCGGAGCGCGTCACCGTGCTGGTGCAGCCGGCCAGCGCGAACGCCGCGGCCAGCACGGCGAGCGTCACGAGCGGACGCATGGCCGGCCTCATGGCGCACTCCGGCCCACCGGGTGCACGGCGATCGGCACACGACGCATGCGCTGCAGCACCTGCGTGCGGTCCTGCACCTCGCCGGCGAGCTGGCCGCAGGCCGCCGCGATGTCGTCGCCGCGCGTCTTGCGCACCGTGGTCACGATGCCCGCGCGCTGCAGCAGCTCGGCAAAGGCGCTGATGCGCTGTGGCGTCGAGCGCTGCAGCCCCGACGCCGGGAACGGGTTGAAGGGGATCAGGTTGAGCTTGCAGCTCAATGCCGGCGCATCGACTTCCAGACCGCGTACCAGCCGCACCAGCTGCTGCGCCAGCTCGGGCGTGTCGTTGACCTCTTGCAGCATGCAGTACTCCAGCGTGATGAAGTCGCGCGGCGCCGCCGCCAGGTAGCGGCTGCAGGCGCGCAGCAGTTCGGCCAGCGGGTACTTGCGGTTCAGCGGCACCAACTGGTCGCGCAGCGCATCGTTCGGGGCGTGCAGCGACACCGCCAGCGCCACCGGGCAGTCGCCGCGCAGCCGGTCGATCATCGGCACCACGCCCGAGGTGGACACCGTGACGCGGCGGCGCGACAGGCCGTAGCCGTGGTCGTCGAGCATCACGCGCAAACTCGGCAGCAGCTGCGCGTAGTTCTGCAGCGGCTCGCCCATGCCCATCATCACCACGTTGCTGATCGCGCGTTCGCCGCCGCGCAGTTGCAGCTTCTGCCGCAAGCGGTGTTCGGCGAACCACAGCTGGCCGACGATCTCAGCGGTGTCCAGGTTGCGGCTGAAGCCCTGGTGGCCGGTGGAGCAGAAGCGGCAGCCCACCGCGCAGCCGGCCTGCGACGAGATGCACAGCGTGCCGCGCTCGGCCTCGGGGATGAACACCGTCTCCACCGCGTTGCCCTGGCCGACGTCGAACAGCCACTTCACCGTGCCGTCGGCCGAAGCCTGCTCGCCCAGCAAGGCCGGCGCGCGCACGCAGGCCGCAGCGCCGAGCTTGTCGCGCAGCGAGCGCGCCAGGTTGTGCATGCGCGTGAAGTCGGACTGCCCTTCGTGGTGCAGCCAGCGGAACAACTGCTGCGCACGGAAGCGCTTCTCGCCCAGGCCTTCGCAATAGTCGCTCAGGCCCTCGCGATCGAAGGACAGCAGGTTGACCGCGCCCATGCGCCGTGCCGCTCGCGCGCCGCTTCAGCGGCTGTAGATGCCCATGCCGGGGAAGAAGAAGGCGACCTCAACCGCGGCGGTCTCGGCGCCGTCGGAGCCATGCACCGCGTTGGCGTCGATGCTGTCGGCGAAGTCGGCGCGGATGCTGCCCTTCTCGGCCTTCTTCGGGTCGGTGGCGCCCATCAGCTCGCGGTTGCGCGCGATCGCGTTGTCGCCTTCCAGCGCCTGGATCATCACCGGCCCGGAAGTCATGAACTTCACCAGGTCGTTGAAGAAGGGGCGCTCCTTGTGCACCGCGTAGAAGGCTTCCGCCTCGGCGCGCGACAGGTGCGCCATGCGCGCCGCGACGATCTTCAGCCCCGCGGCCTCGAAGCGGGCGTAGATCTGGCCGATCACGTTCTTCGCCACGGCGTCGGGCTTGATGATCGACAGGGTGCGTTCGATGGCCATGAAAAATCTCTCCTGAATCAATGACTTGGCAAACCCGGCATTCTAGCGTCTCGGCCCTTGCGGCCAGGGCTTCAGCGGCCGCGGCCGCCGCCGCGCCCGGCCTTGCCGCGCGCCTGCGGCTTGCCGCGTGCGGCGGCGGCCTTGCGCACATAGGTATCGGCACCGATGTAGCCGACCGCGGTTTGCATCGGGTCGGGCTGGCGCGGCCCGGCGTTGCCGCCCTTGCCACCACCGCGGCTGCCCTTGCCGCGGGCGCCACGGCCGCCATCGAGCGCTGCGGCCTTTTGCGTGAAGCGCTTGTCGAAGGTCTGCTGCAGCGGGTTGGGGATCGGGCCGTCCTCGTTGAACGCGGGGCGGCGCGAACGCTCCTGCTGCATCGCGCGCTTGTCGAAGGTCTGCTGCAGCGGGTTGGGGATCGGGCCGTCCTCGTCGATCTCGCGCCGCGTGCGCGACTGCTGGAAAGCGCGCTTGTCGAAGGTCTGCTGCAACGGGTTCGGGATCGGGCCGTCCTCGGCGGCCTCGGGGCGGTCCACGCCCGGCTCGACGCCTTCGCCGCGGCGCCGCTCATTGCGCCCCTTGCGGCCGCGGCGTGCGCGCCGCTCGGCCTCGGCGGCCGGGCCCGGCGCGCCGGGGGCAGCGGCGGCGGGGCCCGCTGCGCGAGCCGGCGGCCGCGCCATGCGGCGCAGCGCCCACACATCGACTTCTTCCAGATCCACCCACAGACCGCGGCGCAGGCCGCGCGGCAGCACCACCGAGCCATAACGCACGCGGATCAGGCGGCTGACGGCATGGCCGACCGCCTCGAACAGCCGGCGCACCTCGCGGTTGCGGCCTTCGGTGATGACCACGCGATACCAGCGGTTCGCGCCCTCGCCGCCCGCATCGTCGAGGCTCTTGAAGGCGCAGCTCTGGCCGTCGATGGGCACACCTTGCAGCAGCCGTTCGCGCGCGCTGTCGTCGAGCGCACCGAGCACGCGCACCGCGTATTCGCGCTCGACGCCGAAACGCGGGTGCATCAGCTGGTTGGCCAGTTCGCCGGAATTGGTGAACAGCAGCAGGCCCTCGGTGTTGATGTCCAGCCGCCCCACCGATTGCCACTTGCCCTGCGCCAGGCGCGGCAGGCGCCGAAAGACGGTCGGACGATGCTGCGGATCGTCGTGCGTGACGACCTCGCCGGCCGGCTTGTGGTAGGCCAGCACGCGCGGCGGCGGCGGCGCGATGCGTGCCTTGATCGGCTTGCCGTCGATGCGCAACTGGTCACCGAAGGAGATGCGCTGGCCGACGTGCGCCGGCTCGCCATTGACCGTGATGCGGCCCTCGCTCACCAGCTGTTCCATGTCGCGGCGCGAGCCGATGCCGGCCTGCGCCAGCACCTTGTGCAGCTTGGGCGCATCGGCATCGGGCGCCAACACGCGCTTGTGCACCGCTGGCGCCGACGCCTCGTCCGCGGCCGCCGCGGTGTCGTCGTCGAAAGCGCCGGACACCACATTGGCCAGCACCTCACCGACCTCGGGCTGCGGCAG
Source organism: uncultured Rubrivivax sp. (assembly GCA_964477985.1). Classification (GTDB taxonomy): domain Bacteria; phylum Pseudomonadota; class Gammaproteobacteria; order Burkholderiales; family Burkholderiaceae_C; genus Rubrivivax. The sequence continues at coordinate 10,312 of CAYZGL010000084.1, read as the reverse complement.
GTGGTGGCGTTCCTGCGCTGAGGATACCGCGCCATCGGCGGCCGCCGCCGGCTCGCCGGGCGCCGCGGCCGCGCCGCGCCGGCCACGCCGGCGGTTGCGGTTGCGCCGGCCGCCAGCACGCTCCTCGGCGGGAGCGCCGGCCGGTGCATCGGGCGTGGCGGCAACCGCTGCCGCATCGGCGCCGAGCTGGCCGTGCGCCACCGCCGATGCGGCCGTGGGCGCTGCGGCGGTGAACTCATCGGGCAGCCGCGCCAGCGCCGTCCCCGGCCCGGCGGATGCCGGGGCCGCCACCGCGGCCGCCGGCACTTCGGCTGCGGCGTGCGGCGGCACGTCGGCCGACCGCGGCGCTTCAGCGTGCGGCGCCAGCGGCGCCGCACGCGGCTTGCGCGGCGCACGCCGGCGCTTCGGCGCTGGCGCTTCGTCGGATGTCGCGGCAGGCTCGGCCGGCGGCAGGCCCAGCACGGGTGTATCGGGTTCTGGTGCGTTCATGCGTTCGCGCAATGCTTGGCAGCGAGGGGGTCTTCGTCGGATGCGGGTTCGGCAGCGGCCGCGGCGCCGGTTGGGTCGATGGCCGCGGGCGCGAGGTCCTGTTCGCCGGTAAGGCCTTGTCCGCCAGCCAGACCGTCGATCGCGGCGCCGCCGGCGGATGGGGGATCGATCGGCGGCGGCGGGTTCGGGCCGGTGTCGCCCGTCGGCTGTGCTGGCGCCGGCTCGGCGCTCGGCTCGAGCAAGGACGGCTGCGGCGCCGGCACGGCGGCGTCTTGCGGCCCGGCGGGCCCGGTGCCGAACACCGCAGGCAGCGCGTCCAGGCTGCTCAAGCCGAGGTCATCGAGAAAATGGCGCGTCGTCGCATAGAGCGCAGGGCGCCCGACGCTGTCGCGATGGCCGATGGTCTCGATCCAGCCGCGGTCCTCGAGCGCCTTGATGATCTGCGTGGTCACGCCCACGCCGCGGATGTCCTCGATGTCGCCGCGCGTCACCGGCTGGCGGTAGGCGATGATCGCCAGCGTCTCCATCGCCGCGCGCGAATAGCGCGGCGGCTTCTCGGGATGCAGCCGGTCGAGGTATTCGCGCATCGCGGGGCGGCTCTGGAACCGCCAGCCCGATGCCAGCGCGACCAGTTCGCAGCCGCGGTCGCGCCAGTCGTGCGCCAGTTCGTCGAGCAGGCTGCGCAGCGCGTCGGCACCGAGCTGCGGGTCGAACAGCACGAGCAGGTCGCCCAGCGGCAAAGGCGCCGGCGCACAGATCAGCGCGGTTTCGAGGACGCGTTTCGCATCCTGTGTATTCATCGGCGTGCTCTAGATTCGCGGTGCGCTGAGGCACCGTCGGTGGAACCGGTATGCGGCTCGCCCAAGAAGGGCAGGTGGCGAAGGGTGCGGGCCGGTCGCGGTGGGCCGCGGCGCCGGTGCTGTTGCCAGTTGGCGCGCATTGTAGCGCCGCGCCTCGCGCCGTCCACGACCGCGCCATCACGCCATCGCGCCCGGGCCTCAGCCCTGCACGACCTGCGCCCAGGCCTGCGCGAAGTCCGGCGGCGGCGGGCAATCGAACTGCAGCGGCTGCAGCGTGTGCGGATGCTGCAGCCGCAGCTGCAGCGCATGCAGCGCCTGGCGCCGCAGGCCCAGCGCGGCTGCACCGCCGTAGGTCGCATCCGCCACCAGCGGGTGGCCCAGCCAGGCCAGATGCACGCGGATCTGGTGCGTGCGCCCGGTATGCAGCCGGCACTGCAATGCGCTGAACGACGCCGCGCGCGCCACGCAGCGCACGTCGGTGCGCGCCGGCTTGCCGCCGGCAACGACGGCCATGCGCACGCGCGAGGCCGGGTCGCGCCCGATCGGTGCGTCGATGCGGCGCTCGTCCCAGGCAAACGCGCCGTGCACCAGCGCGCGGTACACGCGCTGCACCTCGCGTGCAGCGATCGCGCGCGTCAACGCCGTAACCGCCGGCAGCGACTTGCCCACCACCATCAGCCCCGAGGTGTCCTTGTCCAGCCGGTGCACGATGCCGGCACGCGGCAGGCCGGCCGCGCCCTCGTGGTGCGCGAGCAAGCCGTTGAGCAGCGTGCCCGACCAGTTGCCGCTGGCCGGGTGCACCACCCGTGCGGCCGGCTTGTTCAGCACCAGCAGGTGCGCGTCCTCGTAAACGATGTCCAGTGCCAGCGGCTGCGCGCTAAAGGCGCGGCTCTCCTCGGTGGGCACCAGTTCCAGGCGCAACTGCTGGCCGGCCCGCAGCTTGCGCGACGGCAGCGCGACCACCTGGCCGTCGATGCGCAGGTGCCCCGCTTCGATCAGCGACTGCAGATGGTTGCGCGAGAACTCGCCCGCCAGCGTCACCAGCGCCTTGTCCAGCCGCATGCCGTGCATCGCGGCATCGACGCAGGCCTCGCGCAGCTCGAACGCCGCATCCGCGGTTTCGGCCGGATCGTCGGCGCAGGGGCGCTGCCTATAATCCGCCGCGTCTTCGACTCGTGCAGCCGCTGGCGCCACCGGTGCCACCATGTCAATGAAGGTCTTTCGTTTTCGGCGCCTGGCCGCGTGCCTTGCGCTGGCGAGCCTGGTACTCGCCGGGTGCAGCACCAAGCCCAAGGAGCCCCCCGAAGTCGCGCAGCAGCCAGGCCGGCCGCCGGGTGCGATCCCCGCAGGGGTCGAACAATTGTATGCAGACGCCAAGGACGACATGAACGCGGGCGCCTGGGACAGCGCGATCAAGGCGCTGGAACGTGTCGAGGGCCGCGCCGCCGGCACCATCCTGGCGCAGCAGGCGCAGCTCGACCTGGCCTATGCCTATTGGCGCAGCGGCGACCGCGCACAGGCGCTGGCGGCGATCGAGCGCTTCATCAAGCTCAACCCGTCGAGCCCGGCGCTGGACTATGCGCTGTACCTGCGCGGCGTGATCAACTTCAACGACGACATCGGCGTGATGGGCAGCCTGGCCGGGCAGGACCTGTCCGAGCGCGATTCCAAGGCGTCGCGCGACGCCTACCAGGCCTTCAGGCAGCTGGTCGCGCAGTTTCCCGATTCGGCCTATGCCGAGGACGCGCGGCTGCGCATGAACTACATCCTCAACACGCTGGCCCAGTACGAAGTGCACGTGGCGCGCTACTACTTCCGGCGCGGCGCCTACGTGGCGGCGGCCAACCGCGCGCAGCAGGCGGTGGTCGACTTCGACGGTGCGCCGGCCACCGAAGAGGCGCTGTTCATCCTGGTGCAAAGCTACGACCGGCTCGGTCTGGACACGCTGCGCGACGACGCGCAGCGCGTGTTCGCCATGAACTTCCCGAACAGTGTGCTGCCCAACCAGGGCCTGGGCCGCGGCGGCAAGTCGTGGTGGCACGTCTGGAACTGAAGCGGAACTGAAGCGGAACCGAAGGCGCCGCCGCAGCCGGCCGCGCCGCTTCAGTGCCGCGCCGCCAGTTGCGCCAGCCAGTCGAGCGCCTCGGCCTGCCCCGCCACCTCGCGCATCGGCGGCAACGCCGCGCGCAGCCGTGCGCCGTAGCCCATCTGGCGCAGCCGCGGGTCGCACACCACCAGCAGCCCGCGGTCGCTCTCGCTGCGGATCAGCCGCCCGGCGCCCTGCTTCAGCGACACCGCGGCTTCGGCGACGAAATACTCGTTGAAGGCGTTGCCGCCGCGCGCTTCGATCCTGCCGGCGCGCGCGCGCACCAGCGGGTCGTTGGGTGGCGGAAACGGCAGCTTGTCGATGATCACGCACTGCAGCGCGTCGCCGGGCACGTCGATGCCTTCCCAGAAGCTGTGTGAGCCGACCAGCACGCAGCCCTTGCCGTCGCCATAGCGCTGCAGCAGCGCGCGCTTGGGCTCGCTGCCCTGCACCAGCACGTCGAGGCTGGCACCCTGGCACTGCAACGTGTCGCGCAGACTCTGGGCGATGGACGGCAACGCGCGCAGCGTGGTCGTCAGCACGAAGCAGCGTCCGCCCAGGGCCTGCGCGCAGTGCGCCGCCAGCACGCCGACGGCGGCCGGGTGATGCGCGTCGTTCGGCTTGGGAAACGGCAACGGCACCCACAGCCGCGCATGCGCTTCGTAGTCGAACGGACTGCCCACGCGCAGCCGCACGGCATCGTCCAGCCCCGCGGCCGAGGTGAACCAGCCCAGGCCGTCGTCGTCGCCCAAGGTGGCCGAGGTGAAGATCCAGGCCTTCGGCGCCGCGCGCCGCTGCTCGGCGAGCATTTCACCGATGTCCAGCGGCGACTCGACCAGCCGCGCGTGCTGCGCCGACAGGTCGACCCAGCGCACGCGGTCGACGCCGGCCGGCAGCGCGAAGCCATCGGCCAGCTGCGCCAGCGACTGCGTGCGCTGCTCGAGGCGCACGAAGTCCGGCGCGATCGCACACAGCGCGTGCAGCGCCTCGGCCACGGTGTGCGCGGCGTCGGCCACCGCCTGCAGTGCCTGCGGCCAGTCGTCACCTTGCGCCACGTCCTCCCAGCGCAGCTTGATCAGGCCGCCGCGCGCGGCGCCGTGCGGCCCGGCGCAGCCCGCGCGCAGCTGCCGCGCCGAGCGTTCGAGCCGATCGGCCAGCGACGGCCAGTCGCGCAGGCCGCGTGCCTGCTGCATGCCCACGGCCAGCAGGTCGCGCGCCAGGTCGAACATCTGCGCGGTGCCCAGTGCGCTGCCGAGGAACTGCACACCGGTTTCGACCAGCTGATGCGCCTCGTCGAACACCGCCACCTGCACGCTCGGCAGCAGTTCGGCCACACCGCCGTCGCGCAGCGCGACATCGGCGAAAAACAGGTGGTGGTTGACCACCACCAGATCGGCCGCCATGGCCTCGCGCCGCGCCCGCATCACATGGCAGGACTTGAACTGCGGGCACTCGCCGCCCAGGCAGTTGTCGCGCGTGGAGCTGACCAGCGGCAGCAAGGGTGAGCGCTCGTCCAGGCCGTCGACCTCGGCCAGATCACCGCTGTGCGTGCTGCGCGCCCAGGCCTCGATGCGCGCCAACGCGCGCACCGCCCAGCGGTCGTGCAGATCCTCGTGGTGGCGCGCGGTGTGCAGCCGCTGCAGGCACAGGTAGCTCGAGCGCCCCTTCAGCAGCGCCAGGCGCAGCGGCAGGCCCAGCGCAGCGCACAGGCGCGGCAGGTCGCGCAGGTAGAGCTGGTCCTGCAGGCTCTTCGTGGCCGTGCTGACCAGGGCGCGCCGGCCCGACAACAGCAGCGGCACCAGGTAGGCAAAGGTCTTCCCCACCCCGGTGCCCGCCTCGGCCACCAGGGCCGCGCGTTGCTCGATGGCCAGCGCCACCTGCTGCGCCATGCGCTGCTGCGCTTCGCGCGGCTGCAGCGACGGATGGTGCCGGGCCAGCGGGCCCCCGCGGGAAAAGGCCAGCGCCACCTGCTCCGACAGCGGCAAGGCCGCGTCGAGCTCGGGCATGCTCAGGCGGGAGACGGAGGGTCGAGCTCCAGTTCCAGGCGCGAGATCTGGTCGCGCAACGCCAAGCGGCGTTTCTTCAGGCGGCGCAGCGCAAGGTCGTCCAGCGGCAGCGACAGCGACAAGCGGTCGATCATGTCGTCCATGTCCGCGTGTTCCATGCGCAGCTCGATCAACCGGCGCTGCAATGAGTGCAAGTTGTCATCGATTTGCGGGGTCTGCGTCATGGGGCGCGAGTTTATATTCACGGCGATGAATGCACCAGACCAGGCGTTTCGCATCGCTGCGGCGACCGGGTTGCATCGCGGCGATCGCGCCTACCAGCAAGACCAGGTCGAACTGCTGACGCACGACCGGGTACCCGGCTGCGCGCTGGGCGTGGTGGCCGACGGCATGGGCGGAAAGAGCGGCGGGCGCAAGGCGGCCGACCAGGTGATGCTGACCGCGCAGCAGCTGTTCGAGCGCTATGTGCCGTCGCGCGACGATGCCGCGGCCACGCTGCGCCAGTTGGTCACCGAAGCGCACCTGATGATCAAGCTCACCGCCCTGACCGCCGAGGAGGAGCCGCACAGCACCTTGGCAGCCTTCCTGGTGGAGCCGACGCGGCGCTGCGCGATCGCCCATGCCGGCGATTCGCGCGTCTATCACTTCCGCGGGCCCGAGCTCGTGTCGCGCACGGTGGACCACTCGTTCGTGCAGCGCCTGGTCGACGAGGGCCAGCTCAGCGAAGAAGAAGCGCTGGTGCATCCGCAGGGCAACCTGCTGACCGGCTGCCTGGGCACGCACCAGGATCCGCCGCTGTGCGTCGCCCAGGTCGAGCGGCTTGCCTTCGGCGATGCCTTGCTCGCGTGCAGCGACGGCCTGTGGCACTACTTCACGCCGCGCGAGCTGGGTGCGATCGTGCATGGGCTGCCGCCGCGCGAAGCCAGCGAAATGCTGGTCAACCGTGCACGGCAGCGGGCGCGCGGCAGCGGCGACAACCTGTCGCTGGCGATCCTGCGCATCGACGCGCTGGGCTGACGCCGCCGCGGGCCTTTGCCGGCGCGCCAAGGCGGCGGCGCCGCAGGCTGCCAAGCGAAAGCGCCGGGGCGGCCTGCGCCGGCGGACCGGGCTGTCTGCCTCCTGCCTCCTGCCGCCTCCTGCCGCCCTGTGCCGCCTTCTGCTCAGGGCGCCGGCGCGCTGGCGATGGCGGCCACGCTGGCCGCCGAAGGCACCGGCAGCGGCTGGGACTTCTTGCCGCGCGCGGCGCGTTCGGCGTTGCGCTGTTCGACTTCCTGGCGATGCGCGGCGGCGTCGCTCAGCCGCTGCTGCCGCTCGGCCGCGCGCTGCGCCGCCTCGGCGGCGTCGTCGGCGGTCTTCGAGGGCTTGCGCTCGCGCGGGCCGGCCTGCGCCGCGCTGGCCGGTGCCCGCGTGCGCACGCTGGCAGAGGCCGCCGCCGGCGGCGCACTGGCGGCTTCGGCACGCTTGGCCTCGATGCGCTGCGCGCGCTCCAGCGAAGCGGCCTTGCGCTCGGCATCGTCCAGCACCAGATCGCGCTCACGCAGCGGCGCCAGCGCCGCACGACGCCGCGCCTGAACCTCGGCCACGCAGCCGGACACGGCAAAGCGCGTGCGGCATTCGGCCTCGGCCCGGGCGGCGTCGGCCTCGACCGCCGCGCGCTCGGCTGCGATGCGCTGCCGCTCGGCCCGTGGCTCGGGCGGCGCGTCGGCCAGCGCCACAGCACCGCCCAGCCACTGCAGCCCGGCCAGGGCGGCGCAGACCAGGCCGCGGCGCATCATGTCAGCGCGGTGTCGACCGCGCGCCGCGTCAGCGCCAGGTAGGCGGCCGTCTGCATCTCCTGCAGACGCGATGCGGTGCGTGGGAACTCGTGGCACAGCGGTCCTTCGGTATAGAGCAACTCGGGTTCGACCGCGGCCGACAGGATCAGTTTCACGCGCCGGTCGTACAGCACGTCGACGAGCCAGGTGAAGCGCCGCGCCTCGCTGGCCAGCCGCGGCGACATCGCCGGCACGCCGGACAGCAGCACGGTGTGGAAACGCGACGCCAGCTCGAGGTAGTCGTTCTGCGAACGCGGCCCGCCGCACAGCTGGGAAAAGTCGAACCAGACCACCCCGCCGGCGCGGCGCCGCGCATGCAGCTCGCGCTGCTCGATGTGCAGCGTGGGATCCTCGCCGCGCACCTCGGCCAGCTCGTCGAAGGCGGCCAGCATCGCCGCGTCGGCCTCGGCTCCCAGCGGCGTGTGGTAGACCTTCACGTGGTCCAGCGTGCGCTGCCGGTAGTCGGTGCCGGCGTCGACGTCGAGGATCTGCATGTGCTGCTTCAGCAGCTCGATCGCCGGCAGGATGCGCTCGCGGTGCAAGCCGTTCGGGTACAGGCCGTCGGGATGGAAGTTGGATGTGGTGACGATGCTCACGCGCTGCGCGAACATCGCTTCCAGCAGCCGGTGCAGGATCATCGCGTCGGTGACGTCGGCGATGTGGAACTCGTCGAAGCAGATCAGCCGGAAGCGCCGCGCGATGCGCCGGCCGAGTTCGTCCAGCGGGTCGGCGGTGCCGCGCAGCTCGTGCAGCTCGCGGTGCACCTCGCGCATGAACTCGTGGAAGTGCAGCCGTGTCTTGCGCTTCAGCGGCACCGACTGGAAAAAGCAGTCCATCAGGAAGCTCTTGCCGCGGCCGACCCCGCCATACATGTACACCCCGCGCGGGATCGGCGGGCGGCGGATCAGCTTGGCCAGCGCATTGCTGCGTTGGCTCAGGTAGGCGATCCACTCGTTCTCGCAGCGCTCGAGCGCGGCGACGGCGCGCAGCTGCGCCTCGTCGCTGCGGTAGCCGCGCTCGGCCAGCGTGCGTTCGTACAACGCGCGAACAGCCATCGCCGCAGGACGCGCGGATCAGAAGTTCAGCGTGCGCTTGTCGACGGCCAGCGCGGCTTCCTTGGTGGCCTCGCTCAAGCTCGGATGCGCGTGGCAGATGCGCGCGATGTCTTCCGAACTGGCCTTGAACTCCATCGCCACCACGGCCTCGGCGATCAGCTCGCTGGCCAGCGGGCCGATGATGTGCACGCCCAGGATCTCGTCGCTGGCAGCGTCGGCCAGGATCTTCACGAAGCCGTTGGTGTCGCCCAGCGCACGCGCGCGGCCGTTGGCCATGAACGGGAAGCTGCCGGCGCGGTAGGCGCGGCCCGCGGCCTTCAGCTGTTCTTCGGTCTGGCCGACCCAGGCGATCTCGGGGCTGGTGTAGATCACCCACGGGATGGTGTCGAAGTTGACGTGGCCGTGCTGGCCGGCGATGCGCTCGGCCACCGCCACGCCTTCTTCCTCGGCCTTGTGCGCCAGCATCGGGCCGCGCACCACGTCGCCCACCGCCCAGACGTTGGGCAGGTTGGTGCGGCAGTCGTCGTCGACCGCGACGAAACCGCGCTCGTCCAGCTTCAGTCCGACGGCCTCGGCATTCAGGCCGGTGGTGTTGGGTACGCGGCCGATGGAGACGATCAGCTTGTCGCATTCCAGCGTGTGCTCGGCGCCGGCGGCATCGGCGTAGGCCACGCTGACGCCCTTCTTGCCGGTCTTGACCTGGCCGATCTTCACGCCGAGCTGGATCTTCAGGCCCTGCTTGGCCAGCAGCTTGTGCGCCTCCTTGGCCACCTGGGCGTCGGCCGCACCCAGGAAGGCGGGCAGCGCTTCCAGCACCGTGACCTGCGCACCGAGGCGACGCCACACCGAGCCCATTTCCAGCCCGATGACACCGGCGCCGATCACACCCAGCGTCTTGGGCACCGCGCCGATGCGCAGCGCACCGTCGTTGGACAGGATGCGCTCCTCGTCGAAGTCGGCGCCGGGCAAGGCGCGCGGGTTCGAGCCGGTGGCGACGATGACGTGGCGCGCACTCAGCGTTTCCGCCTTGGCGCCGGCCACCGCGATGCGGTAGCCGCCTTGCGACGCCTCGACGAAGGCGCCGCGGCCGTGGAAGAAGCCGACCTTGTTCTTCTTCAGCAGGTACAGGATGCCGTCGTTGTTCTGTTTGACCACCTGGTCCTTGCGCGCGACCATCTTCGCCACGTCGATGCTCAGGTTGCTCAAGCCGATGCCGTGCTCGGCAAAGGCGTGGCCGGCATGTTCGAAGTGTTCGCTGGACTGCAGCAGCGCCTTGCTCGGAATGCAGCCCACGTTGGTGCAGGTGCCGCCGGGCGCGGGGCCGCCGGCCGCGTTCTGCCACTCGTCGATGCAGGCGGTATTCAGGCCGAGTTGCGCGGCACGGATCGCGGCGATGTAGCCGCCGGGGCCGCCGCCGATGACGACGACGTCGAAGCTTTTGTCGGACATGATGTTGACTCGAAGTTGAAGGCGCTCATTCGAGCGGCACGAAGATCCACAGCAGCAGATAGATCAGCAAGCCGGTGCCGGCGAAGACGAAGAGCAGCGCGAAGGCCAGCCGTACGATCCAGCTGTCGATGCCCGAAACCTGCGCGATGCCGGCGCACACGCCGCCCAGCCACTTGTCGCTGCGGCTGCGGCGCAGGCGGTTCAATGCGGTCCCGGCGGGGGCTGGCTCGACCGGCTCGGCGTCGATCAAGCGCTGTTTGGCACGCTGGAAGTCGTCCTCGGACAGCGTGCCGCGCGCGCGCATCTCTTCCAGACGCGCGAGTTCGTCGACCAGGCCCATGGCGTGAGCGCTGCCGCCCGGCCGAATCAGATGTCGAACAGCAGGCGCGCCGGGTCTTCCAGCGCTTCCTTCATCGCCACCAGGCCGAGCACGGCCTCGCGGCCGTCGATGATGCGGTGGTCGTAGCTCATCGCCAGGTAGTTCATCGGCCGCACCACCACCTGGCCACCCTCGACCACCGCGCGGTCCTTGGTGGCATGCACGCCGAGGATCGCCGACTGCGGCGGGTTGATGATCGGCGTGGACAGCATCGAGCCGAACACGCCGCCGTTG
>CAYZGL010000083.1:0-15742 GCA_964477985.1 uncultured Rubrivivax sp. | reverse complement strand
GGCTCGGACTACCCGCTGCCCGGCGTGGTGCCGCTGATCGACCTGCGCAAGCTGGTGGCGCGCGGGTTGCTGCAGGCCGAGATGGTCGAGCCGCTGCTCGCGCTGCGGCAGCACAACGTGCTGCTGTTCGACTTCGTGCTCAAGCGCAGCCTGGCGCTGGGCGGCCACCGCTTCGCGCCGCAGGTATTCGAGACCGCGCCGTTCTTTGCGCGTTGAGCACACGCGCGCCGCCGCCGCGCTGCGCCGCGAGCCTCAGGCCGCGTGCGCCGGGCCCTCGGCTGGCGCGGCCCGTGCTGCGACGGTGACCTCGGCCGCGACTTCACGACAGTGCGCCAGCGCGGCCGCCGCCTCGCCGGCGCTGAAGTCTTCGTGCAGCCGTTTGCGCACCCCCAGCCGCCACAACTCGACATGCCGCGACGCGGCCAAGCCGTGTCGCTGCAGCGTCCTCTTCGCGCAGGCCAGCACGCAGCCGTCGATGGCGACGATGGGCCGCTGCGCCTGCACCGCGTCGTGCGCCTTGCGCAGCAGGCTGGGCACGTCGCCGCCCAGCCCGGCAATGCACGACATCTCGGCCAGGCCCTCGCGGTCCAGCCGCACCGCCGCGTGGTTGGCCAACTGCGCCGCGCTGGAGCAGCCGGAGCAGGAGTACACCAGCGGCAGGCTCGCGGCGCCGCGCGCTTGGGCCGTCACTGCACGCGAAAGTCGATGACGATCAGCCCGGGGTCGCGCTGGCGGTATTCCACGCTGACCCGCTCACCGTAGCGCTGCGCGATCTGCGCCAGCAGCGGCAGCGGGTCATGGTCGTTGGCGAAACGCATGGTCTCGCCAGGCTGCAGGCTGTCGAGCGCGCCGAAGATCGCCGCATGCCGAAAGCGCTTGGCCACGCCGCGCGCGTCGAAGGGGTAGATGGCGTCGGGGGAAAGATGCAGATGGGGCAGCGACACGGATCCTCCTGGGCAGCGCCTGCAGCTTCAAAGAAGCATGTAGTGTGCAACTTTGTTTCGCGCCGAACCTTAAGGTGTGTCAAGCAGCTTTGGCTCTACGCTGCGTATGTATCCACCCCTCAGGGTATGCAGACCGTGAGCCTGAGCGCGCGTGGCGCGAATTCAGCCGGACTCTGCAGGCTGTGCGGGCGGACGCAGCAGGCACGGCCCCGCGGTATTGACGATTCAGGCGCACACCGACTGGCGCATATAGCCCGGCAGGTCGCGGCCCATGTTTCGGCAACGCAGAAGCCCCACGCGATGAAGTTTGCGCCACGCGAGCTGCGGGTCACGCCGCTGATCTTGCGCTTGGGCACCACCGCACGCAGCGCTTGCTCGGCCGAGTTGTTCGTCGGTGGCACACCGGGGTTGTCCAGAAAGCTCCACAGCGCGACCTCGATCTTCAGCAGGTGGCTCAGGTGGCCACGGTGCGCGGGCAGCCTTGAAGCGCTGCTCCACGTTCGAGCGCCTGGCCAACCCGCTTGCGCAGGCCCGCGAAGTCGGTGCTGCCCTGCGACTCATGCGGCTGCGACATGCGCTGACGCCGACGGAACATCACATAGCCCAGGCCAAGCAGGCGTCGGCGCACCACGCCTGCCTGGCCGCTGCGCTCGGCGGTGCGCCGAAAGTCGCGCAACAACTACGCCCAGCACATCTGCTGGCGCTCGACCCGCAGGTGCGCGTAGGCATTGTGGCGATCACTGCCCACTACGCCGTGCGGTCGCTTCTGACACTCTGGAAATCAACCCGGCCCGGGCCGCTCCGGCGGCCGAGGTCCGTACACGGTGGCCGCGGCGCGCAAACGTGGACCTGATTAGCAATGAACTTCAGCAAACCAACCACGTGGACGCGTGACAGCCCGGCTTGCCGTAGGCAAGCACAAGACATTTGACCTGGATGGTTTGCTGTGCTGAGACACCTTGCTAATCAGGAACGTGGATGACCAAGGCGTGAATACGTGAATCAACGCGAGGCGCGCCTACGCGAGAAGCCAATACCTGTGAGAGCAATTCCGAGCAAGGCGAGCGTGCCCGGTTCCGGCACAAGACTGGGCGTCTCGAAGATAGCCCAAGTGCCAGAGCAGTTTTCGCACGTAGTAATACTGAAACCGAGACTGAACTCCTCTCCTGGATTCACATTCATACCAACCCAGTGGAGCAATGTATAGTGATTTCCAGGAGATGTCAGTCCGCCAAGCGTAAAGCTCGAGGCGGGCTCGCTGTTGGTCGGCACTATGTTATTCGTAAACCATACAGGATCGAAAGGACAATCCGGCACAGTCCCACATCCCATACTAATAGTAAAATCCCCCCAAATATCACCAGTATTGTTGAAAACATTCTCAAATACCGGATATGTTGTTGAGCCCCCAACAGTGTTGGAGAGGCCAAACGTCATCTGCAGCGTGCCACTAGTCGCAAAAATTCTTTGTTACGTGAGGATTCCCAGCTGCATCTAGCGTCACCGTTCCAGTACCGACGCTGGGCGGACTGAAGGTGAACGGTGCAACGATAGTTGCAGCCCTTACAGTCGGAATGAATGCGCTTATTGAAACAATTACTGCGAATATCTTCATGAGCCATTTCTTCATTTCAGATACTCCTCAGTTGGTTAATTACTTGGGAAACAGAGAATAATGAATGGAGAGCACACGAATAATATGATGAGTTGGCGTTATCAGGTCCACGCATACCGTCTTCTGGCAGACTCACAACCGTTCGCAGGTGTGTTTTTTACTTCACAAGCACCCGCAGACTCATGATCCGCGGAGAAGATAGTATGGATCTAGTTTTCTGAGGCGCGCTCCCTCAGATGGCGGGGCCGATCGGCTGTCCCCAACCATTCGCATCAGCCACACAAGGGCTACACGCATTGCATCGGTCGATGCACCAAAAGCTCGCATACCATGAGCACGGGGTCCATCACCGGCGCCCGACTGTGCGTTGTTCGCAGCGCGGCCGATCAAATGCAAGACAGTCCGCTCGACCGAGCCGAATGAAGATCCTCCTCGTCGACGACCACCCGCTGTTCCGCGAAGGCCTGGCGCTGCTGCTGCACCGCCTGTCCAGCGACCTGCAGTTGCTGCAGGCCTCGACCTGCGACGAGGCCTTCGCGCTGTGCGAGGCGCAGCCCGACATCGAGCTGATCCTGCTGGACCTCAGCCTGGTGGGCATGCGCGGCATGGACGGGCTGGCGGTGCTGCGCGAGCGCTACCCGCAGATGCCGGTGGTGGTGGTGTCCAGTGCCGACAGCCCCGCGGTGATCCGCCAGGCCATCGATGCCGGCGCGATGGGCTTCATTCCCAAGAGTTCGTCGTCCGAAATCCTGTTGAACGCGCTGCGTCTGGTGCTGGCCAAGGGCATCTACCTGCCGCCCCACGTGCTGCTGGGCGAACCGTCGCGCCAGCCGCTGGGCCGCGCGCCCAGCGCGGCGGCGGGGTCGGCCGCGGCGGCACGGGGCGAGCCGCTGGACGCGCTTCAGCTTGGCCTGACGCCGCGGCAGGCCGAGGTGCTTTATCTGGTGCTGCAGGGCAAGCCGGTCAAGCTCATCTGCCGCGAGCTCGGCCTGGGCGAGGGCACCGTCAAGGGCCACGTGTCGGCGGTGCTGCGCGCGCTCAACGTGACGACACGCACCCAGGCCGTGGTCGCCGCCCACCGGCTGGGGCTGCGCTTCGAGCCGGCCGGCGCAGCGCCCGCCGCTACCCGGGGCGGCAGCGGCCGCTGAGCACCGCGTCGGCCAGGTGCTGGCGCAGCACGTCGGCGTGAACCGGCTTGGGCAGCATCGTGGCGCCCAGCTCGCGCAGGCTCGCCTGCAGCGTGCTCGCGCATTCGCCGCTGACCAGCACCGCAGGGATGTCCGCGCCCAGCGCGGCACGAAGCGCGCGGATCGCGTCGGCCCCGGTGTGCGGCGGCAGCAAGCGGTAGTCCACGAGCAGCGCGCTCGGCTGCCGCAGGTGGCCCTGCAGGCTGGCGACCGCCTCGCCCGCCGTGGCCGCCGCCACCACATGGCAACCCCAGTTGCGAAGCAGCAGTTCGACGGCCTCGCGCTGCTCCTGTTCGTCCTCCACGACGACGACGAAAGCGCCTTGCAGCACCGACAGCGCCGCTTGCGCGCCCGGCGTGGCCGCCAGGCAGGGCGTGCGCGTCCCCTCGGGCACTTCCACCGCAAAGCGGCTTCCTCTGCCCAGCCAGGATGTCACCTGGATCGCGTGGCCAAGCAACGCAGCGGTACGCTGCGCGATCGACAGCCCCAGACCGATGGCGCCACGCGCGCGATGTGAACCTTCGGGCGTGAGCTGATGGAACTCCTCGAACACATGGCCCAGGTCGGCCCCGGATATGCCGGGGCCGGTATCCCAGACTTCCAGGGACAGCGCGCCCGCACGGCGGCGGCAGCCGATCAGCACGCCGCCGCGCGCGCAATAGCGGATCGCGTTGCCGACGAAGTTGAACAGGATGCGCTCCAGCAGCACCGGGTCGGAATGCGCCATGGCGCACGACGCATGGACGCGAAGCTCGAGCCCGTGCTCGCGCGCCATCGGCGCAAAGCTGATGGCCACGTGGTCCAGCAGATCGGCCACTGCGAAGTCGATGGCGTGCACGCCCACCACCCCCATGTCCAGCCGGGTGATGTCGAGCAGTGCGTCGAGCACGCGCTCGGCGGCATGCGCGGTCGTCTGGATCTTGGCCAGGATGGCGCCCAGCTCGGCGTCGCCCGCCCGCTCGCGCAGCAGTTCCACCCACAAGCCGATGGCCTGCAGCGGCTGGCGCAGGTCGTGGCTGGCTGCGGCGAGCAGCCGCGCAGTGGTGCCGCGGCGCTCCTGCCCGCTGGGCCGGGCGCGTCGCGCCGTCTCGCTGTTCGTCGTCGGGGGGCCTGAAGCTTCGCCCGCCACGCCCCCCAGCCGCAGGAAGGCGCGCGCCGGGCGCTGCGATGCGGGGGCCCGCACCGCGGCGCGCGCTTCGTCGTCACCCACTGCCTGCGCAAGCCGCAGGCGGCGCGGCAGCGTCATCGGGCTGCCGGGCGGTTCGCTGTGTGACATGAGGCCTCCTCCTCACGCGCCTGCGCATCGCGCAGCCTAAACCCGCAACCGCGAAGGGGGAATCCTTCCGTTTGTCGATCTTCGTGCGGTAGTGGCGGTGCGGCGGCGGCGCAAAGCACGGCGCGTGTTGGCATGCACCTCCGTGTGCCCGGGCGCCGCGGGCGCCGCGCCGCGCCGCGCCGCGCTTGCAGCGCTATGCTCGTGCGCCCCGCAACCCCCCCCCGGCCCGCAATGCGCTTCCTGCTGGTGGAAGACGACCCGATGATCGGCGACACATTGCGCGCGGCGCTGCGCATGGAAGGCCACGCGGTCGACTGGGTGCGCGACGCCGCCGCCGCGCAGGCCACGCTGGCCAGCGAGCGCTTCGACCTGGTGCTGCTGGACCTGGGGCTGCCGCAGGGCCACGGGCTGGACGTGCTGCGCGCGGCACGCGCACGCGGCGACGCCACGCCGGTGATCGTGCTCACCGCGCGCGACGGCCCCGGCGAGCGCGTCGCCGGGCTGGACGCCGGCGCCGACGACTACCTGGTCAAACCCTTCGACCTGGACGAACTCGGCGCGCGCATCCGTGCCGTGCTGCGCCGCCAGGCCGGGCGCGCACAGCCGCTGCTGGCGCACGGCGGCGTCACGCTCGACCCGGCGACGCGCCAGGTCACGCGCGGCGGCCAGCCGGTGCTGCTGTCGGCGCGTGAATATGCGGTGCTCGAGCTGCTGCTGCAGCGCCCCGGCGCGGTGCTGTCGCGCGCGCAGATCGAGGACCGCCTGTACGGCTGGGGCGAGGAGATCGAGAGCAACGCGGTGTCGGTGTACGTGCACCAGCTGCGCAAGAAGCTGGGCGCCGGCTTCATCCGCAGCATGCGCGGCGTCGGCTACTTCCTCGGCGCGTGAACTCGTTGCGCGCCCGGCTGCTGCTGGCCACGCTCGGCCTGCTGGCGCTGGCCGCGCTGCTGGTGGGCAGCATCAGCTACCGCAGCGTGCGTGCGCAGACCGAAGCGCTGTTCGACTACCAGCTGCGGCAGATGGCGTTGTCGCTGCGCGACCAGGGCGAGGTCGCGCCGGCGCAGGCCGGCGCGCTGGTCGACGAGCAGCTCGACTTCGTGGTGCAGGTGTGGACGGCCGACGGCCGCACGATCTACGCCACACGCCGCCACGAGCTGCTGCCGCAGCGCGCGCAGCTGGGTTTTGCCGACGTCAGCGTGGGCGCGCAGGTGTGGCGCAGCTTCAGCGTGGCGATGCCGGGGCGGGTGATCCAGGTGTCGCAGCCGCTGGCCATCCGGCGCCGGCTCGCCGCCGACGCGGCGTGGCGTGCGGTGCTGCCGCTGCTGCTGGTCGCGCCCTTCATGGCCGCCGCCGCGTGGTGGTTGAGCGCGCTGGCGCTGCGCCCGCTGCAGCGCGTGGCGGCCGACGTGCGCCGGCGCGACGAACAATCGCTGGCGCCGCTGCCGGCGCAGGGGCTGCCCGACGAGGTGGCGCCGCTGGTCAGCGCGTTGAACGCGCTGCTGCAGCGCCTGGGCCGCTCGCTGGACACGCAGCGCGCCTTCGTCGCCGACGCCGCGCACGAGCTGCGCTCGCCGCTGACCGCGCTGAAGCTGCAATTGCAGCTGCTGGAACGCGCCGGCAGCGACAGTGATCGCGCCGCCGCCATTGCCGCCTTGAGCGCCGGCATCGAACGCGCGGCACGGCTGGTCGAGCAATTGCTGGCGCTGGCGCGCAGCGAGCCCGGCGCCGCGCCGCCCGCGCTGCAGCGGCCGGACCTGAGCGAACTGGCGCGCGAGGCGCTGGCCCAAACGGTGCCGCTGGCGCTGGCGCGCGGCACGCAGCTCGAGCTGTTCGCCGCTGCGCCGGTGTTCGTGGCGGGCGACCCCGCGGCGCTGCAGGTGCTGGTGCGCAACCTGGCCGACAACGCGGTGCGCTACGCAGCGCCGGGCACGCGCGTCGAGCTGCGCGTGCTGCAGACCGATGGCGTGGCCACGCTGCAGGTGGACGACGCCGGCCCCGGCATCCCGCCGGCCGAGCGCGAGCGCGTGTTCGACCGCTTCTATCGCCGCGGCCTGGGCCTCGAGGGCGGCAGCGGCCTGGGGCTGGCGATCGTGCGCAGCATCGCGCAGCGCCATGGGGCGTCGGTGGCGCTCGGTGATTCGCCGCTGGGCGGGCTGCGCGCCAGCGTGCGCTTCGCGCCGGCGCGCGGCTGAAGCCCGGGCGGCGCGCCTAATGCCCGCTTCACCCAGCGCTAACCCAGCGCTAACGGCACGCTCCTATCTTCGCCGCCATGCGGAATGTCCCGCGCTGTGCCGAAGAAGGAATGTGATGAAAACCAAGACCCTGAACACCGCCCTGATCGCCGCCGGCGTGCTGGCTGTCGGCACGGCCGGGGCCTTCAGCTTGAACCCCGGCTGGCTGGACAAGGCCGGCGCCGCACCCGCACCGGCCGCGGCCGCGCAGGGCAACGGCGGCGTGCAGGCCGGCGTGCAGACCGCCGCGCTCGGCGCCGCCGCCGCACCCGCTGCCGTGCCGATGATGGCCGCCAGCGGGCAGGTCCCCAACTACCGCGCGATCGTGCAGCAGTTCGGCCCGGCGGTGGTCGGCATCACCGTGGCCGGCACGCACACGCCCACGGCCGACGAACAGGGCGGCGCTCGCGGCTTGCCGCCGGGCCTGGAAGACGACCCCTTCTTCCAGTTCTACAAGGGCATTCCCGGTTTCGGCCAGCGCGGCCCGCGCGGCCCCGGCGGCATGCCGCAGCAGCCCTTCCGCGGCCAGGGCTCGGGCTTCATCATCAGCGAGGACGGCCTGATCCTGACCAATGCGCACGTGGTGCGCGACGCCAAGGACGTGACCGTCAAGCTCGGCGACCGGCGCGAATTCCCGGCCAAGGTGCTGGGCCTGGACCCGGTGACCGACGTGGCGGTGCTGCGCATCGAGGCCAAAGGCCTGCCCACCGTGCGCCTGGGCGACCCGAAGCAGATCGACGTGGGCGACCCGGTGCTGGCCATCGGCGCGCCCTTCGGCTTCGAGCAAAGTGCCACGCAGGGCATCGTCAGCGCCAAGGGCCGCTCGCTGCCCGGCGACGCGGTGGTGCCTTTCATCCAGACCGACGCCGCCGTGAACCCCGGCAACTCGGGCGGCCCGCTGTTCAGCGGCAACGGCGAGGTGGTGGGCATCAACGCGCAGATCTATTCGCACACCGGCGGCTACCAGGGCCTGGCCTTCGCCATCCCGATCGACGTGGCGCTGAAGGTCAAGGACCAGATCGTCGCCACCGGCAAGGCCAGCCACGGCCGCCTGGGCGTGACCATCCAGGACATGAACCAGGGCCTGGCCGAATCCTTCGGCCTGAAGCGCCCGGACGGCGCGCTGGTGGCGCAGGTGGCGCCGGGCAGCGCGGCGGCCGCCGCCGGGCTGAAGCCGGGCGACGTGATCACGCATGTCAACGGCGAGCTGCTGACACGCTCGGGCGCGCTGTCCAGCGCGATCGGCATGGCCAAGCCGGGCGACACGGTCAAATTGGGTGTGTGGCGCGACCACAAGGCGCTCGACGTCGAAGCCAGGCTGGGCAGCGCGGCGCCGTCCGACGAAGCCGTGGCCGCCGCCGGCGACGCCGCGCAAGGCCCGCGCCTGGGCCTGTCGCTGCGCCCGCTGCAACCCGGCGAAAAGCAGCAATCGGGGCTGCCGGGCGGGCTGGTGGTCGAGCAGGTGAGCGGCGCGGCCGAGCGCGCCGGCATCGAGGCCGGCGACGTGCTGCTGGCCATCAACGGCAAGCCGGTGAACTCGATCGAACAGATCCGCGGCGTGCTGAAGAGCCAGCCCAAGAGCGTGGCCTTGCTGGTGCAGCGCCAAGGCAACCAGATCTTCGTGCCGGTGCCGCTCGGGTGACGGCGCACGCAGGACCGTGCCGGCGCACGGTCCTGCGCTGCCCGAACGGCGGGCGGTCGGCGGTGAACCGGCAGCCTGGGCGGCGGCCGAGGCCGGCGGCCTGATACTCGGGCCATGAAAGCCCGACGACTGCATCCTTCCACGCCGCGCCGCGCACTGGCCGCGGCGCTTTGTTTTGTGTCCGGTCTGGCGCTGGCCCAGACGTCGCCGGACGGCGGCTGGCGCGAGCTGCCGGCCTTCGCGCGGCTGGGCTACGAGACCATCGAGCTGCCCAGCGGCGAAAAGATGGGGCTGGCCGGCCTGAGCTACCTGGTGCGCCCGGCCGAGGGCCTGTGCCTGGGGCCGGCGGTGTACGGCGCGGCCAGCGGCCAGCGCGGCGGCTTTTTCACCATCGGCGCCGAGGCCGCGCTGTGCACGCGCGTGGCCGGGCCATTGAACCTGCTGGCCGGCCTGTACGTGGGCGGCGGCGGCGGTGCCGCCGCGCCGGTGGGCGGCGGGCTGATGCTGCGCCCGCACGTCGATGTGCTGTGGGACTTCGGCCCGCTGCGTGCCGGCGTCTCGTGGGCCAAGGTCTGGTTCCCGAACGGCGACATCGACAGCGACCAGTTCGGCGTGGTGCTGGACGTGCCGGTCAGCTTCGGTTTCATGCCCGCCGGGCAGCGCGGCGGCGGGGCCCAAAGCGGCCAGCGCAGCGGCATCGGTTTCGACCGCATCCTGGCCGTGGCGGGGGCCTACGCGCCGCGCGGCCACAGCCTGGGCACCAGCGGCCAGCCGCTGCCCTCGCACATCGGTTTTGTCGGCGCGCGCGCCGAGACGCAGCTGCTGCCGGCGCTGTATGTCGGGCTGGAGGCCAACGGCGCGGCCAGCGGCGGCGTCGACGGTTACGCCGAGATCCTGGGCACGCTGGGCAGCGACTTCCCATTGGGCGACAGCGGCGTGCGCCTGGGCGGCCGCGTCGCGCTGGGCATGGGCGGCGGCGGCGACATGCCCACCGGCGGCGGCCTGCTGGGCAAGGTGGCGCTAGACCTGAGCGTGCCGCTGTCGCGCGATGTCGGCCTGGGGCTGGAAGCCGGCTGGGCCAGCGCGCCGCAGGGCGACTTCGGCGCACCTTTCGGCTCGCTGGCGCTGCGCTGGGCGCTGGACCCGCTGCCCGGCGTGGCGGCGGTGACGGTGCGCCAGGAATGGTCGGCCGGCGCCGAGATCTTCTTCGATGCCGCACGCAAGGACGGCAGTACGCGCGATCTGCAAAGTGTCAGCTTCAAGTACTCGCGCTTCGTCGGCGACACGATGTACCTCAGCGGCCAGGTGCAAAGCGCCTACCAAGGCGGCGCCGGCGCCTTCTCGGTGGGGCTGTTCGGCATCGGTGGGCTGTGGCGCAGCGGCCAGGGCCTGCTGGCCGGTGCCGAGTTGCTGGCCGGTGCGGCCGGCGGCGGCGGCGTGGACACCGGCAGCGGCGCGGTGGTCAAGCCGATGGTCTTCGCCGGCTGGGAGCTGAGCAAGGCGGCCTCGCTGCGTCTGGGCGCGGGCTGGATCAAGGCGCCCAACGGCGAGCTGAGCAGCGCCGTGGCCGATCTGTCGGTGGTCTTCGCCTTCGACGTGCCGGGCCGCCCGTAGACCCGCCGGCTGCGG
The DNA here is from genome assembly GCA_964477985.1 of uncultured Rubrivivax sp. GTDB lineage: Bacteria > Pseudomonadota > Gammaproteobacteria > Burkholderiales > Burkholderiaceae_C > Rubrivivax. Next base: position 5,218 of record CAYZGL010000083.1, on the reverse strand, counting down.
CGCCGCGCCGCGTCGGCGCCGTTCAGGCGGTGATGCGGTGCTTGGCCATCAGCCGGTACAGCGTCATGCGCGAAATGCGCAGCTGCTTGGCCGCATGGCTGACGTTCTTGCCGGCGAATTGCAGCGATTCGGCAATGGCGTGGCGCTCGGCCTCGAGCCGCGCCTCGTCCAGCGGCATGCGGATCGGGTTCTCGGCCGCGGGCTCCAGCCCCAGATCGACCGGGTCGATCAGCCTGCCTTCGGCCAGCACCATCGCGCGGCGGATGCGGTTGACGAGCTCGCGCACGTTGCCCGGCCAGTCGTGCGCCGCCAGGGCCTGCATCGCGCGGCGGCTGAAGCCCTTGAGTGCGCTGCCGCGTTCGCCGCAGAACTTGCCGAAGTAGTGCTGCGCCAGCAAGCCGATGTCTTCGCCGCGCTCGCGCAGCGGCGGCGCCGACAGCGGCAGCACGTTGAGCCGGTAGTACAGGTCCTTGCGGAAAGCGCCCGACGCCACCGCGGCCTCGAGGTCGACGTGCGTGGCCGCGATCACGCGCACGTCGACCTGCACCGCACGCGTGCCGCCGACGCGGTCGATGGTGCCTTCCTGCAAGAAGCGCAGCAGGTTGGTCTGCATGTCCAGCGGCAGGTCGCCGATCTCGTCGAGGAACAGCGTGCCGTGGTTCGCGCTCTCGATCAGGCCGCGGCGCTGCCGGTCGGCGCCGGTGAAGGCCCCTTTCTCGTGGCCGAACAGCTCCGACTGGATCAGCGTGGCCGGAATGGCGCCGCAGTTGACCACGACGAAGGGCGCCTCGCTGCGCGACGACGCGTTGTGGATCGCCTGCGCCACCAGTTCCTTGCCGGTGCCGCTTTCACCGGTGATCAGCGCCGGCGCGTCGACCTTGGCCACACGCTGGATCTGGCGCAGCAAGCGCGCGATGGCGGGCGCCTGCCCGACGATCGGCGAGACGCGCACGCCAGCGTCGGTGCCGGCGGCACCCGGCCGCAGCGTCGCCCGGCCGTAGGCGTGGCCGAGCGTGGCCGCCAGCCGCGGCGCATCCACCGGCATCGTCACGTGGTCGAACATGCGCTCGAAGATCAGGTCGCGGCAGGGCTGCAGCTGCAGCGACCGGGCGTCGAAGCCGCCCACCCACTCGATGCGCGGGTGCGTCTGCAAGAAGGCGTCGAGTTCGGCGCAGGCCTGCGCGTCAGCGTCGCTCAGCACGACGAAACCCACCAAGAAGCGATGCTGGGCAATCAGGCGCGACGCCGCGCTCAGGCTCAGCGCGATATGGATGTCCCACTCCTCCGCCGAGAGCTGCTCGCACAAGGCGGCGTCGTGGCTCTTGGGACCGATGAACAGGACCTTGCGAGTCGGCATGTATTCCTCCGCTGCCCCGGTGACGCGACGGCGACCCTCGGGACAGGCTTGCTGATTCATTGTTGCGGCGCCTGGGCCATGTGCCATCCACACGCTAGCGGATGTGCCGTGACATTTCCAGCCTGCGCGGGCCGCACCCCCCTGAATCGGGGGTCGGTTTGCTCCATCGCAGGGCCCTGCATCCCGCGAGTTCGGGGGGCCGCTGCGGGTAACATGGGTCGGCCGACGAAGCCGCACCGAAGAAGCACGGCAGGTCGGCTCGGCGTCATCCGGGCGCGGCAAGCGTGAATTGGTGCATTGACGGCTGGGCCGCCACAGCACAGTGGGCGCCCGACAATCGCGTTATGTTGCTGTACGGACGGCGGCAAGGGCGCGATTCGATGCCCGAGCGCGCGATGCGTGATCCATCTATGCCAACGGGGGAGTGCGTTCATGAGGGGTAGACGTCTGAAATCGATGGCGCCGGCGGGCCTGTCGGCGATCGCGATGTTGCTGGCGCCGTATGCAGCCGCGCAGGAACAGGCGGCGCAGTCGCCGGAAGAGGTCGCATCGCGCCTGCAGTTGCTCAAACAGCAGGTCGAAGAGCAGACGCGCCAGCTGAACGCGCTGAAACGATCGGTGGCCCAGCAGGAGGCCAGCCTGAACGACATGCGGCGTGCGGTGGCCAACGAGATGCTGGCCACGCAGCGCGGTGGCCAGGCTGCGGCCGGCGCTGCGGCGCAGCCGCAAGCCGCACCGCCGCAAGCCGCACCGCCGCAAACCGCGCAGGCGCAGCCGGGCGCCGACACGGCCGCCGCAGACGCCCAAGGGCAGACGCCCGCCACCGTGGGGCAGGCGCCGGAGAGGGAAAATATCGGCCCGCTGAGCGTCGCGCGCATCCTGGAGCTGCCCGGTGTGCTGACGCAGCGCGGACAGTTCGTGATCGAGCCTTCGCTGGCGTACTCCAACTCGTCCAGCCTGCGCGTGTCGCTGGTCGGCTACACCATCATTCCGGCGATCCTGATCGGTCTGATCGACGTGCGCGACGTCAGGCGCAACACCTTCACCGCCGCCTTGCGCGGTTCCTACGGCGTGACCAACCGCTTCGAAATCGAAGCGCGCGTTCCGTACCTGTACCGCTCGGACACCGCCGTCGGGCGCGAGTATCTGGGCGGCAGCGCCTTCGACCAGAAAGTCTTCAACGGCTCGGGCAACGGCATCGGCGATATCGAATTCACCGCGCGCTACCAGATCAACGACGGCGGCGCCGACATCCCCTATTTCGTCGGCAGCCTGCGCTTCAAGTCGCGCACCGGCAGGGATCCGTACGAAGGCGTGTTCACACGCACGCTGCCGGGCTTCCGCGGCGAGCCGGTGCAGACCGAGTTGCCGACCGGCTCGGGCTTTTTCGGCCTGCAAGGCGGCCTGACGGTGCTGTACCCGGCGGACCCGGCCGTGCTCTTCGGCGGCATCAACTACCTGTATTCGTTCCCCCGAGACAACGTGAGCCTGACCTTCGACGACGGCAGCACGCAAAACCTCGGGCGCGTGGCCCCGGGCGGCATCGTCGGCTTCAACATGGGCATTGGCCTGGGCTTGAACGAAAAGATGTCGTTGAGCCTGGGTTACGACCAGAACTCGGTGGAGCCCACCAAGATCAACGGCCAGACGCCGCCCGATGCGGTGCGGCTGCAGCTCGGCACGATGCTGGTCGGGCTGTCGTACCGGCGCACGCCCACGAGCAACATCAACTTCACGCTCGGCGTAGGCGTGACGCGCGACGCGCCCGACGTGACGCTGTCGCTGCGCTACCCGATGTCGTTCTGATCGATGCCCAAGCACGGGCGGGCAGTGGCGCCCGCGCCGTGCCGGCTCAAAAGGAAACGCCGGGCCCCGCCCCAAGTTTCCTTGAACCCCCGCGGGTGGGCCGAGCCCGGACGAAGAACAGTCCACTGCGGACTGTTCTTCGCCTGGCGAGGGCCATCGGACCTGCAAGTCCGATGGCGGGCTGGGCGCAGCCCGGCCCTGGGGGCGCTCAAAACGAAACGCCGGTCCGCTGCGAGTCTGCTTGACGTCGCGGGCTGCGGGGCCGGGCTCAGCCCGGGCCGGGTGTGGCTGTGCGGCGCGCCGCAGCGCTCAGCGGCGCAGCGAGTTGACGATCGCGCCCTGCATCGACGACTGCAGGTTGATCGCACGCAGGATACCGGTCGAATTGACCGCGGCGTCGATGCGCGTGATGGTCTGGATCTTCTGGTTGTCCAGCGTGTTCTGGATGACCATGCCCGCCGCGGTGCTCGAGATCGATCCCGGCGTGAACACGTTGCCCAGGCCGCTCTGCAGCAAGCCCAGGCTGCCGGCGCCAGCGCCCGAAACCTGGGCCTGGCCACCCGAGATCTTCGACAGGTCGGCGATGTTCAGGCTGGTCGTGGTGACCAGCGTGCCGTTCAGGTAGACCGCGCGTTCGATGCCGAACGAGATCTTCATGCCTTCGGGCGTGACGAAGCCGCCGCGCACCGCGTCGAGCTGCTCGCTGCCCAGAGCCACCAACCCGCTGCCCAGAGCGCGGGGCCCGCTGTCGGCCTCGAGCGGCGGCACGGCCTGCTTGGCCGCCTGCGCGACCGGTGTCAGATCGACCGGCTCGCCAAAGGCCCGCAGCGGCGGTTCCAGCAGATCCAGATCAATGTCGAGTTGAAGGCCGAGGCTGGCGAGCGCCTCGTCCGCCGCCGCGTTCTGCGGCTCGGCCGCGAACACGGCCAAGCCGCGTGCGCGCTGTGAAGTGCGGGCGCAGCTGTACGCATCACGCTGGTCGCCGCTGCTGCGCAACGAAGCCAGGGTCTGCAACACCTTGTCGGTGTGCTGCACCGCGGTTTTGCTGCTCGCACCGTGCAAACCATCGGCTTCGGGCGCGTCGGCCGAGCGCAGCGCCGCAAGGCTGTGCAACACCTTGTCGCTGTGCGAAGGCGCCGCCAGCACTTCGGCCACTGCCGCGACACTGGCGACTGGCCCGACGTTGGCGACTGCCCCGACGTTGGCGACGTTGGCAACTTCCGCGGCCGGCTGGGCCGGCAGCGCGTCAGGCCGCTGCGCCGACTCGAGTCGTGGCGCCGCATCGGGCTGCACGAGTTCCGCCGAGCGCACCGGCGCCGCGGCCGCAGGCGGCTCGGCCACGACCGGGCCGGGCGCGGGCGTGCGCGCCGCAGCCGTCGGCTCGGCGCGCTCGGGCTGGGTCGCGGCAGCGCGCTGCTCACGATGCGCAGCGCCGGCCGGCTGCATTTGCTCGGGTGCCGCGTCGAGCTGCGCACCCAGCACGTCGGCCAGAGAGACCCACACGCGCTCCAGCGCGGCGGCATCGGGTGGCGGGATCTCGGACACCTCGACCCGCAGCGCCGGCTGCGGCAGCGCGGCGCTGCCGTCGCTGCCATCGGCATGCGCGGGCGCCTCGACCTCGGGGCGCGCGTCGTGCGGGCTCGCCGAAGCCAACGACTGCGCCGTTGCGGCACCCTGCGGGACGCGCAGGATCAGCGTGGCGTCGCCGGGCGCTGCCGCCAGTGCCAACGGAATCGGCAAGCTCGCCGACGTGGCCACCAGCGTGCGCACCAGCTCGCCTTGCGCAGCCGGGCACGCCATCCAGTGGCCGGCATCGGGCGCGCTGCAGTCCTGCTCTTGCCTGGGCGGCACGCCAAGACTCAGGCTCGACGCGGCCGCGTCGTCGCGCGACGCCAGCGCCAGGCCCGACCAGGACAGGCTCATCCCGGCTGCCGACATCAGCAGCACGAGCTTGGTGGGGGTGGGCCTGGCCATGAGCGCAGTGCCGTCAGAAGTCCGACGGGCCGGCCTTCGGCAGCACCAGCGCCGACAAGCCTTCGCGGCTGATGCCGCTTT
>CAYZGL010000082.1:0-15775 GCA_964477985.1 uncultured Rubrivivax sp. | reverse complement strand
ATGGCAAAAGGCAAATTCGAACGCACCAAGCCGCACGTGAACGTGGGCACGATTGGTCACGTGGACCATGGCAAGACCACGCTGACGGCGGCGATCACCACGGTGCTGGCGTCCAAGTTCGGTGGTGAAGCGCGAGGCTACGACCAGATCGACAACGCGCCGGAGGAAAAGGCGCGCGGCATCACCATCAACACCTCGCACGTCGAATACGAAACCGCGACGAGGCACTACGCGCACGTCGACTGCCCCGGGCACGCCGACTACATCAAGAACATGATCACCGGGGCGGCGCAGATGGACGGCGCCATCCTGGTGTGCTCGGCCGCCGACGGCCCGATGCCGCAAACGCGCGAACACATCCTGCTGGCGCGCCAGGTGGGCGTGCCCTACATCATCGTGTTCCTGAACAAGTGCGACATGGTCGACGACGCCGAGCTGCTCGAGCTTGTCGAAATGGAAGTGCGCGAACTGCTCAGCAAATACGAATTCCCCGGCGACGACACCCCCATCGTCAAGGGCAGCGCCAAGCTGGCGATGGAAGGCGACAAGGGCGAACTGGGCGAACAGGCCATCCTGAAGCTGGCCGAAGCGCTGGACACCTACATCCCCACGCCCGAGCGCGCGGTGGACGGCACCTTCCTGATGCCGGTCGAAGACGTGTTCAGCATCTCGGGCCGCGGCACCGTGGTGACGGGCCGGGTCGAGCGCGGCGTCGTCAAGGTGGGCGAGGAAATCGAGATCGTCGGCATCAGCGCCACGCAAAAGACCACCTGCACCGGCGTGGAGATGTTCAGGAAGCTGCTCGACCAAGGGCAGGCCGGCGACAACGTGGGCATCCTGCTGCGCGGCACCAAGCGCGAAGACGTGCAGCGCGGGCAAGTGCTGTGCAAGCCCGGCAGCATCAAGCCGCACACGCACTTCACGGCCGAGGTGTACGTGCTGAGCAAGGACGAAGGCGGGCGCCACACGCCGTTCTTCAACAACTACCGGCCGCAGTTCTACTTCCGCACGACGGACGTCACCGGCGCGGTGGAGCTGCCCAAGGACAAGGAGATGGTGATGCCCGGCGACAACGTCAGCATCACGGTCAAGCTGATCGCGCCGATCGCGATGGAAGAAGGCCTGCGCTTCGCCATCCGCGAAGGCGGCAGAACCGTCGGCGCCGGCGTCGTGGCCAAGATCATCGAATAAGGCGCAGCGTCATGCAAAAGCAGAAAATCCGCATCCGGCTGAAGGCCTTCGACTACAAGCTGATCGACCAGTCGGCGCTGGAGATCGTCGAGACCGCCAAGCGCACCGGCGCCATCGTCAAGGGCCCGGTGCCCCTGCCGACGCGCATGCAGCGTTTCGACATCCTGCGCTCGCCGCACGTCAACAAGAGCAGCCGCGACCAGTTCGAGATCCGCACGCACCAGCGCCTGATGGACATCGTCGACCCGACCGACAAGACCGTCGATGCGCTGATGAAGCTCGATCTGCCGGCCGGTGTGGACGTGGAGATCAAGCTGCAGTAGTGCGGCGCCGGCCCTATCGCCATTGCAGCAACTGCTATAATCAGCAGCTTTCCCGCGGCAGCTCGCTGCCATGCGGGAAAGAATCATCAGCCCGGCCAATCGCTGTCGGGCCTTCGAAACAAAGGCTCCTTGAACCGGAGCTGGAGAAAATCCATGAGTCTGAGCCATCGTCTCGGATTGCTGGGCCGCAAGGTGGGCATGATGCGCATCTTCACGGACGACGGCGACACCGTTCCCGTAACCGTGCTTGACGTGTCCGACAACCGCGTCACCCAGGTCAAGACCGAAGCCGCTGACGGCTACAGCGCCATCCAGGTGGCCTTCGGGTCGCGCAAGGCGTCGCGCGTCACCAAGCCCGAGGCTGGTCACCTGGCCAAGGCGGGTGTGATGGCCGGCGCGGTATTGCGCGAGTTCCGCGTCACACCCGAGGTCGCTGCCGGATACCAGCCGGGTGCCACGCTGCCGGTGGGCTTGTTTGCCGTCGGCCAGGCGGTCGACGTGCAAGGGACGTCGATCGGCAAGGGCTTCACCGGCACCATCAAGCGCCACAATTTCAGCTCGCAGCGCGCGTCGCACGGCAACAGCCGTTCGCACAACGTGCCCGGCTCGATCTCGATGGCGCAGGATCCGGGCCGCGTGTTCCCAGGCAAGAAGATGTCGGGCCACAAGGGCGACGTGACCGTCACCACGCAGAACCTCGATGTCGTGCGCATCGACGAAGCGCGTTCCCTGCTGCTGGTGCGCGGCGCGGTGCCGGGGGCGAAGAACGGCCATGTGGTCGTGCGCCCGGCCATCAAGGCACGTGCCGCCAAAGACACGAAGGGAGCCAACTGATGCAGCTCGAGCTCCTCAACGAACAAGGCCAGGCGACCGCCAAGTTCGACGCCCCGGACACGGTGTTCGCGCGCGACTACAACGAAGCGCTGGTGCACCAGATCGTCGTTGCCTATCAGGCCAATGCGCGCCAGGGTACGCGCGCGCAGAAGAACCGCGAGACCGTCAAGCACAGCACGAAGAAGCCTTGGCGCCAAAAGGGCACCGGGCGCGCGCGCGCGGGCATGACCAGTTCGCCGATCTGGCGCGGGGGTGGCCGCACCTTCCCCAACTCGCCCGACGAGAACTTCTCGCACAAGGTCAACAAGAAGATGTATCGCGCCGGCATGGCGTCGATCCTGTCGCAACTGGCGCGCGATGGCCGCCTGGCGGTGGTGGACGCGATCGGCGTCGATGCGCCCAAAACCAAGCTGCTGGCGCAAAAGATCAAGGCCATGGGGCTGGATTCGGTACTGGTCATCGCCGACCAGGTCGACGAGAACCTGGCGCTGGCATCGCGCAACCTGCCGCACGTGCTGGTGGTGGAGCCGCGCCACGCCGACCCGCTGTCGCTCGTGTTCTACAAGAAGGTGCTGGTCACCAAGGGCGCGATCGAGCAGCTGAAGGAGATGTTTGCATGAGCACGAGCAAGTCATCGAAGAAGCCCGACGAGGGGCGGCTGGCGCAGGTGCTCGTGGCGCCGATCATTTCCGAAAAGGCGACGCGCGCCTCCGAGAAGCACAACCAGGTGCTGTTCAAGGTGCTGCGCGACGCGAGCAAGCCGGAGATCAAGGCTGCGGTCGAGCTGATGTTCAAGGTCGAGGTGGCATCGGTGCAGACGGTCAACCAGCTGGGCAAGGTCAAGCGCAGCGGCCGCACGATCGGCCGGCGCGACCATGTGAAGAAGGCCTATGTGTGCCTGAAGCCGGGCCAGGAGCTCAACTTCTCCGGGGAGGCCGCGTAATGGCCATCGTCAAAGTCAAACCCACATCGCCGGGCCGCCGTGCGGTGGTCAAGGTGGTGCACAAGCACCTGCACAAGGGCCGGCCCGAAGCGTCGTTGCTCGAGCCGCAGTTCCAGCACGCAGGACGCAACAACAACGGTCACATCACGGTGCGCCACCGTGGCGGTGGTCACAAGCATCACTACCGCGTGATCGACTTCGTGCGCAACAAGGACGGCGTTCCCGCCAAGGTCGAGCGCATCGAGTACGACCCGAACCGCAGCGCGCACATCGCGCTGCTGTGCTACGCCGACGGCGAGCGCCGCTACATCATCGCGCCGCGCGGCCTCGATGCCGGCGCCACGGTACTCAGCGGTTCCGAAGCGCCGATCAAGGCGGGCAACACGCTGCCGATCCGCAACATTCCGGTGGGCTCGACCATTCATGCCATCGAGATGCTGCCCGGCAAGGGCGCGCAGATCGCGCGTTCCGCGGGGACGTCGGCCACCCTGATGGCGCGCGAAGGCATCTACGCGCAACTGCGCCTGCGCTCGGGCGAGGTGCGCAAGATCCACATCGACTGCCGCGCCACCATCGGCGAGGTCGGCAACGAAGAGCACAACCTGCGCCAGTACGGCAAGGCCGGCGCGCGGCGCTGGAAGGGCATCCGTCCGACGGTGCGCGGCGTGGCCATGAACCCGATCGACCACCCGCACGGCGGCGGCGAAGGCCGCACCGGCGAAGGTCAGGCGCCCGTGTCGCCGTGGAATACGCTGACCAAGGGTTATCGCACGCGCAGCAACAAGCGCACGCAGACGATGATCGTCTCGCGCCGCAAGAAGTAAGGGTCCCGGCACCATGGCACGTTCATTGAAGAAGGGTCCGTTCGTGGACCACCACCTGATGGCCAAGGTCGACAAGGCCGTCGCCACCAAGGACAAGAAGCCGCTGAAGACCTGGTCGCGCCGCTCGACGATCCTGCCCGAGTTCATCGGCCTGACGATTGCCGTGCACAACGGCAAGCAGCATGTGCCGCTGTACGTGACCGACCAGATGGTCGGCCACAAGCTGGGCGAGTTCGCGGCCACGCGCACCTTCAAGGGGCACCCGGCCGACAAGAAGGCCAAGAAGTAGGAAGGCACGACGATGGAAACCAAAGCAAGCGTGCGCGGCGTGCGCCTGTCGGCCGACAAGGGCCGCCTGGTGGCAGACATGGTGCGCGGCAAGAAGGTGGACCAGGCGCTGAACATCCTGAACTTCACCCAGAAGAAGGCGGCCGGCATCATCCGCAAGGCGCTGGCCTCGGCCATCGCCAATGCCGAGCACAACGACGGCGCCGACATCGACGAGCTGAAGATCAAGTCGATCTACGTCGAACAAGGCGCCACGCTGTCGCGCTCGTCGGCGCGCGCCAAGGGCCGCGGCAACCGCATCAGCAAGCCCACCTGTCACATCTACGTGACCGTCGGCAACTAAGGCAGGGGCGAGAGAACACATGGGACAAAAGATCCACCCGACCGGCTTCCGGCTGCCCGTCACGCGTGCCTGGGCTTCGCGCTGGTTCGCCACCAAGCGCAACTTCAGCGACATGCTGGCCGAAGACCTGCACGTGCGCGACTTCCTGAAGGCCAAGCTGAAGAGCGCGGCGGTGTCGCGCATCCTCATCGAGCGTCCGGCCAAGAACGCGCGCATCACCATCTACTCGGCGCGGCCGGGCGTGGTCATCGGCAAGAAGGGCGAGGACATCGAGAACCTGAAGGCCGAACTGGCCAAGCGCCTGGGCGTGCCGGTGGCGGTGAACATCGAGGAAGTGCGCAAGCCCGAGATCGATGCCCAACTGATCGCAGACAGCATCACGCAGCAACTCGAGAAGCGCATCATGTTCCGCCGCGCGATGAAGCGCGCGATGCAAAACGCGATGCGCCTGGGTGCGCAGGGCATCAAGATCATGTCCTCGGGCCGCCTCAACGGCATCGAGATCGCGCGCTGCGAGTGGTACCGCGAAGGCCGCGTGCCGCTGCACACGCTGAAGGCCGACATCGACTACGGTTTTTCCGAGGCCAAGACCACCTACGGCGTCATCGGCGTCAAGGTCTGGGTGTACCGCGGCGATCGTCTTGCGAACGGTGAAGCACCGAATGCGAAGGTCGATGCCGGTGAGGAGGATCGCCGCCCGCGCCGCGGTCCGCGTCCCGGCGGCCCGGGTGCGCCGGGGGGGCCCGGTGGCCGCGGCCGCCCGGGGGGTGATCGCGCCCCGCGCGCGGCAACCGACAAGCCCGCCGAAGGCGGCGACGCGGCCAAGGGGCCTGCCGTCAAGCGCGTGCGCAAGGTCGCAGGGCCGGCCGCGCCCGGCGAGAGCAAAGGGGAATAACAGATGCTGCAACCTGCACGCCGCAAGTTCCGCAAGGAACAAAAAGGCCGCAACACCGGCGTCGCCACGCGTGGCGCCAAGGTGTCTTTCGGCGAATTCGGCCTCAAGGCCACCGAGCGCGGCCGGCTGACCGCGCGCCAGATCGAGGCGGCGCGGCGCGCGATCAGCCGTCACATCAAACGCGGCGGCCGCATCTTCATTCGCATCTTCCCGGACAAGCCGATCTCGCAAAAGCCGGCTGAAGTGCGCATGGGCAACGGCAAGGGCAACCCGGAGTACTACGTCGCCGAGATCCAACCCGGCAAGATGCTGTACGAGATCAACGGGGTGCCCGAGGCTTTGGCACGCGAGGCGTTCCTGCTGGCATCGGCCAAGCTGCCGCTGCGCTGCACCTTCGTCGCGCGCCAGATCGGCTCGTAGGCGACGCATCGGAGAACACGCATGAAGACCAGTGAACTGCGCGCCAAGGACGTGGCCGCGCTCGAGAAGGAAGTCACCGAGCTGTTGCGCGCCCACTTCGGGCTGCGCATGCAAAAGGCGACTCAGGCGCTGAGCAACCATTCGGCGCTGCGCAAGACGCGCCGCGAGATCGCGCGCGCCAAGACGATCCTCAACGAGAAGAAGAGGGGGGGTGCGCAATGAACACGCCGGCTCAGCCGCAAGTGGCCGCCAAGAACACGCGCACGCTCGTCGGCCAAGTGGTCAGCGACAAGCGCGCCAAGACCGTCACCGTGCTCGTCGAGCGCCGCATCACGCACGAGCTGTACGGCAAGATCGTCGCGCGCTCGCGCAAGTACCACGCGCACGACGAGAAGGGCGAGTACAAGCTCGGCGACGTCGTCGAGATCGCCGAAAGCCGCCCCATCTCCAAGACCAAGAACTGGGTCGTCACGCGGCTGGTCAAGAAGGCGGGTCTGGCCTGAGCGGCCGATTCCCACGCGCCGCGAAGGGGCCAAAGCCCGGCGCCGCGGCAACCGGGGCCGCAGCGCTGGAATACTGGCGCTCGGCCCCTTGCCTTTGACGGCCCCGCGGGCCGTCCATTCCCCAAGCCACAGAGGAGCACGTGATGCTGAAGGTCGGAGACAAACTGCCCGCGGGCAGTCTGCAGGAATTCATCGAGGTCGAAGGCAATGGCTGCTCGATCGGTCCGAACGGCTTCGACATCGCGGCGGCCGCGGCCGGCAAGACGATTGCCGTCTTCGCGCTGCCCGGTGCCTACACGCCCACCTGCTCGGCCAAACATCTGCCTGGGTACGTCGAAAAGGCGGGCGAGCTCAAGGCTGCCGGAGTCGACGAGATCTGGTGCGTGTCGGTGAACGACGCCTTCGTGATGGGAGCCTGGGGCCGTGACCAGCACACCGCGGGCAAGGTGCGAATGATGGCCGACGGCAGCGCCGACTTCGCCAAGGCCAGCGGCCTGACGCTGGATCTCAGCACGCGCGGCATGGGCCTGCGCTCGAACCGCTATTCGATGCTGGTCATCGACGGCGTGGTCAAGACGCTGAACGTCGAAGGGCCGGGCAAGTTCGAGGTCAGCGACGCGGACACGATGCTGGCTCAGGTCAAGGAGGCGAAACGCTGAATCGGGCGTTGCCGCTCGCATTCTTTGACAGGTGCCGCCTTATCGCGGCATAATCACAGGCTCTTTCGGCATTGGACCGCTCCGATGCCGGATCTTTCGCCCAGACACGGGCCCAAGACTGACCGACCGCACTGTGCCACCCCCGGTGGCGGTGCGCGGGACAAGTTGGGGATACAGCAATGATCCAAATGCAATCGCGGCTCGACGTCGCGGACAACACCGGTGCGAAGTCCGTCATGTGCATCAAGGTGCTCGGCGGCTCCAAGCGCCGCTATGCGGGCATCGGCGATGTCATCAAGGTCAGCATCAAGGAAGCCGCGCCGCGCGGCCGCGTGAAGAAGGGCGAGATCTACAGCGCCGTCGTCGTGCGCACCGCCAAGGGCGTGCGCCGCCAGGACGGTTCGCTGATCAAGTTCGACGGCAACGCCGCGGTGCTGCTCAACGCCAAGCTCGAGCCGATCGGCACCCGCATCTTCGGGCCGGTGACGCGCGAGCTGCGCACCGAGCGCTTCATGAAGATCGTGTCGCTGGCGCCGGAAGTGCTCTGAGGCTGCGCGGGCAAAGGATTGCAAGCATGAAAAAGATTCGCAAGGGCGACCAGGTCATCGTCTTGACCGGGCGCGACAAGGGCAAGCGCGGCACGGTGTCGCGCCGCGTCGACGACGAGCATCTGGTCGTCGACGGCGTCAACGTCGTCAAGAAGCACGTCAAGCCCAATCCGATGAAGGGCACGACCGGCGGCGTGATCGACAAGACGATGCCGATCCACCAGTCGAACGTGGCCATCTGGAATGCCGCCACAGGCAAGGCCGACCGGGTCGGCATCAAGCTGCTGGACAACGGCGACAAGGTGCGCATCTACAAGTCCAGCGGCGAGCAGATCAAGGCCTAAGGCCGCACCAGGCAAGGACGACGCAAATCATGGCTCAACAACAGACCGCCCGGCTGCAGGCCCACTATCGCGAAAAGATCGTGCCCGACCTGATGGCCAAGTTCGGCTACAAGTCGGTGATGCAGGTGCCGCGCCTGCAGAAGATCACGCTGAACATGGGTGTCAGCGAAGCGGTGGCCGACAAGAAGGTCATGGACAACGCGGTCGGCGACCTGACCAAGATTGCCGGCCAGAAACCGGTGGTTACCAAGTCGAAGAAGGCCATCGCCGGCTTCAAGATCCGCGAGAACGTGCCCATCGGCTGCATGGTGACGCTGCGTGGCGTGCGCATGTACGAGTTCCTCGACCGCTTCGTCACCATCGCGTTGCCGCGGGTGCGCGACTTCCGCGGCATTTCCGGGCGCGCCTTCGACGGCCGCGGCAACTACAACGTCGGCGTCAAAGAGCAGATCATCTTCCCCGAGATCGATTACGACAAGATCGACGCGCTGCGCGGGCTGAACATCAGCATCACTACCAGTGCGCAGACCGACGACGAGTGCAAGGCCTTGCTTGCGGCCTTCCGCTTCCCGTTCAAGAACTGAGGTGCTCCGTGGCGAAACAGTCCCATATCCAGCGTCAGCACAAGCGTGAAAAGCTCGTGGCCAAGCACGCCAAGAAGTACGCCGAACTGAAGGCCGTGATCGACGACGCGAAGCGCTCCGACGAAGAGCGCTACGCCGCACGGCTGGATCTGCAGAAGCTGCCGCGCAACGCCTACCCGACGCGGCTGCGCAACCGCTGCGAGCTGACCGGCCGTCCGCGCGGCAACTTCCGCATGTTCGGCCTGGGCCGCAGCAAGATCCGCGACCTTGCCTTCAAGGGCGACATCCCCGGCGTCGTCAAGGCCAGCTGGTGACATCGGCCGCGTGCGGCACGAGCAGGAGAGTTTGTTATGAGCATGAGTGATCCGATCGCCGATATGCTGACCCGCATCCGCAACGCGCAAAGCGTTGACAAGGCCGTGGTGTCGATGCCGTCGTCGAAGATCAAGGTGGCGATTGCGCAGGTGCTGAAGGACGAGGGCTACATCGAGGGTTTCGCGGTGCGCGCCAACGCCGGCAAAAGCGAACTCGAGATCGCGCTGAAGTACTACGCCGGCCGTCCGGTGATCGAGCGCATCGAGCGCGTCAGCCGTCCGGGCCTGCGCGTATACCGCGGCCGCGAGGCGATCCCTTCGGTGATGAACGGGCTGGGCGTGGCCATCGTCACCACGCCGAAGGGGGTGATGACCGACCGCAAAGCGCGCCAAAACGGCGTCGGCGGCGAAGTGCTGTGCTACGTCGCCTGACGCGGCGGCAAACGGAAGGATTCGAGTCATGTCTCGCGTAGCAAAGATGCCGGTCGCCGTCCCGCCCGGCGTGGACGTGTCGGTCACGGCGCAGCAGATTTCCATCAAGGGCAGCAACGGCACGCTGGTGCGCGCGGCCAATGCGCTGGTCAACGTCAAGCACGACGGCGCCGCGCTGCTGTTCGAGCCGGTCAACGACAGCGCCGAAGCCGGTGCCATGAGCGGCACCCTGCGGGCCCTGGTCAGCAACATGGTCAATGGCGTGACCAAGGGTTTCGAGCGCAAGCTGACACTGGTGGGGGTGGGGTTTCGCGCCCAGGCACAGGGCCACAAGCTCAACCTGCAAGTCGGCTTCTCGCACCCGGTGGTCAAGGACATGCCGGCCGGTGTGAAGGTCGAGACGCCGACGCCCACCGAAATCGTCATCAAGGGTGCCGATCGCCAGGCCGTGGGCCAGGTGGCGGCCGAGGTGCGCGCGATTCGTCCGCCCGAGCCGTACAAGGGCAAGGGCATCCGCTACGCCGATGAGCGCGTGGTGATCAAAGAGACGAAGAAGAAGTAAGGAGCGACACGATGTTGAACAAGAAGGAACAGCGCCTGCGCCGCTCCCGCCAGACCCGGCTGCGTATCGCGCAGCAGCTCGCGGTGCGGCTGACCGTGTACCGGTCCAACCTGCACATCTACGCCAGCGTCATCTCCGACGACGGCACGCGCGTGCTGGCCAGCGCCTCGACCGCGGAGAAGGCGGTGCGCGAGCAGCTGGGAGGCAACGGCAAGGGCGGCAACACGGCGGCGGCGGCGATCGTCGGCAAGCGCATCGCCGAAAAGGCCAAGGCCGCCGGCATCGAGAAGGTGGCCTTCGATCGTGCCGGTTTCGCCTTCCATGGCCGCGTCAAGGCGCTGGCCGAGGCGGCACGCGAAGCCGGCCTGCAGTTCTAGGCGCCGCAGCAGCGAAGGATCCAAAGAATGGCAAAGTTTCAACCCCGCGCCCAGACCGAAGGCAACGACGACGGCCTGAAGGAAAAGATGATCGCGGTGAACCGCGTGACCAAGGTGGTCAAGGGCGGGCGCACGCTGAGCTTCGCGGCGCTGACCGTGGTCGGCGACGGCGACGGCCGCATCGGCATGGGCAAGGGCAAGGCCAAGGAAGTGCCGGTGTCGGTGCAAAAGGCGATGGAGGACGCACGCCGCAACCTGGTGAAGGTGGCGCTGAAGAACGGCACGGTGCATCACAACATGCGCGGCCGGCACGGCGCGGCCAAGGTGCTGATCGCGCCGGCGCCGGCCGGTACCGGCATCATCGCCGGTGGCCCGATGCGCGCGGTGTTCGAGGTCATGGGCGTCACCGACGTCGTGGCCAAGAGCCTGGGCTCGACCAATCCCTACAACATGGTGCGCGCCACGCTGCACGCGCTGAAGAACTCGACCACGCCGGCCGAGGTCGCGGCCAAGCGCGGCAAGTCGGTCGAAGATCTCTTCGGTTGACGGCGCACCGCAGGAGAGAACGATGTCGGACAAGAAGACGGTGACCGTCAAGCTGGTCAGAAGCCCGATCGGCACCAAGCAGTCGCACCGGGCCACGGTGCGCGGCCTGGGGCTGCGCCGGCTGAACAGCGAATCCACGCTCGAAGATACGCCCGCCGTGCGCGGCATGATCGACAAGATCGCCTACCTCGTGAAGGTGCTCTGAAGCAGCACTCCACGCCAACGGGTACAGAACATGGAACTCAACAGCATCAAACCGGCAGCGGGCGCCAAGCGCGCGCCGCGCCGCGTCGGGCGCGGCATCGGCTCGGGACTGGGCAAGACGGCGGGGCGCGGCCACAAGGGCCAGAAGTCGCGTGCCGGGGGCTTCCACAAGGTGGGCTTCGAAGGCGGCCAGATGCCCTTGCAGCGCCGCTTGCCCAAGCGCGGCTTCAAGTCGCGCACCGCGGCCTTCAGCGCGGAGTTGACGCTGGCCGCGTTGCAGCGCCTCGGCGCCGAAGAGGTCGATCTGCTGACCTTGAAGAAGGCCGGCTTGGTGGGCGAGCAGATCAAGACGGTCAAGGTCATCAAGTCGGGTGAGCTGCAGCGCAAGGTCGCACTCAAGGGCATCGGCGCGACCGCCGGCGCGAAGGCGGCTATCGAAGCCGCCGGCGGGTCGGTGGGCTGAGCGCGCGGCGAACAGGCGAAAGACGGGGCTTCGTGGCAACTTCCGCAAACCAGCTGGCCAAGAGCGGCAAGTTCGGCGACCTGCGTCGCCGGCTCGTCTTTCTGCTGCTGGCGCTGGTGGTCTATCGCATCGGTGCGCATATTCCGGTGCCCGGCATCGATCCCGCGCAGCTGCAACAGTTGTTCAAGGGGCAGTCGGGCGGCATCCTGAACCTGTTCAACATGTTCTCGGGCGGGGCGCTGTCGCGCTTCACCGTGTTCGCGCTGGGCATCATGCCGTACATCTCGGCGTCGATCATCATGCAACTGATGAGCTACGTCGTGCCCTCGCTCGAGGCGATCAAGAAGGAAGGCGAGGCCGGCCGACGCAAGATCACGCAGTACACCCGCTACGGCACGCTGGTGCTCGCGCTGTTCCAGTCGCTGGGCATCGCGCTGGCGCTGGAACAGTCGCCGGGCCTGGTCATCAGCCCTGGCTTCGGCTTCCGCATGACCGCGGTCATCAGTCTGGTGGCTGGCACGATGTTCCTGATGTGGCTGGGTGAGCAGATCACCGAACGCGGCCTGGGCAATGGCATTTCGATCCTGATCTTCGCCGGCATCGTCGCCGGGCTGCCCAGCGCGATGGCCGGGCTGTTCGAACTGGTGCGCACGGGCTCGATGAGCATCATCGCCAGCCTGTTCATCCTGACCCTGGTGCTGCTGGTGACATTCGTCGTCGTGTTCGTCGAGCGCGGCCAGCGCAAGATCCTGGTCAACTACGCCAAGCGCCAGGTCGGCAACAAGGTCTATGGCGGCCAGAGTTCGCACCTGCCGTTGAAGCTGAACATGTCGGGCGTGATCCCGCCGATCTTTGCTTCATCGATCATCCTGCTGCCCGCCACGATCGTCGGCTGGTTTGCCACCGGCGAAGGGCTGCGCTGGCTGAAGGACATCTCGGCGATGTTGTCGCCGGGGCAGCCGATCTACGTGCTGCTGTATGCGGCGATGATCGTCTTCTTCTGCTTCTTCTACACGGCGCTGGTTTTCAACAGCCGCGAAACCGCAGACAACCTGAAGAAGAGCGGCGCCTTCATCCCAGGCATCCGCCCTGGTGAGCAGACCGCGAAGTACATCGACAAGATCCTGTCCCGGTTGACGCTGGTCGGCGCGGTCTACATCACGCTGGTGTGCCTGCTGCCGGAGTTCCTGGTGCTGAAGTACAACGTGCCGTTCTACTTCGGCGGCACCTCGCTGCTGATCATCGTCGTGGTCACGATGGACTTCTGGGCCCAGGTGCAGAGCTATGTGATGAGCCAGCAGTACGAATCGCTGCTGAAGAAGGCCAACTTCAAGGCAGGCTGACAAGCAAACGGCGCAAACACATGGCTAAGGACGACGTCATCCAGATGCAGGGCGAGATTCTCGAGAATCTGCCCAATGCGACCTTCCGCGTGAAGCTGGAGAACGGCCATGTGGTGCTGGGTCACATCTCCGGAAAGATGCGCATGCACTACATCCGCATCCTGCCCGGCGACAAGGTCACGGTGGAATTGACGCCCTACGATCTGAGCCGCGCTCGCATCGTGTTCCGGGCCAAGTAGTACGAGAAGGAGAAGAGCATGAAAGTCGCCGCATCGGTGAAGAAGATGTGCCGCAACTGCAAGGTCATCCGCCGCAGGGGTGTGGTGCGCGTGATCTGCACCGACCCTCGCCACAAGCAGCGCCAGGGTTGAACCCCGCCCTGCGCTGATCGTTAGGTTCCGAAGGATTCAAGATGGCACGTATCGCTGGTATCAACATCCCGCCGCACAAGCATGCCGAGATCGGCCTGACCTCGATCTTCGGCATCGGCCGGCCCACCGCGCAGAAGATCTGCGAGCGCGTCGGCATTCCGTACGCGAAGAAGATCAAGGATCTGAGCGATGGCGACCTGGAAAAGATCCGCGAGGAGATCGGCCGCCTGACCATCGAAGGCGACCTGCGCCGCGAGATCTCGATCAACATCAAGCGTCTGATGGACCTGGGCTGCTATCGCGGCGTGCGCCATCGCCGCGGCCTGCCGCTGCGCGGCCAGCGCACGCGCACCAACGCCCGCACGCGCAAGGGCCCGCGCAAGGGTGCGGCCGCGCTGAAGAAGTAAGCACCCAAAGAATCGAGAGAGTCAAGACATGGCCAAAGCCCCCGTCAACACCGCCGCGCGGCGCGTGAGCAAGAAGGTCCGCAAGAACATCGCGGACGGCATCGCCCACGTGCACGCGTCGTTCAACAATACCATCATCACGATCACCGACCGCCAGGGCGGCGCCTTGGCCTGGGCCTCCAGCGGCGGCCAGGGCTTCAAGGGCTCGCGCAAGAGCACGCCGTTCGCCGCGCAGGTGGCCGCCGAAGTCGCCGGCCGGGCCGCGCAGGAGCAGGGCATCAAGAACCTGGACGTGCGCATCAAGGGCCCCGGCCCGGGGCGCGAGTCGTCGGTGCGCGCGCTGGCGGCGTTGGGCATCCGCATCAACCTGATCTCGGACGTCACGCCGATCCCGCACAACGGCTGCCGTCCGCAAAAACGCCGGCGCATCTGACGCAGGCGCTCGTGCCGGTCCTCACAGGTCGGCGATCGCTTACAATTTAAAGCTTTCTTCGAGGCCTGCGTTTGCAGCGCCGGCCTGATCCCCAGAGGAAGCCGGCACGCGCCGCGCGCCTCCTCCATAAGTCCACCGTCTGAGCGGCATCTAGAACACCGCCAGACTTGCGCGGCGAACCCGCTGGTTCGGCCGCGTCAGCCAATATCGAAGGATATCTCGTGGCACGTTATCTGGGACCCAAGGCCAAGCTGGCCCGCCGTGAAGGCACCGATCTTTACCTGAAGAGCGCGCGCCGCGCCATCGGCGACAAGGCCAAGTTCGACAGCAAGCCGGGGCAGCACGGCCGCACCAGCGGCTCGCGCACCAGCGACTTCGGGCTGCAGCTGCGCGAGAAGCAAAAGGTCAAGCGCATGTACGGCGTGCTCGAGCGCCAGTTCCGCCGCTACTTCGCCGAGGCCGAGCGCCGCCGCGGCAACACCGGGGCGAACCTGCTGTCGCTGCTGGAGTCGCGCCTGGACAACGTGGTCTATCGCATGGGCTTCGGCTCGACCCGCGCCGAGGCGCGCCAGCTGGTCTCGCACAAGGCGGTGACGGTGAATGGCCAGGTGGTGAATATTGCTTCGTATGCGGTCAAGGCCGGCGATGCGGTGTCGATCCGCGAGAAGGCCAAGAAGCAGTTGCGTGTGCAGGACGCGCTGAAACTCGCAGGCGGCATCGGCCTGCCCGACTGGGTGCAGGTCGACGCCGCGAAGATGGAAGGCGTGTTCAAGAAGGTGCCCGACCGCGACCAGTTCGGCGCCGAGATCAACGAGTCGCTGATCGTCGAGCTGTACTCACGCTGACGCCGGCCCCTGCTCGGCCGGCGGGCCCGAAGGCACGCGGCCAAAGGATGCGCGCGCCGCTTCGCCGGGCGCGGCGCGCACCACCACTCTCCCGGCATTTGTCCATCAGCCTTATCGGTGTAACGAGCCGAGGGTATTGAGAGGAACCTGAACTGCAATGCAAACCAATCTGCTGAAGCCCAACAAAGCCATCCAGGTCGAACCGCTCGGCGGCCACCGCGCCAAGGTGACGCTGGAGCCCTTTGAGCGCGGCTATGGCCACACCTTGGGCAACGCACTGCGCCGCGTGCTGCTGTCGTCGATGGTCGGGCATGCGCCCACCGAAGTGACGATTGCCGGCGTGCTGCACGAGTACTCCACCATCGACGGCGTGCAGGAAGACGTGGTGCACATCATGCTCAATCTGAAGGGCGTGGTGTTCAAGCTGCACAACCGCGACGAGGTCACGCTGGTGCTGCGCAAGGAAGGCGAAGGCCCGGTCACGGCCGGCGACATCCAGACGCCGCACGATGTCGAGGTCATCAACCCCGGCCACGTCATCGCCCACCTGGCGCAAGGCGGCGAGCTGGACATGCAGATCAAGGTCGAGAAGGGTCGCGGCTACGTGCCGGGCAACCTGCGCCGCTACGGCGACGAGCCTTCCAAATCGATCGGCCGCATCGTGCTCGACGCCTCGTTCTCCCCGGTGGACCGCGTCAGCTATGCGGTGGAAAACGCCCGCGTCGAGCAGCGCACCGACCTGGACAAGCTGGTGATGGAGATCCAGACCAACGGCGCCA
>CAYZGL010000081.1:0-16281 GCA_964477985.1 uncultured Rubrivivax sp. | reverse complement strand
ACGCCGACTACGTGACGGTGAACATCTCCAGCCCCAACACCAAGAACCTGCGCGAGCTGCAAAGCGACGCTGCGCTGGACGCGCTGCTGGGCGCGCTGCAGCAACGGCGGCTGCATTTGCAGGACCTTCATCAGCGCCAGGTGCCGATGTTCGTGAAGATCGCGCCCGACCTGGACGAAGCGCAGATCCGGCTCATCGCCCACACGCTGCAGCGCCAGCGCATCGACGGCGTGATCGCCACCAACACCACGCTCGAGCGCAGCGCGGTGCAGGGCCTGGCGCATGCCGACGAAGCCGGCGGGCTGTCGGGCGCACCGCTGCTGCAACCCAGCAACCGCGTGATCGCGCAACTGCGCGCGGCGCTGGGGCCGGGCTTTCCGATCATCGGCGTCGGCGGCGTGATGAGCGCTGCCGACGCCCGCTCCAAGATCGACGCCGGCGCCGACGTGGTGCAGATCTACACCGGGCTGATCTACCAGGGGCCGGCGCTGGTCGGCGACGCCGCCCGCGCACTGGCCGGCATGCGATGAACGCCCCACGCACCTTGCTCGACCACGTCTTCGACCACGAGGCGCGGCAGCCCGAGCGCATCGTCCTGACGCAGCCGCTGGGCCAGGGCCGCGTCGTCGACTACCGCTGGGCCGACGTGCTCGACCAGGCAAGGCGCATGGCCGCGCACCTGCAAAGCCTGGGCCTGCCGCGCGGTGCGCGCATCGCCATCCTGTCGAAGAACTGCGCCCACTTCATCATGGCCGAGCTGGCGATCTGGCTGGGCGGTGGCACCACGGTGGCGATCTTCCCCACCGAGACCGCCGACACCGTGGGCTGGCTGCTGGGCCACAGCGAGGCCCGCTTGCTGTTCGTCGGCAAGCTCGACGCCTGGGAGCGCCAGCGCAGCGGCGTGCCCGCCGCGCTGCCGTGCATCGCGCTGCCGCTGGCACCGCGCACCGGGTTCGACACCTGGGACGCCATCGTCGCGCGCACCGCGCCGCTGGCCGGGCGGCCGCAGCGCGCCGCAGACGAGCTGGCGATGATTCTCTACACCTCGGGCTCCACCGGCCAGCCCAAGGGCGCGATGGTCGGCTTCGGTGCCATCACGCGCGCCGCCGAAGGCATCGTCGGCGACCTGCGCGCGCGGCTGGGCGAGCGCGACAACCGCATGCTGTCGTACCTGCCGCTGGCGCACAGCTTCGAGCGCTCGTGGGTGGAAGCGGCGTCGCTGGTCGACGGGCGCACGCACCTGTTCTTCGCCGAATCGCTGGACACCTTCTTGCAGGACCTGCGGCGTGCGCGCCCGACGCTGTTCGTCAGCGTGCCGCGGCTGTGGCTGAAGTTCCAGCAAGGCGTCTTCGCCAAGATGCCGGCGGCGAAGCTGGAGCGCCTGCTGCGCATCCCGCTGCTCGGGCGCTTGGTCGCGAAGAAGGTGCTGAAGGGGCTGGGGCTGGACGCGGTGGTGCAGGCCGGCAGCGGCGCCGCGCCGATCCCGGCCGAGCTGATCGCCTGGTACCGGCGGCTGGGCCTCCATCTGTACGAGGGTTATGGCATGACCGAAGACAACTCCTATTCGCACAGCGCCAACGAACGCCACGGCGCGCCGGGGTACGTGGGCGTGCCGCTGCCCGGCGTGCAGGTGCGCCTGAGCCCCGAAGGCGAGGTGCTGATCAAGTCGCCGGGCCAGTTCAGCGGCTACTGCAAGCAGCCCGAGCTGACGGCCGCGTCGTTCACCGAGGACGGCTTCTTTCGCACCGGCGACCTGGGCGAGTTGCGCGCCGACGGCCTGCTGAAGATCACCGGCCGCGCCAAGGAGCTGTTCAAGACCGCCAAGGGCAAATACGTGGCGCCGGCGCCGATCGAGAACCGGCTGCTGGCCAGCCCGCTGATCGAGCTGGCGCTGGTGTCGGGCCTGGGCCAGCCGGCGCCCTATGCGCTGGTGGTGCTGAACGAGACGCTGCGCGCACGCCAGGGCGACGCGGCACAACGCGCTGGATTGCAGCCGCAACTGGGCGCGCTGCTGCAGCAGGTCAACGCCGAACTGGCCGGCCACGAGAAGCTGGCTTTGATCGTCGTCGCCGCCGAACCCTGGAGCATCGACAACGGCCTGCTGACCCCGACGATGAAGATCCGGCGCGGCCGCATCGAAGCCGCGGTGGCGCCCAGCGTGCCCGGCTGGTACGCCAGCGGCGCGAAGGTGGTGTGGGCATGACGCACACCCTGCACCACGGCGGCGAGCGCATCGCCGAAGCGCTGCTGGCACACGGCGTGAGCCACCTGTTCACGCTGTGCGGCGGCCACATCTCGCCGATCCTCGCCGCAGCCAAGGCGCGCGGCATGCGCGTGGTCGACGTGCGCGACGAGGCCACCGCCGTGTTCGCCGCCGACGCCAGCGCGCGGCTGACCGGACGCCCCGGCGTGGCCGCGGTCACCGCCGGGCCGGGCATCACCAATACCCTCACCGCGCTGAAGAATGCGCAGCTGGCGCAGTCGCCGCTGCTGCTGCTGGGCGGCGCCGCGCCCACCGCGCTGCAGGGGCGCGGCGCACTGCAGGACATCGACCAGCAGCCGCTGGTCGCGCCGCACGTCAAGCGCTTCTACAAGCTGCGGCGCGTGGCCGATCTGGCGCCCGCGGTGGTCGAGGCCTTCGCGCTGGCGCAAGCCGGCGTGCCCGGGCCGGTGTTCATCGAATGCCCGGTGGACCTGCTGTACGACGCGGCCACCGTGCGCCAGTGGTACGCCGATGCCGCCAGCAAGGGCACGGCGGTGGCCGATCGCGCGCTGCGCTGGGTGCTGCAGCGCCACACCGAGCGCATGTTCGCCGGCAGCGCAGCGCCCTACCTGCCCAAGCCGCAGGCGCCGCCCGCCCCGCGCGCCACCGACAGCTCGATTCAAGCCGCGCTGGCGGCGTTGCGCCACAGCCAGCGCCCGTTGCTGGTGATCGGCAGCCAGGCGGTGGTGCGCGCAGCGCAGGTGCACACGCTGGCCGCGGCGGTGCAACCCCTGGGCATCCCGGTGTATCTGTCGGGCATGGCGCGCGGCCTGCTCGGGCGCGGGCATGCCCTGCAGATGCGCCACCAGCGGCGCCACGCGCTGCGCGAGGCCGACTGCGTGCTGCTGGCCGGCGTGCCCTGCGACTTTCGGCTGGACTACGGCAGGCAAGTGCGCCGCGGCGCCACGCTGATCGCCGCCAACCGCAGCAACCGCGACGCGCAGCTGAACCGCCGCCCCGACATCCTGGCGCTGGGCGATGCCGGCGACTTCATCACCACGCTGGCCGACGCGTTGGCGGCGCCGAACTCAGGCTGGGCCGGCTGGTGCGACACGCTGCGCGAGCGCGACCGGCAGCGCGAAGCCGAGATCGACGCCCAGGCGGGCGCCGCCGGCGAGCACGTCAACCCGCTGGCCTTGCTGCGCGCCCTCGAGGCCGAGGCCGGCGACGACGCGGTCTTCGTTGCCGACGGCGGCGACTTCGTCGCCACCGCCAGCTACGTGCTGCGCCCGCGTTCGCCGCTGAGCTGGCTGGACCCGGGCGCCTTCGGCACGCTGGGCGTGGGCGCGGGCTTCGCCCTCGGCGCCGCGACCGCGCGCCCGGGCAGCGAAGTCTGGATCGTCTGGGGCGACGGCGCCTGCGGCTGGGGGCTGGCCGAGTTCGACACCTTCGTGCGCCAGGGCATCCCGGTGATCGCCGTGGTCGGCAACGACGCCGGCTGGACGCAGATCGCGCGCGAGCAGGTGAAGATGCTCGACGACGATGTGGGCACCGTGCTGGCGCGCAGCGACTATCACCGCGTGGCCGAGGCCTTCGGCGCGCAAGGGCTGCTGATCCGCCACGCCCACGAGGTGCAGCCGGGGCTGCAGCGCGCGCGTGAGCTGGCGCGCCAGGGCAAGCCCGTGCTGGTCAACGTGTGGCTGGACAAGACCGAGTTCCGCGAGGGCTCGCTGTCGATGTAGCCGGGGCAAGGCCGGTGCACGCCAACGCCGGCCGTTGCGGTGCCTGGGAACGCACAACGCCATGACGCTGCCCACCCGCATGCGCGCGGCCTGCATTCGCGCCACCGGCGGCGTCGAGCAGATCGAGCTGGGCGAACTGCCCGTGCCGCAGCCCGGGCCCACCGACGTGCTGGTGCGGCTGCTGGCCAGCAGCGTCAATCATGTGGACCTGTTCGTGCGCAGCGGCGCCTGCCGCACCCATGCACCCTTGCCCTTCGTCATCGGGCGCGACCTGGTGGGCACGGTGGCGGCCGTCGGCCCCGGGGTGCACGCCTTCGCCAGCGGCCACACGGTGTGGTGCAACAGCCTGGGGCACGACGGGCGCCAAGGCGTGCACCCCGGGGCCGACTATGCGGTGGTCGCATGCGATCGCCCTTATCCGCTGCCGGCCGGCGTGCAGCCGCAGGCCGCCGCCACCGTGCTGCATACCGCGGCCACCGCCTGGCTGGGGCTGGTGCGCGAAGCCCGCGCCAGCGCGGGCGAAACGCTGTTTCTCGAAGGCGGTGGCGGCGGCGTCGGCAGCGCGGTGCTGCAGATGGCGCAGGCGATGGGGCTGCGCATCGTCGCGTCGGCCGCCGCCGATGACGAGGCCCGGTGCCTGGCGCCCGGGGCCGGCGCGGTGTTCGACTACCGCCGCGCGGACCTGCACCACGCCGTGCGCCGAGCGTGCCACGACGGTATCGACATCTGGCGGGATACCCGCGGGCGCAACGACTTTGCACGCTGGCTGCCGCTGCTGAACCCGAAGGCACGCATCGTCGTCATGTCCGGGCTGCAGCGCCGCAACCCGGCACTGCCGGTGGGTGCGCTCTGCACCAGGGACATCAGGCTGTGCGGCTTTGCCATCTGCAATGCGTCGGCCACCGACCTGGCACGCGCGGCCAAGGCGATCAATCGGCTGCTGGCGGCGGGAGGGCTCGCATCCAGGGTCGGGGCGACCTTCACCCTGGCCCAGGCCGCCCAGGCGCATGCAGCCATGGCGTCGGGGCGCGTCGGGGGCCGCATCCTCGTGCTGCCGTGAGCCGCGCCGCTGCCACGGCCCAGGGCGTCCGAACGCTGATCTGCAAGCGCGCTGGCGGCGCGCGAGCGCCATCGCGCCGCGACTGGCGAAAGGCCTTCGAGAGGGTGTCGCTGCAGGCTGCCGCGGGTGGCCAGCGCCGCCTCTGCAACGCGGCTGCGACGCTGCGCTGAGCTGCTGGCAGACTGTGGCCCATGCGCAGACCCTTCGCCTGGCTGTCCGGCGCCGTGGCGGCCGTGCTGGCCGCAGCCGCGTTGGTGTTCGCGCTCGCCATCGAGCCTGAGCCGCGTGTGCCGCAGCGCGACGAGGTGTCCACCGCCGACATCGACCGCGCCGTGGCGCTGGTGAAGCTGCACGACCCGCGCCGCCTGCCCTATGGGCAGCTGCGCGTGCTGACGCTGGGTGAACGCGACGTCGACCTGCTGGTGCGGCACGCCGTGCGGCGCTGGCTGGGCGCGCCCACCCGCGTGCAGCTCACGGCCGGCCGGCTGCGGCTGCAAGCCAGCGTTGCGCTGCCCTGGGGGCGCTGGCTGAACGTCGATCTGGCGCTGCGGCAGACCGACACACTGCCGGTGGTCGACCGCCTGCGTGTGGGCCGCCTGCCGCTGCCGCCGGCGCTGGCCCTGCCGCTGCTGCGCGAACTGGCAGCGCGGCACGGCGTGCGCACCGACACGCTGCTCGAGCTGCGGGCGCTCGAACGCGTCACGCTGACGCCCGGCCAGATGGCCTTGAGCTACCGCATCGAGCCCGACACCACGAAGCGCTTGCGCTCGGCGCTGGTCACGCCAGAAGGGCAACAGCGGCTGCGCGCCTACCAGGAACGGCTGGCCGAGCTGACGCAGGGCATGAGCGGCGGTGCGGCCCCGCTGGCGCAGCTGATGCCGCCGCTGTTTGCGCTGGCGGCGCAGCGCGGTGCGGCCGATGGCAACGCACTGGCGGAAAACCGCGCCGCGCTGCGCGTGCTGACCCTCTACGCCAACGACCGCCCGCTGGGGCTGCTGCTGCCAGACGCCTACGACTGGCCGCGCCCGCGGCCGATGTCCGTCACCCTGCGCCAGCGCGAAGACCTCGCGTTGCATTTCCTGATCTCGGCCGTGATCAGCGCCGAGGCCGGCTCGCCGTTGGCCGACACCGTCGGACTGTGGAAGGAACTGTCCGACGCACGCCAAGGCGGCAGCGGCTTCAGCTTCGACGACCTCGCCGCCGACCGCGCGGGCACCCGCCTGGGCGAACGGGCGGTGCGCGACCCCGCCGCGCTGCAGGCGCGCCTTGCCGCCGGCCTGACCGACGCCGACCTGCTGCCGCCGATCGGCGATCTGCCCACGCAACTGAGCGAAAAGCAGTTCGCCCGACGCTTCGGCGCCGTCGGCAGCGCCGCTTACAACCGCGTGCTCGCCGACATCGAAGCGCGCATCGATGCGTTGCCGCTGCTGCAATGAGCCGCGCCGCAACGCGCGACGACGGCGGCCTCAGGAACGCAGCGCCTGCCACGCCACCAGCAGCCCGATCAGCACCGGCTGGTGCAGCATGTAGAAGCTCAGCGGCCAGCGCCCGAGCAGCGCCAGCGGCCGCGCCGGGGCGGGCAGATCCCCGCTGAGCCAGCCGGGCCGCGCGCGCAGCAGCCATTGCCCGGCAGCCACGCCGAACAGCAGCACGCCCAGCCAAGGCAGCAGCGGCACGAAGTCCTCGGTCACCGGCTTGTGCGTGACCAGGCCGACCCAGTTGGTCCAGCGCGAGTCGAACAGCGGGTGCTGCACCCCCAACGGCAGCGCGATGCACAGCGCGCCCAGCAGCCACAACCACCCGCGCAGCGGCGCGGCCAGCCGCGCCAGCAGCAGCATCACGGCGATGCCGTGCAACACGCCGAAGCTGATCCAGCTTTTCGGAAACATCAGCGCCGACCCCAGGCTGACGAGCACGGCGCAGCCGGCGATCTGCATCCAGCGCCGCCAGAAGCGCCGCCCGCTTTGCCCCTGGTGCAGCGCCACCGCCAGCGACAACCCGGCGCACCACAGGAACAGGCTGACGATGCAGGCGCGCTGCCAGGTCCACAGCGGGTCGGCGTAGAAGTTCTGCCGCGGCGCGATCCAGCCGAAGTGATTCAGGTCGAAGGCCAGGTGGAACAACGCCATCCAGACGATGGCCGCGCCGCGCAGCGCGTCCAGCCGCGGCCAGCGTGCGGTGTGCGACGGGTTCGGCATAGGCCGGCGATGCTAACCAGCGCGCGGCGCTTAGCATCGCCGCGCATGACGACCCACCACCCCACCGCGCGGCGCAGCGCCGCCGAACAGGCCAAGTTCCACGATGCGATGACGCAGC
Source organism: uncultured Rubrivivax sp. (assembly GCA_964477985.1). Taxonomy (GTDB): domain Bacteria; phylum Pseudomonadota; class Gammaproteobacteria; order Burkholderiales; family Burkholderiaceae_C; genus Rubrivivax. Next base: position 8,960 of record CAYZGL010000081.1, on the reverse strand, counting down.
TGTGGGAGCAGCGCATCCGCTTCAACCAGGTGCTGGGGCTGACGGTGCTGTCGCTGCAGCCCGGCGACGTGCGCGCGCGGTTGGACATGCGCCCCGAACTGGTCGGCCACTACCTGTACGGGCGGCTGCACGGCGGCGTGATCAGCGCCTCGCTCGATGCCATCGGCGGCATGGCGCTGATGGTGGCGCTGGGCGAGAAGTACCACGACGAAAGCGCCGAGCAGGTGATGCACCGCTTCGGCCGCATGGGCACCATCGACCTGCGGGTGGACTTCCTGCGCCAGGGCATCGGCGACCACTTCGTCGGCCAGGCCGAGGTCACGCGGCTGGGCGGGCGCATCGGCTCGACGCAGATGCGCATGCTCAACGACCAGGGCACGCTGATCGCCACCGCCGCGGCTTCCTTCGTGATCGCCTGAAGCAGCGCGATCGCGGGGGCGCGCTGCCGCGGCGGCGGGTGCCGGACGGTGGGTACCAGCACCGGGCGAACCCCGAATGCCGCGGCGTTCTCGGCAGCGAAACGCAAACGATGCCAGGGAGGCACGCACACGGCGCAGACGGCGGGCATCGCCCGCAACGACGCGCATGCGCTACGGCGCCGCCATGACCTGGCAGGTCATCGGCGCTCGCCGTGGACTGGGCTATCGTGCGCAGCCATGCAGCAGCCCCAACCCGTAGGCGCGCAGCTGCGCGCCTGGCGCCAGCGGCGCCACCTGAGCCAGCTCGACCTGGCCGGCCATGCGCAGGTGTCCACGCGGCATCTGAGCTGCATGGAGACCGGCCGCGCGCTGCCCAGCCGCGAGATGGTGCTGCGCCTGGCCGAGCGGCTCGAGGTGCCGCTGCGCGAACGCAACCGGCTGCTCACCGCCGCCGGTTATGCGCCGATGTACCGCGAACACGCGCTGGCCGACCCCGAGATGCACGCGCCGGCCCAGGCGGTGCAGCGGGTACTGAAGGCGCACGAACCCTACCCGGCGCTGGCGGTGGACCGGCACTGGAACATGGTCGCGTGCAACCGTTTGGTGCCGCTGCTGCTGCAGGGCTTGCCGCAGCCGCTGCTCGGGCCGCCGCTGAACGTGCTGCGCGCCAGCCTGCACCCGCAGGGGCTGGCGCCGCGCATCGCCAACCTGGCGGCGTGGCGCGCGCACCTGCTGCACCGGCTGCGCCAGCAGGTGCAGGCCACGGCCGACGCGGTGCTGGCCGAACTGGCCGAGGAGCTGCGCGGCTATGCGCCGCCGCAGGCCGAGCCCGCTGACCCGCTGCGCGGCGATGGCCACGTCTACGTGCCGCTGCAGCTGCGCAACGGCGGCGGCGTGCTGAACTTCATCAGCACCGTCACCGTCTTCGGCACGCCCACCGACATCACGCTGTCGGAGCTGGCGCTGGAGACCTTCTTCCCCGCCGACGAGGCCACCGCCGGCGCGCTGCATCAGTTGGCCCGCACGCCCGCTTAGCCAGCGCCGAAGGCAGCGTTCCAGCAAGGCTTGGGCAGGGTCGGGCTGCGCTAGCATCGCTGCGGCCGGCCCTGCCCCGGGGCCGATGGAGCGATGAATGCAGGTGCTGTGCCTCGACATGGAAGGCGTGCTGGTCCCCGAGATTTGGATCGAGTTTTCCAAGCGCACCGGCATCCCCGAGTTCTCGCGCACCACGCGCGACGAGCCCGACTACGACAAGCTGATGCGCTGGCGCATCGCGCTGCTCGATCAGCATGGGCTGAAGCTGCCCGACATCCAGGCCGTGATCGCCGGCATGGGGCCGCTGCCCGGCGCACGCGAGTTTCTCGACGAGATGCGCGAGCGCTTCCAGGTGGTGATCCTGTCGGACACCTTCTACGAATTTGCCGACCCGCTGATGCGCCAGCTCGGCCGCCCCACCCTGTTCTGCCACCGCCTGCTGGTCGACGCCGACGGCACCGTGCGCGACTACCGGCTGCGCCAGCCCGACCAGAAGCGCGCCGCGGTCAACGCGCTGAAGAGCCTGAACTACCGCGTGTTGGCCGCGGGTGATTCGTACAACGACACCAACATGCTGCTGGCCGCCGACGCCGGCTTCTTCATCCACGCGCCGCCGGCGATCGCCGCGCAGTTTCCGCAGTTCCCGGTGACCAACAGCTATGCGGAACTGAAGGCGGCGGTGGAGGCGGCGGCCATCGGCTGAGGGCTCGGCGCGTCGTGAGTGCGCGCCCTGCGCCACCGGCCCTTCCAGCCACACCATCCGCTTGCAGCGCATGACGCCGCCGATCGCGCACGAGCTGCTCGCCGCTGCCCGCGAGCTTGCCGACACGCTTGACGCCCTGCGCTTTGCGCCGCCGGTCGCCCACGTCTACAACCCGCTGCAGTACGCGTTCGCGCCGTATCAAACCTATGTCGAGCGCTACGGCGCGACGCAAAAGCGCGTCGTGCTGCTGGGCATGAACCCGGGCCCGTTCGGCATGATGCAGACCGGCGTGCCCTTCGGCGAGGTGGCCGCGGTGCGCGACTGGATGGGCATACGCGCGCCGGTCCAGCGCCCGGTACAGCAACACCCGAAGCGGCTGATCGAAGGCTTCGAATGCGCGCGCTCCGAGGTCAGCGGCCGGCGCTTGTGGGGCTGGGCCGCGTTGCGCTTCGGCACGGCCGAGGCCTTCTTCGGCGAGCGCTTCGTGCTCAACTACTGCCCGCTGGTGTTCCTGGAAGCGGGCGGGCGCAACCTCACCCCCGACAAGCTGCCCGCGGCCGAGCGCCGCGCCGTCGCCGAGGCCTGCGACCGCCACCTCGCCACGGCGCTTGCCGTGCTGCAGCCCGAATGGGCCATCGGCATCGGCGCTTTTGCCGAGCGCTGCCTGCGCGGCGTGCTCGAGGGCGATCGAGTCGATGCGGCGCTGGCGCGGCGCGTGCAGGTGGCGCAGATCCTGCACCCCAGCCCGGCCAGCCCGGCGGCGAATCGAGGTTGGGCCGAGGCGGTCGACCGCACGCTGTCCGCGATCGGCTTGCTGGCTTGATGCGAGTCAGGCCGGCTGTGCGTGCAGCCGCACACCCAGCGCCCGCGCGACCTTGAGCACCGTAGCGAAGCTCGGATTCCCGCCTTCACTGAGCGCGCGATACAGACTCTCGCGGCTCAGGCCAGCCTCTTTGGCGACCTGGCTCATGCCCTTGGCTCGGGCAATATCGCCGAGCGCGCGAGCGATGCCGGAGACGTCATCCGGTGCTTCCTCGAGCCAAGCGTCGAGATAGGCCGCCATCTCTTCCGGCGTGCGCAGATGCTCGGCGACGTCGTACGACGAGGTCTTCATCTTGGTGCTGGATGCCTTACGCGAAGTGCTGACCATGATTCCCCTTCGTGTGCCTGTGCCGGACTGCCTTGGCAATATCCTTCGACTGCTTCGACTTGTCTCGCCCAATGAAGAGCAGGAGCAAGCGATCGCCGCGCCGCATGTAGTAGACCCTGTAGCCCGGCCCGACATCAACCTTCAGTTCATGGGTCAGGCTGCGATGCGCGCCGGGATTGCCGTGGGCCAAGCGATCAACTCGCATCAGGATGCGAGCACGCCCAGCCAGATCCTTCAGCCCGTCAGTTTAGCGGCCGCCGGAGGCGGTCCGCTGCAACGAGGGGTTGGGCGTCATTCGACAATCACCACCTTAGATGTTCGAGCTACACCCTCAAGATCGTTGTAGATATAGTATGCTCCATTAATCCGGCAGACCTTCACCGCAAGGCTATTCACGTTCCAAAAGTACTCTGGATTTGCACCTTTTAGAGGACGAACCTCCGGCATCGGGACGAATATTCGACCACCGTCCATTGATATGAACGTCAACTCCTTGACGATGGTTTCGCCTATCTTGAGGTACACCGGATAGGCCGAACTGTTCTGATCTGGATAGACCGAGGTCCATCGTTCTTTGAATTCACGATACTGGTCGCCGTGAACAATTTGAAAGCGAGCATCCTTTGAGGCAATCCATATTTCCGTGTGATCCACGACTTCCTTCGTCCAGGCGCTATCGGTAAGCAGATCCTCAAAATCACGCAAGCTGTTCCTCGGTCGTAGCTCACTCGATAGACGTGAAAGCTCAGCTTGTTGGTCCTTGCCCGCCTTGATGTAGTAGCGGTGCGTGATAAGCCAGGACAACAAGCCACCAATTGCGCAGCCAGCGACGAATAACAGAAGATCTTCCATGGCTATAACGCCCAGCTTGTTTTCGAGCGGACAGTCAGGCGTAACCGGTTACGCTGACTGCCGCGTATCCGGTTACGCCTGACAGCGCAGACATTTCTTGCCGGCTGGTGTTCCATCGCTCCACCCACCTGCCAGCCGCAGTGCGCCAGACGCCCTCACCCCAACGCCCGCCGCGCGTTGTGGAACAGGCGCAGCCACGGGCTGGGCTGATCGATCGCGCCGCTGGTCCAACTCATCTGCAGGTTGCGGATCACGCGCTCGGGGTGCGGCATCAGCACGGTGAAGCGGCCGTCGGCGGTGGTCACCGCGGTCAGGCCCTCGGGGCTGCCGTTGGGGTTGGCCGGGTAGGCTTCGGTGGGTTGACCGCTGTTGTCGACGAAGCGCATCACGCGCTGCACCGACGCCGCATCGCCGCGCTGCGAGAAGTCGGCATAACCCTCGCCGTGCGCCACCGCGATCGGCATGCGGCTGCCGGCCATGCCGCTGAAGAACAGGCTCGGGCTGTCCAGCACTTCGACCATCGACAGCCGCGCTTCGAACTGCTCGCTCTTGTTGCGCGTGAACTTGGGCCAGGCTTGGGCGCCGGGGATCATGGGGCTCAGCGCCGCCATCATCTGGCAGCCGTTGCACACGCCCAAGGCGAGCGTGTCGGCGCGACCGAAGAAGGCGGCGAACTGTTCCGCCAGCTTGGGGTTGAACAGGATCGAGCGCGCCCAGCCCTCGCCCGCTCCCAGCGTGTCGCCGTAGCTGAAGCCGCCGCAGGCGACGAAGGCCTGGAACATGTCCAACCGCGCGCGCCCGCTGTGCAGGTCGCTCATGTGCACGTCGTAGGCGTCGAAGCCGGCTTGGGCCATCGCGTAGGCCATCTCGACATGGCTGTTCACGCCCTGCTCGCGCAGGATCGCGACCTTGGGCCGCGTCTGCAGCACGGCCGGTGCTTGCAGCGGGTCGAAGCTCAATGCCAGGTGCAACCCGGCATCGCCGTCGGCGCCTGCGGCCGCGTGTTCGGCATCGGCGCATGCGGGGTTGTCGCGCAGGCGCGCGATGCGCCAGCTGACCTCGTCCCAGGCCCGCTGCAGCTCGCGCAGCGGCGCGCTGAACACCGCCTTGGCGTCGCGCCAGACTTCGACCACACGCTTGGGGTTGGTCTTGCCGATGGCGTGGCTGTGGCGCCCCAGGCCGTGCTTGCGCAAGGTGGCGAAGACGGCATCGCGCTGCGCGCGCGGCACCTGCAGCACCACGCCCAGCTCCTCGTTGAACAGCGAGCGCAGCGTGATCTCGTTGCGGCGTTCGCCGATCTGCGTGGCCCAGTTCTTCGAGTCGCCGTATTCGGCGCGGCTGTCGGCGATGCCGTCGCTCTGCGTCACCAGGAGGTCGACGTTCAGGCTGACGCCGCGCTGCCCGGCGAAGGCCATCTCGCACACGCAGGCCCACAGCCCGCCATCGCTGCGGTCGTGGTAGGCCAGCAGCTGGCCGGCCTGACGCAGTTCGGTGATCGCGGCGGCCAGCGACTTCAGCAGCTGCGGCTCGTCCAGGTCGGGTACTTGATCGCCGAAGGCCCCCAAAACTTGCGCCAGCATCGAGCCGCCCAGGCGCATGCGACCGCACCCCAGGTCGACCAGGATCAGCGCATCGTCCTGCGGCTGCAGTTGTGGCGTCAGCGTGCCGCGCACGTCGTCCAGCGTGGCGAAGGCGCTGACGATCAGCGACACCGGCGCGGTGACCTGCTTGTCCTGCCCGGCGTCGCTCCAGCGCGTGCGCATCGACAACGAGTCCTTGCCCACCGGCACGCCCAGCCCCAAGTCCGGGCACAGTTCCATTGCCACCGCGCGCACCGTGTCGTACAGGGCGGCGTCCTCGCCGGGCTCGCCGCAGGCCGCCATCCAGTTGCAGCTGAGCTTGATGCGGTCGAGTTGCACCGGCGCGGCCAGCAGGTTGGTGATGGCCTCGCCCACCGCCATGCGGCCTGAGGCCGGGGCGTCGAGCGCGGCCAGCGGCGTGCGCTCGCCCATGGCCATCGCTTCACCGCGATGACCGACGAAATCGGCCAGCGTCACCGCGCAGTCGGCCACCGGCACCTGCCACGGCCCGACCATCGGGTCGCGGTGGCTCAATCCGCCTACCGTGCGGTCGCCGATGGTGATCAGGAAGCGCTTGGACGCCACCGTCGGGTGGCGCAGCACATCGAAGGCCACCTGCTGCAGCTTGACGCCGGTGAGCTGGAGCGCTGTCTCGCTGCGCACGATGCGCGTCACGTCGCGCTGCATCTTCGGCGGCTTGCCCAGCAGCACGTCCATCGGCATGTCGATCACGCGTTCGCCGCCCGGGCCGTCCTCCAGCACCAGCTCACGCTCGTCGCGCACCACGCCGACCACGGCATACGGGCAGCGCTCGCGTTCGGCCATCGCCTGGAACAGCGGCAGGCTGTCGGGCGACACCGCCAGCACGCAGCGCTCCTGGCTTTCGTTGCACCAGACTTCCTTCGGCGCCAGCCCGCTTTCTTCCAGCGGCACGCGCTTCAAGTCGAAGGTCGCGCCACGCCCGGCGCCGTCCACCAGCTCGGGAAAGGCGTTGCTGATGCCGCCGGCGCCGACGTCGTGGATCGCGAGGATCGGATTGACTTCTCCAAGCGCCCAGCAGTGGTTGATGACCTCCTGTGCGCGGCGCTGCATTTCCGGGTTGCCACGCTGCACGCTGTCGAAGTCCAGCGCCGCGGTGTTGCTGCCCGCGGCCATCGAGCTCGCCGCGCCGCCGCCCATGCCGATGCGCATGCCCGGGCCGCCAAGCTGGATCAGCAGCGTGCCGGCGCCGAAGGGCAGCTTGTGCGTCTGCGCGGCGCTGATCGCGCCCAGCCCGCCGGCGATCATGATCGGCTTGTGATAGCCGCGCCGAACGCCGGCCACGTCCATCTCGAAGACGCGGAAGTAGCCGCCCAGATTCGGCCGGCCGAACTCGTTGTTGAAGGCCGCGCCGCCCAGCGGGCCTTCGACCATGATCTGCAGCGCGCTGGCGATGTGCCCGGGTTTGCCGATCGGCGCACGCTCCCAGGGCTCGTCGGTGTCGGGCAGGTGCAGGTTGGATACCGAAAAGCCGGTCAACCCCGCCTTGGGCCGCGCGCCGCGGCCGGTGGCGCCCTCGTCGCGGATCTCGCCGCCGGCGCCGGTGGCAGCCCCCGGGAAGGGCGAGATCGCCGTCGGGTGGTTGTGCGTCTCGACCTTCATCAGCACGTGCGCAACTTCGTCGCGAGCGCTGTAGACCGGCGCGTTGGTGTAACCCTGCGGCGCCCAGCGCTGCACCGGGCCGCCTTGCATCACCGCGGCGTTGTCGTGGTAGGCGACGATCGTGTGCTGCGGCGACGTGGCTTCGGTGTGGCGGATCATGCCGAACATCGACAACGGCTGGTCCTGGCCGTCGATGCGGAACTGCGCGTTGAAGATCTTGTGCCGGCAATGTTCGCTGTTGGCCTGCGCGAACATCATCAGCTCGACATCGCTGGGGTTGCGCCCCAACTTGCCGAAGGCGTCGACCAGGTAGTCGATCTCGTCGTCGGCCAGCGCCAGGCCGAAGCGCTGGTTGGCCTCGCGCAATGCCGCGGCGCCGCGCCCCAGCACGTCCACGTGTTCCAGCGGCGGCGCCGGCTGTTCGTCGAACAGGTGGCGCGCGGCGTCGCGCTCGAAGGCCACGCTTTCGGTCATGCGGTCGTGCAGCTGCGCGGCGCAGGCGGCGAGCTCGTCGGCCGTCAGCGGCTTGCCCGCACCGAGCAGGCCGCGCTTCAGGCCCAGGCGGTACTCGGTGACGCGCTCGATGCGCTGCACCGCCAGGCCGCAGTTGTGCGCGATGTCGGTGGCCTTGCTGGCCCAGGGTGACACCGTGCCCAGCCGCGGCATCACCAGCACCAGCGCGGACTCGGCGCCCGGCGCGGGTGCGGCCGGCTCGCCATAACGCAGCAGCGCGGCCAGCTTGTCGCCGTCGGCCGCATCCAGCGGTGCGGCGCAGCGCACCCAGTGCACATGGCGGGCGGTCAAGCCCGTAATGCGCTCGTTCACACGCTGCAGCGCCTGCAGCAGCTTGCGCACACGGAAGGCGGACAAGGCGTTGCCGCCTTCGAAAGGAAGCAGGGTCGATGAAGCGGAAGGCATGCGCTCGGCTGCGTAGGACGAAGAAGGGAAAGGCCGCGCGGCACGGCAGCGGGGCCATCGGCGCGGTGCCGGCATTCTAGGAAGGCCGATGGAATAATCGCCGCCCATGGCTATCACGTTGAAGACCGGCGCCGACATCGAGGCGATGCGCGTGGCCGGCCGCCTCGCCTCCGAGGTGCTGGACCTGCTCGCACCCCATGTGAAGGCGGGCGTGGCGACCGAAGAACTCGACCGCCTGGCGCACCAGCACATCGTGCACGTGCAAGGTGCGGTGCCGGCACCGCTGCACTACGCGCCGCCGGGCTACGTGCCGTTCCCGAAGTCGATCTGCACCTCGATCAACCATCAGGTGTGCCACGGCATCCCGAACGAGCGGGCGCTGAAGGACGGCGACATCGTCAACATCGACATCACCGTGATCAAGGACGGCTGGCACGGCGACACCAGCCGCATGTTCATCGTCGGCGAGGGCTCGATCCAGGCCAAGCGGCTGTGCCAGCTGACCTTCGATGCGATGTGGAAGGGCATCGAGCGCATCAAACCCGGTGCGCGGCTGGGCGACATCGGCCACGCGATCCAGAGCTTCACCGAATCGCAGGGCTTTTCGGTGGTGCGCGAGTTCTGCGGCCACGGCATCGGCCGCAAGTTCCACGAGGAACCGC
>CAYZGL010000080.1:0-16313 GCA_964477985.1 uncultured Rubrivivax sp. | reverse complement strand
CGTACCCGGCGCGCTACGAGCAGGTCTGGCCGCTGCGCGGCGGCGGCGACTACACGGTGCGCCCGATCCGCCCCGACGACGCGCAGATGCTGCAGGACCTGGTGCAGCGCCTGTCGCCCGAGAGCCGCTACTTCCGCTTCGTGTCGTCGATCGAGCAGCTGCCGCCGAACATGCTGGCGCGCTTCACGCTGATCGACTACGACCGCGAGATGGCGCTGGTGGCGGTGCACAAGCAGCGCCGCTCGGGCGACGATGGCCAGATCACCGAGACCGAACGCATCATCGGCGTGTCGCGCTACATCACCAACCCCGACCAGACCAGCTGCGAATTCGCGCTGGTGGTGGCCGACGACTTCGCCGGCAAGGGCCTGGGCTCGCGGCTGATGGAAAGCATCATGGACGTGGCGCGCGACAAGGGGCTCAGCGAGATCGTCGGCCTGGTGCTGACCGAGAACAGCGGCATGCTCGAATTGATGCGCCGCCTGGGCTTCGTGATCAAGCGCAACGAAGAAGACCGCGACTTCAACCTGGTCACGCACGCGCTGTAGCGGCGGCGCGTCCGAGCGCGTCGCAAGGCTCGCCCGCCATCCCCGGCCTGGCATGGCCGCTGCTGTTCTCAGCGCCGTCCACAGCCGGAATGCGCGGCACCGCGCTCTTGCGCCGTAAAGCGCACCCCGTCCTCGGCCCACACAGTGCTCGAGCGCACGGCGGCTGTGCGCCGCCACCCGCCACACTCCACCCGCCCTCGAACGCGATCGTGCGTCAGGCCGCCTGCGGCAACCCGCCGCGGCGCAACGCGCCCACCAGCGGCGGCAGCACCGCCACCCGGCGCACCAGCGCGCCGATGCTGTCGCAATGCGTTTTCAGCCGGATGCTGGCGATCTGCGAGCGGATGGTCGACAGCTCGACCCCATGGCGCGAGGCGATCTCGTTGGGCTGCAGGCCTTCGCTCAGCGACTCGAGCACACGCGCTTCGGTCGAGGTCAGGCCGTGGCTGCGCGCGTACCAGTGCACGCCGAGCTCACCGCACATGTGGCGCTTGCCCAGCGACAACTGCGTGGCGACCTCGCCGGCTTGCCCCGGCGCCGCCAGCGGCACCACCGCCACGGTCACGCGGTGCGCGCCCTGGCCCAGCAGCAGCAGCCGGCGCAGGCCGCGCTGCGTGGCCGCCGCCAGCGCGTCGTGCAGCCGCTCCCGGTCGGCGGCCTCGCGCGTGCACAGCTGCCGGCCCAGCAGCCACAGCGGATGCTCGCCATCGAGCTCGCAGCGCGCCACGTGGTTCAGGTGCAGCAGCTGGCCGCCGCCGTCGAGCAGCAGCACGCCGTAGTCGATCTCGTCGAGCATCAGCTCGTACCAGCGCGCCAGCGTCGAGGCGCCGGTGGCGGCCGGCCGGTTTGCCGCAGCGGCAGCGTTCCACGGCGGCGGCGGTGGCGGCGATGCCGGGCTTGTGGCCCGTGCCGGCGTGTCGAGCATCGTGAACATGGCGAGCCTCCCTTGCGCCGGCCGCCGCCGTGGTTTCGGCGGTGAGGGTCCGACACGCAAAGGCTAGGCCCGACGGGCCGGTTCAGGCGGCAACTCTGCGCAGCCGCGCTTGTGACAAATTCACCTCGCCGACACCGCCCGGGCGGCCCAAGGTGTCCGCGTCCGCGTCCGCACCGGCGCTGCTCACACGCCGGCCGCGGCGATGCCGGCGTAGGCGTGGCCCAGCCACAGCTTCAGCCGCTGGCGCTCCATCAGGCCGAGCTTGCCGCCGCCCTCGGCGGCGTTCTTCGCCGCCCAGAAGTTGCTGTTGGCCGCGTCGATCTTGTGCATCAGCGGGTCGTGCAGGTGTTTGATGTCGACCACCCTGGCGCCCAGGCCCAAGGCGCGCGCCAGCTCGCCCGAGCGTTCGAGCAGGCCGAAGTCGTCGCCGCGCAGCTGGTTGCGCACCAGCACGTAGCGCAGCCGGTGGCCGAAGCGGTCGAGCAGTTTCTTCAGCAGGTCGACCGAGTCGCGCCCGGCGTCCATCACGTGCCAGTAGTGCAGCGCCAGCCCCGACACGTCGGCCAGGTCGAGCACGCCGGAGTCGTCCATCCAGCGCGCCAGCGGCTCGTGCGTCTGCGCCGCCAGGTCGACCAGCACGCGCCGCCCCGGCTGGTCGATGCTCGATTCGATGAGGGTGTCCAGCGCCTCGTAGCGGTCGACCAGCACCGGCGACGCATAGGCGGCATAAAAGCGCATCAGCGCGCCGTGCGAGCGGTCGGTGTCGAAGCCGACGAAGGGCAGGTCGTGGTCGATGAAGTACTGCGCCAGCAGCCGCGCCACCAGCGACTTGCCCACGCCGCCCTTTTCGCCGCCGATCAGGTGCACATGGGCCTGGGCCGGGGCTTCGAGCGTGGGGATGTCGGTCATGGCGGTAGCTGTCGGTCGCTGGCTGGGGCGCGCCGGGCATTGTGGGCCGCGGCGCGGCGCTTCAAGCCAGCACGCGTTGCAGCCAGCGGTTCAGGTCGGTGATTTCTTCCATGCACACCGAATGCGGCATCGCATAGTCGTGCCACTCGACGCCGTAGCCCAGCGCCCGCAGCGCATCGCGCGACGCGATGGCGCGCTCGATGCCCACCATCGGGTCGTCGCGGCCGTGTGCCATGAAGATCGGCACATCGGCATTGGCGCCGGCACGCTCGGCCGCGGTGCGGGCGGCCAGCGGCAGGTAGCCCGACAGGCCGGCCAGCCCGGCCAGGCGCTGGCCGTAGCGCAAGCCAGTGAGCAGCGTCATCGCGCAGCCCTGCGAAAAGCCCATCAGCACGATGCGCTGCGCCGGCATGCCGCGTGCGATCTCGCGCGCGATCAGCGCTTCGACCTGCTGCTGCGACGCCCGCAGCCCGGCTTCGTCCTCGCGCCGCGGCCCCGCGCTGCCGGGGCCGGCGGCGATGTCGTACCAGGCGCGCATCACGAAGCCGCCGTTCATCGTCACCGGCCGCAGCGGCGCGTGCGGGAAGACGAAGCGCGCGCCGCCCACGGCGGACAGATCCATCGCTTCGGCCACCGGCACGAAGTCGCTGCCGTCGGCGCCCAGGCCGTGCAGCACGATCAGGCTGGCCTGCGGCGTGGCGCCGCTTTGCAGTTCGATGGTCTCGAGCGTCGGGCTGTTCATCGTGTCTGGCTTTCGAGGCGCCCGGCGTCGGCCGGCGGCGCGTGCTGCAGCCAGCGGCGCAACCCTTGCACCAGGTCGTCGACGTAGGTGAAGACCACCGGGATCACCAGCAGGCTGAGGAAGGTGGAGGTGATCAGCCCGCCGATGACGACGATGGCCATCGGCGCGCGGAAGCTCGGGTCCACGCCGATGCCCAGTGCGATCGGCATCATGCCCGCACCCATCGCGATCGTGGTCATGACGATCGGGCGCGCGCGTTTGCGGCAGGCGTCGATGATCGCCTCGGCGCGCGGCAGGCCGTGGTCGCGCCGTGCCAGCACGATGTAGTCGACCAGCAGGATCGAGTTCTTGGTGGCGATGCCCATCAGCATGATCAGCCCGATCATGCTCGGCATCGACAGCTGCGAGCCGGTGACGAACAGCGCGAGAAAGGCGCCGGGGATCGACAGCAGCAGCGCCACCAGGATGGTCAGCGGCTGCACGAAGTCGTGGAACAGCAGCACCAGCACGACGTAGATGCACAGCACGCCGGTGAGCATGGCCAGCGCGAAGCCCTCGGCCAGCTCGCCCATGGCCTCGGCATCGCCGACCGTCGCGCGCGTGATCCCCGGCGGCAGCTTGCTCACGCTGGGCAGCGCCAGCGCGCGTTCCTCGACCTCGCCCAGCGGCTGACCGTTCAGCTCGATGTCGAAGTTGACGTTGCGCAGCCGGTCGAAGCGCGTGATCTCCGACGGGCCGCTGGCGATCTCCAGCGTGGCCACGTTGCCCAAGGGCACCGGGCCGTGCGCGCCGGGCACCGGCAGCCGGCGCAGCGTGTCCAGGTCGGTGCGTACCGCGTCGGCCAGCTTGACCACCACCGGCACCTGGCGCTGGCTCAGGTTCAGCTTGGCCAGGTTCTGCTCGTAGTCGCCGGTGGTGGCCACGCGCAGCGTGTCGGCGATCGCCGCCGAGGTCACGCCCAGGTCGGCGGCGCGCGCGAAGTCGGGGCGCACCACCAGTTCCGGGCGCACCAGGCTGGCGGTGGAGGTCACCGCGCCGATGCCGGGGATGCTGCGCAGCTCGCGTTCCACCTGCTGCGCGTGCTGCGCCAGCACGCGGCCGTCCTCGCCGGCCAGCACCAGCATGTATTTCTCCACCGACGAGCCCAGCCCGACCTTGACGCGCACGCCGGGCAGCGCCGCCAGCGCTTCGCGCAGCTGCGATTCGAGCGCCTGCTTGCTCAGCCCAGGGCGCTGGTCGCGGTGGGTCATGTTGATCGTCAGCACCGCCTTGCGCACCTCGGGTGCGGCCTGCGGCGCGAACGGATCGCCGCCGGCGCTGCCGCCGCCGATCGCGGTATAGACCAGCTTGACGTGCGGGTTGGCCTGCACGATGGCCAGCGCCTGCTCGGCCAGCGCGCGCGTTTCGGCGAAGGTGCTGCCCGGGGCCAGCGTCAGCGTGACCTGCGTTTGCGACAGGTCGTCGGGTGGGATGAAGCCCGACGGCAGCCGGATCGCCAGCCCCAGCCCGCCGGCGAAGAAGACGGCCGCACCCAGCAGCGTGAGGCCGCGGTGGCGCTGGCACCAGCGCGCCCAGCGCAGGTAGATGCGCATCCAGCCGGCTTCGCGCTCGGCGTGCCGGGGCGCACGCAGCAGGTACGCCGCCATCATCGGCGTGAGCATGCGCGCCACCACCAGCGAGAAGAACACCGCGATCGCCGCGGTCCAGCCGAACTGCACGAAGAAGCGCCCGATCACCCCGCTCATGAAGGCGGTGGGCAGGAACACCGCGATCAGCGTGAAGGTGGTGGCGATCACCGCCAGGCCGATCTCGTCGGCCGCTTCCATCGCCGCCTGGTACGGCGTCTTGCCCATCTTGAGGTGGCGCATGATGTTCTCGATCTCGACGATGGCGTCGTCGACCAGGATGCCCACCACCAGCGACAGCGCCAGCAGCGTCACCGTGCTGATGGTGAAGCCCATCAGGTGCATCACGGCGAAGGTGGGTATCGCCGACAGCGGCAGCGCCACCGCGGCGACGAAGGTGGCGCGCCAGTCGCGCAGGAACAGGAACACCACCAGCACCGCCAGCGCCGCGCCTTCGTACAGCAGCTTCATCGAGCCGTCGTAGTTCTCGACCACCGGGTCGACGAAGTTGAAGGCCTCGGTGACGGCGACATGCGGGTGCTCGGCCTGCAGCTGCGCCAGCGCCTTGCGCACGCCGCCGGTGACGTCGATCTCGCCGGCGCCGCGCGAGCGCACGATCTCGAAGCCCACCACCGGGCGGCCGTCGAGCAGCGCGGCCGAGCGCTGCTCGGCCACCGTGTCGCTGACCGTGGCCACCTGGTCCAGCCGGATGCTGCGCCCGTCGGACAAGGCGATGCGCAGCGCGCCCATCTCGGCGGCCGATTGCACCGTGGCCAGCGTGCGCACCGCCTGCTCGGCGCCGCCCAGGTCGACGCGCCCGCCGGCGGCCTCCTGCTGCATCTGGCGCAGCCGGCGCGAGATGTCGGCGGCGGTGGTGTTCAGCGCCAGCAGCCGTGCCGGGTCGAGTTCGACGCGCAGCTCGCGCGTCACGCCGCCCACGCGCGCGACCGCGCCGACGCCGGGCACCGCCAGCATCTTCTTGGCCACCTGGTTGTCGACGAACCACGACAGCGCCTCGTCGTCCATGCGCTCGGACGACACGGTGTAGGTCAGGATCGGCAGCCCGGCCAGATCGACCTTCTGGATCACCGGGTCGCGCAGTTCGGGCGGCAGGTCGGAGCGCACGCGCGAGATCGCGTCGCGCACGTCGTCCAGCGCCTCCTGCGGGGGCTTTTCCAGCCGGAACTCGACCATCATCACCGCGGTGCCGTCCAGCAGCGTGGTGTAGATGTGCTTCAGCCCCTGCACCGAAGCCAGCGAGTTCTCGATCTTGCGCGCGACCTCGGTTTCCATCTGCGACGGCGACGCACCGGGCAGCGAGGCACGCACCGTGACCATCGGCAGGTCCAGGTCGGGGAAGTTCTGCACCTTCATTGCGCGGAAGGCGACCAGCCCGGCCAGCGTCAGCAGCACGAACAGCAGGATCGACGGCGTCGGGTTGCGGATCGACCACGACGAGACGTTGAACTTCATGGCCGCCGCGCCGCGTTGGCGCCGGAGGGGGCGGCGGTGCCGTTGCCGGCGCCGGCGCCGACGCTGGCGGGGGCGGGGGCGGCCGGCGCGGCGGCGTCGACCACGCGCACCAAGTCGCCGTCGGCGAGAAAACCGCCGCCGCTGGCGACCACGCGCGCGTCGGCCGCCAGCCCGCCGCTGATCTCCACCCGGTCGCCGACGCGGCGGCCGACCTCGACCTTGGTCTGCACCACCTTCGAGTCGGGGCCGACGCGCAGCACGTAGTGGAAACCGTCGCGCAACAGCACGGCGGCCTGCGGCAGCGTCAGCGCCGCGGTGGCGCCGATGTCGAACTCGCCGCGCGCGAACATGCCGGCGCGCAGGCTGCCCGGGGCGGGCAGGTCCACATAGACCAGGCCGTTGCGCGTGGCCACGTCCACCGTCGGCGCGACCATGCGCACCAGGCCGTCGACGCTGTCGCCTGCGGGTGTGGTGACCCGCGCCTTGTTGCCGGGATGCAGCCGCGCCATGTCGGGCGCGGGCACTTCGGCGCGCCATTCCAGCCGGCCCTGGCGGATCAGGCGGAACAGCTCGGCGCCGGCCGGCAGCACGGCGCCGACCGTGGCGCTGCGCGCCGAGATCACGCCGCTGTCGGGGGCCAGCACCTGCGTCTGGCGCAGCCGCAGCGCCTGCACGCGGGCCATCGCACGCTGCGCGTCCAGCCGCGCCTGCGCGGTGCGCTCGGCGGTCATGAACTGGTTGATCTGCTGCTCGCTCAAGGCGCCGCTGGTGGCCAGCTCGCGCGCGCGCGCCGCGTTGGCCGTGGCTTCGGCCAGCGCGGCCTCGGCCTCGGCGACCGTGGCGCGCACCTGCGCGGCGTCGGCGCGGGTCATGTCGGGCGTGAAGCTGGCCAGCAGCTGGCCGCGCTTGACGACATCGCCGACGTTGACGCGCACCTCGGCCAGCCGCAGGCCGTGGGCCTCGGTGCCGATGATGGCCTCCTGCCACGGCGCGATGTTGCCGTTGGCGGCGATGCGCAGCGGCAGCGTCATCGGCTTGGGCTGGGTGGTGCTCACGCTCAGCGCCGGCCGTGGCGCGGTTTGCGCTGCGCTGGCCTGGTCGCTCTTTGGGTCGGCCGCGTGCACCGCCAGCCCGGCCGCGGCCAGCACGGCGGCGGCCAGCGCCCAGCGCAGCGGCGTCGAAGCCCGGTGGAGGGTGGACATGGGGTTCATTGCACGGGGGCACTGGCGGCGGCGGCCAGACCGGCGCCGCGGCTGAAGCCGCCGCCCAGCGCGCGGTACAGGTTGATCCAGGCGGCGACCTGCTCGCGCTGCAGCTCGACCAGCGTGCTTTGCGCCAGCAGCGCGCTGCGCCGCGCATCCTCCAGGTCGAACAGGCTGCCCAGGCCGCCGCGAAAGCGCGCGTCGGCGGCGCGCAGCGACGCGTCGAAGCCTTCGATCGACTGTGCGGTGTCGCCGATGCGCAGTGCGGTGGCGTGCAGCGTGATCAACGCGGCCTGCACCTCGCGCAGCGCGTTGCGCACCGCGGCGCGGTAGGCCGACACCGCCTCGTCGTAGCGCGCACGCGCCGCCACCACGTTGGCCACGCGCGTGCCGCCGTCGTACAGCGGCAGCGACACCTGCAGCGGGCCCAGCGTCCACAGCGTGGCGTCGGCCGACAGGCTTTCGATGCGCATCCAGGCCGGCCCGATCGCCCCGCCGATGGTCACGCGCGGGTAGCGCCGCGCCTGCGCCTGGGTGGTCTGTGCCGCGGCGGCGAGCACCTGCTGCTCGGCGGCGAGCAGGTCGGGGCGCTGCATCAGCGCGGCCGCCGGCACGCTGGGCACGGCAATGCCTGCAGGCAACGGCAAGGCTGCGTGGCCGGGCTGCAACTGCTTGCGCAGTTCGGTGTCGTCCAGCGCGGTCATCGCCACCAGCGCCTTGAACAGCAGCTCGCACTGCGCCTGCTGCCCCTGCAGCAGGCTGCGGCCCTGCGCCGCGCTGGCGCGCGCCAGCGCGGCGGTGGCCGGCGCGGCCATGCCGGCCTGGGCGACCCGCTCGGTCAGCCGCGCGGTCTCGGCGCGCGAGCGGGCATCGGCCTCGGTGCGTTGCACCACCGCCTCGCAGCCGCGCAGCGCGTTGTAGCTGGCCGCCGTCTCGGCCGCCACCGCAACGCGCACCGCGGCACCCGTGGCCTGCGTGGCCTGCAGTTGCGCCACGGCGGCGTCGCGCCCGGCGCGGTTGGCGCCGAACAGGTCCAGCTCCCAGCCCGCCTGCAGGTTCACGGTGGCGAAGCTGGCGCTGGCCAGGCCGACCTCGCTGCGCCCGGCGCTGGCCGAGCCGTTGGCGTCGAGCACCGGCAGCAGCAGGGCGCCGGCGGCGACGCTGCTGGCACGCGCCTGCTCGATACGCGAGGCCGCCGCCGCCATGTCGGGGCTGGCGGCCAGTGCCGCGTCGAGCAGCGCCAGCAGCACCGGGTCGTCGAAGCGCGCCCACCATTCGTGCAACGAGGCCTGCGCATCGGGTGGGGTCGGGGGCGCCAGCCAGGCCGCCGGCGCTTGCAGCGGCGGCGCGGCCTGTTCGGGCATCGCCACCGGCGGCGCCCACGGCGCGCAGCCGCCCAGCAGCGCGGCCGCCGCGCCCACCGCGGCAGCGGCCTTCGTGCGCTCGAGCGGGGTCGTCACGGCTGGGGCTGCGTCGATGCTTCGCTGCGCCGCGCCCGTTCGGCATCGACCATCGCCAGCGCGTAGCCGACCAGCCGCGCAGACCAGCGGTCCAGCGCGCCGGCCTCGGTGTTCAGGCCCGGTGCCAGCGCGTCGATCAGGTCGCGCCCGACGTGCAGCTGGATGCCCAGGCCGATGATGCACAGCGCGAGCCGGCGCAATTCGTCATCGGCTTGGGCGACGCCGAACTGCCGGCACAGCACCTGCAACAGCGCTTCGTGCATCGGCGCGAAGCTGTGCGCCGCCATGGCCTCGCACAGGCCGGTGGGTTCGAGCATCTCGCGCAGATGCAGCTGCATGCACAAGCGCGCGGTGTCGCCCTGCCGCAGCGGCTCGACGAAGGCGGCCAGCAGACAGGACAGCGCCTGCGCCAGGGTCTGCCCGGCTTGGCTGATGCGGGGGGCATCGTGCTGCGGCGTGTCCAGCGGCTCGAACAACGCTGCGCGGTACAACCCGGCCTTGTCGCCGAAGTAGTAGCTGATCGACGCGACATTGACGCCGGCGTGCTCGGTCAGTTCGCGCGTCGACGTCTTGGCGTAGCCCTGTCGTGCAAACAGCAGCAAAGCGCTGCGCAACAGCCGCTCACGCGCCGCTTCGCCGCTTTGGCGCAATGTGCGCGCCGACGCCGCCGTAGACGCGGAGGGCAGCGGTTGCAACGCGTTCATGAGTGCAGCTTAGCAGATCAATCAAACGATTGTTTGTTTTTTTGAGATCTCTGCTTGAAGCAGCGGGAAGCTTCGCCGCGGCGGCTCGAGCCCGCGCTGCACCCGCCGTGCGCCGTCGTGCTTTGTGGTGCGACCTTATGCCAGCCGATGGCGGTGAACAACACTGCAACGGCCGCTAACTGCGTCTATTGCATCGTTGTCGGCATCGGCCACACGTCGCGCCACTCGCGACCGGTTGGCGCATCCTGCACTTCGAGCGGGCCGAGCCAAGCCGTGAACAGGCCTGCGCAGGCCGAGCGCAGCGCTGCTGACGCGTCTGGATGACGCGCGATCAATGCAAGATTGCAGGCGATGCGCTCGCAGACGCGCAGATCGGGCATGCGTGCATAGTGCGTCAGCAGCGCGAGGGTGCCGCCGAGGATCGGATCCAGCTGCGGCATGCTGGCGGCCTTTGGTGCATCGGGGTCGGCAGTGACGGCCATCGCGGCAGCTCCGGGTTGGGAAGGGTCTGTGCAGTATATGAGAACGATTCGCAACTGCAACGACCAAGCGCACGGATCCGGCCGAGCTAGCAACGCATGTCGTAGTCGATGATCAGCGGCGCGTGATCGGAGAAGCGCTGCTGCAGATAGATCTGCTCGCGCCGTGCCAGCGCGGCAACGCCGGGTGTGGCCAAGTGGTAGTCCAGGCGCCAGCCCACGTTGTTCTTCCAGGCCTGGCCGCGGTTGCTCCACCAGGTGTACTGGTCGGGATGGGGGTTCAGCGTGCGAAACACGTCGACCAGCCCGCCTTGCGCCAACAGCCGTGTCAGCCAGGCGCGCTCCTCGGGCAGGAAGCCGCTGTTCTTCTGGTTGCTGCGCCAGTTTCGCAGGTCGATCTGCTGGTGCGCGATATTGACGTCGCCGACGAGGATGAATTCGCGTTGCGCCTTCAAGCTGATCAGATGCGGATACAGCCGGTCGAGGAAGCGGAATTTGGCCGCCTGCCGCAGCTCGCCGCTGGAGCCGCTGGGGAAATAACAGCTGATGAGGCTGAGCCTGCGCTGCGCGGTGTCGTAGCGCGCCTCCAGAAAGCGGCCTTCGGCGTCGAACTCCTCGTCGCCGAAGCCGGTGCGCACATCGGTTGGCTCATGCTTCGTATAGAGCCCAACACCCGCGTAGCCAGCGCGCTGGGCGTAGTGGAAATGGCCGGCCAGCTTGTCGATGCGGTCGTACTTGCCAGCCACCTGGGCGTGCTGGGCGCGCACTTCCTGCACCCCCATACAATCCGCGCCCAGCGCCTGCGCCCACTCGAAGAAGCCCTTGCTGGCGGCCGAACGGATGCCGTTCAGGTTCAGTGTGACGAGTCGGAACACCGAGGATCCTTCATGAACATGCCGCCGCCTTCCGAGGCCTTGGCCCGGGACTTCGTGCACTTTGCGGTGCGTTGCGGTGTGTTGCGCTTCGGCGAGTTCAAGACCAAGGCCGGGCGCATGTCGCCGTATTTCTTCAACGCCGGGCTGTTCAACGACGGCGCCAAGCTGGGCCGTCTCGGCGAATTCTATGCACGCCGCCTGGTCGATTCGGGGCTGGCCTACGACATGCTTTTCGGCCCGGCCTACAAGGGCATCACACTGGCCTCGGCAGTGGCGGTGGAACTGGCGCGCATCGGCCACAACGTGCCCTTCGCCTACAACCGCAAGGAGGCCAAGGACCACGGCGAAGGCGGCGTGCTGGTCGGTGCGCCGGTGGCCGGGCGCGTGCTGATCGTCGACGACGTGATCTCGGCCGGCACCTCGGTGCGCGAGTCGGTCAAGTTGTTGCAGGCGGCCGGCGCGCGCCCTTGTGGCGTATTGATCGCGCTGGACCGTCAAGAACGCGCCACCGAAGGCGATAAGGATGTGCAGTGGTCGGCGGTGCAGTACGTCACGCGACACTTGCAACTGAATGTGGCCGCGATTGCGACCCTGAATGACTTGTTGCAGTATTTGAAGTCCACCGAGGATCCGGCCTTGCAGGTCTTCGCCGACCCGGTGCAGCGTTATCGCGATCGTTACGGAGTCTGAATGCGTTTTTCGGCCGGCAGCCCCCTTGCATTGACCATGCTGCTGCTGCTGGGCGCCGCACCTGCGCTGCAGGCGCAAAGCAGCCCGGCACCGGCCAGTGCGGCCGGCATCTATTCGTGCATCGACGATCAGGGCCGCCGCATCACCGCTGACCGGCCGATCGCCGGCTGCAGCGCCAAGGAGCAGCGCATCTTGAATCGCGACGGCTCGCTGAAGACGGTGTATCCGCCGACGCTGACGGTGGATGAGCGCGCCGAGAAGGAGGCCGCCGAGCGCAAGGCCGCCGAGGCGCGTGCCGCGCAGGCCGACGCCGTGCGCCGCGACCGCAACCTGCTGGCGCGCTACCCCAACGAGGCACCGCACCGCAAGGCGCGCGAGGCGGCGCTGGACACCGTGCGCGTGGCGATCAAGGCCAGCGAGAAGCGGCTGCAGGCGCTGGAGGCTGAGCGCAAGCCGCTGCTCGACGAAGCCGAGTTCTACATTGGCAAGACGCTGCCGCCGAAGCTGCGCGCGCAGCTCGACGCCAACGACGCCGCGGCCTCGGCGCAACTCGAAGCGGCGATCAGCCAGCAGGCCGAACTGGAGCGCGTGACCCGGCTGTACGACGCCGAGCTGGCGCGGCTGAAGCAGCTGTGGAGCGGGGCGGCGCCGGGGTCGATGGGGCCGCTGCCCGCGCCCGGCGGTGCCGCGCCGCTGGCCTCGGGTGCGTCCAACCTGAAGGCGTCGACGCTGCGCTGAGGGGCGGCGCCGGCCGCGCGCGATCAGCCCGGCTGGGCCAGCCGGCGCTTCAGCAACTCGCTGGCCTGCGCCGGATTGGCCTTGCCCTTGCTGGCCTTCATCACCTGCCCGACCAGCGCGTTGAAGGCCTTGTCCTTGCCGGCGCGGTATTCGTCCACCGACTTCGGGTTCGCGGCGATCACCGCGTCGACGATCGCCTCCAGCGCGCCGGCGTCGTTCATCTGCTTCAGGCCCTTGGCTTCGACCCAGGCAAGCACCATTGCATCGACGTCGCCCGGTGGCCCGGCAAAGCCTGGGCACTGGCGGCCCGCCCACAGTTCGTCGAAGACCTGGCGCGCACCGTTGTTCGACACCGTGCCGTCGGCCACGCGGCGGATCAGCGCGGCCAGCGTGGCTGCGTCCACCGGGCTGCGTTCGATGCCGCGCGCTTCGGCGTTGAGCCGGCGCGAGACCTCGCCCATCAGCCAGTTGGCGGCCAGCTTGGCGCTGCCGCAGGCATCGCGCAGCGCTTCGTAGTAGCGCGCAAAGGCCAGGCTTTGCGTCATCGACGCGGCGTCGGCGGCGGCCAGGCCGTCGGCGTCTTCGAAGCGCGCGGCCATCGCGGCGGGCAGCTCGGGCATGTCGGCACGCACGCGCTCGACCCACTCGGGCGCGATCACCAGCGGCGGCAGGTCGGGGTCGGGGAAGTAACGGTAGTCGTGCGCGTCTTCCTTGCTGCGCATGGCCCGCGTTTCGCCGCTGTCGGGGTCGAACAGCACGGTGGCCTGCTCGATCGCCAGCCCGTCCTCGAGGCGGTCGATCTGCCAGTGCACTTCGAAGTCGATCGCCTGCTGCAGGAAGCGGAAACTGTTCAGGTTCTTCACCTCGCGCCGTGTGCCCAGCGTGGCGCCCGGGCGGCGCACCGACACGTTGGCATCGCAGCGGAAGCTGCCCTCTTGCATGTTGCCGTCGCACACCCCCAGCCAGACCACCAGCGCGTGCAGCGCCTTGGCGTAGGCCGCGGCCTCGGCGCTGCTGCGCATGTCGGGTTCGCTGACGATCTCCAGCAGCGGCGTGCCGGCGCGGTTCAGGTCGATGCCGGTGCAGCCCGCGTAGTCCTCGTGCAGCGATTTGCCGGCGTCTTCCTCGAGGTGGGCGCGGGTCAGGCGAATGCGCCTGGCCTGCGCGCCGCTGCCGATGTCGACATGGCCGCCCTGCACCACCGGGATCTCGTACTGGCTGATCTGGTAGCCCTTGGGCAGGTCGGGGTAGAAATAGTTTTTGCGCGCGAAGATCGACAGCGCTGCGACCTTTGCGTCCACCGCCAGGCCGAAGCGGATCGCCAGCTCGACGGCGCGGCGGTTCAGCACGGGCAGGGTGCCCGGCAGGGCGAGGTCCACCGCGCAGGCCTGGGTGTTCGGCGCCGCGCCGAACTGCGTGGCGGCGCCGGAGAAGATCTTGCTGCGCGTAGCCAGCTGGGCGTGCGTTTCCAGGCCGATCACGACCTCGAAGCCGCGGATCAACGCGGCCGCGCTCATGGCTTGCCCGCCTCGGCCGGCGTGCGCGCGTGCCAGTCGGTGGCCTGCTGCAGCGCGTGCGCCGCCTGCAGCAGCCGGCCTTCGTCGAAGTAGTTGCCGATCAGCTGCAGGCCCACCGGCAGGCCCTCGGCGCCGAAGCCGGCCGGCACGCTCATGCCCGGCAGCCCGGCCAGGCTGGCCGGCAGCGTGAAGATGTCGGCCAGATAGGCCTTGACCGGGTCGTCCATCTGCTGTGCGAGCTTCCACGCCACGCTGGGCGCCACCGGGCCGGCGATCAGGTCACACTGCGCGAAGCAGGCCTGGAAGTCGTCGGCGATCATGCGGCGCAGCTTTTGCGCCTGCAGGTAATAGGCGTCGTAGTAACCGTGGCTGAGCACATAGGTGCCGATCATGATGCGCCGCTTGACCTCGGGCCCGAAGCCTTCGGCGCGCGTGCGTTCGTACATGCTGCGCAGGTCGGTGTAGTCGCTGGCGCGGTGGCCGAACTTCACGCCGTCGAAGCGCGACAGGTTCGAGCTGGCTTCGGCCGGCGCGATGATGTAGTACACCGGGATCGACAGCTCGGTGCGCGGCAGGCTCACGTCCACCAGCGCGGCGCCCAGCTTTTCCAGCTCGGCCAGCGCCGCGCGCACCGCGGCGGCCACGTCGGGGGCCAGCGCCGCCGGGAAGAATTCGCGCGGCAGGCCGATGCGCAGGCCTTGCAGCGGCCGCGCCGCCGTCGCGCCGTCGCGCATTTGCAACATCTGCGCGTGGAAGTCCTGCGGCGCACGTTCGGCGCTGGTGGCGTCGTGCGGGTCGAAGCCGCTCATCGCCGACAGCAGCAAGGCGCAGTCCTCGGCGCTGCGCGCCAGCACGCCGGCCTGGTCCAGGCTCGAGGCGAAGGCGATCATGCCGTAGCGCGAACACACGCCGTAGGTCGGCTTGATGCCGCTGACGCCGCAAAAGCTCGCCGGCTGGCGGATCGAGCCGCCGGTGTCGGTGCCGGTGGCCGCCGGCAGCAGCCTTGCCGCCACCGCCGCGGCCGAGCCGCCGGAGCTGCCGCCGGGCACGCGCTGCAGGTTCCAGGGGTTCCTTGCCGCGCCGAAGGCCGAGTTCTCGTTGGACGAGCCCATCGCAAATTCGTCGCAGTTCAGCTTGCCCAGCATCACCATGCCGGCGCCGGCTTGCCCGCCCGCGTCGCCCTGGCCCAGCCGCGCCACCACGGTGGCGTCGAAGGGGCTGGCGTAGCCGGCGAGCATCTTCGAGCCGGCCGTCGAAGCCAGCCCGCGGGTGACGAACACGTCCTTGTGCGCGATCGGCACACCGGTCAGCGGCCCGGCCCGCCCGGCCGCGCGGCGCGCATCGGCCTCGCGTGCCTGCTGCAATGCCAGCTCGCTGTCGCGCGCGAGGAATGCGCCCAGATGTTCGAAAGCGGCAACGCGCGTGAGCAGATGTTGCGTCAATTCCAGGCTCGACAGCTCGCCGGCGGCCATGGCGCGGCCGAGTTGCGCCACGCCAAGCTCATGCAGCGCGCGGCTCATTCGACCACCTTGGGCACCAGGTACAGCCCGTCCTCGACGCGCGGTGCGCTGGCCTGGTTCAGCGCGCGCTGGTCGGTCTCGGTGACGACATCGTCGCGCAGCCGCAGCTGCACCGCCTGCACCGCCGACAACGGCGTGTACAGCGGCTCCACGCCCGAGGTGTCGACCGCGCGCATGCGCTCGACGATGCCGAAAAACTCGTTGAGCTGGCGCAGCATCGCGCCGCGTTCGCCGCTCGACAGTTCGAGCCGCGCCAGTTGCGCGATGCGATTCACGTCCTCGGGGGTCAACGACATGGGCAGACGGCGGGAAGACCTGGGGATGGTGGGCGTCGCGGCAGCCGGGCAACCGGCCGCCACGGTACGAGCGGGACAGGCCCGTGCAAGGGGTGATGCGGTATTATCCCCGGTTATCCCCAAGTGCCCTGGGGCGGTGTTCGATTGCAATGCAGCCGAGGCCGGACCGGGCGCTTTTTTGTGCCCGAGCGGCGGCTCGCGGACCTCAGCGCGACAGCGCTGCGCCAGCGTCGCCGAACCATTGTCGCTGCCGCCGCCCTTGATTTCGCTGCATTCCCAGGGCTCGACGCCGCCGTCCGTCGCGGCGCGCGGCGCGCCCTGAACGCGCGCGCCGACCCCGCCTACCGCACCATCCGACCATGTTCGCCTCCCTGCGCCGCTATTTTTCGACCGACCTCGCCATCGACCTGGGCACCGCCAACACCCTGATCTACGTGCGCAGCAAGGGCATCGTGCTCGACGAGCCCTCGGTCGTGGCCATTCGCCACGAAGGCGGCCCGCACGGCAAGAAGACGATCCAGGCGGTCGGCGCCGAGGCCAAGGCCATGCTGGGCAAGGTGCCCGGCAACATCGAGGCGATCCGCCCGATGAAGGACGGCGT
>CAYZGL010000079.1:0-16409 GCA_964477985.1 uncultured Rubrivivax sp. | reverse complement strand
TGGCACGAGCGCCATCCCCACGTGCACATCGACCTGCGCACGGTGGACTTCCTCACGGTCAAGGACACTGCGGCGCGCGGGTTCGACGTGCTCGTGGCGCTTGGCTGGCCCGGCAGCATCGGCCTCGTACAGCGGCCGCTGGCCCAGAGCCGGCTGATCATCTGCGCCAGCCCCGCGTACTGGCGGCGTCACGCCATGCCGGTGAAGCCATCCGATCTGGCCAATCACACCTGCCCGTTGGTCCGCAGTCCGGAGGGCACGGTGCTCGACCTGTGGCGCCACACGCGCGCTGGCGTGGTGGACGAAGTGGCGGTCGGCGGCTGGCTCACCTGCACAAGCCGCGACGACGTGCTGCAAGCCGTGCTGCTGGGCCAGGGCGTCGGACGCTTCGCCGACCTGTCCGTGTGGCCGTTCGTGCGCGACGGCCTGCTGCAGCCGGTGCTGCTCGATTGGGACAGCAGCGACGCGCCGCCGTTCAGTGCGCTCATTCGGCCCGAGTCGAAGCAGGATGCCGTCGTGCAGGACTTCGTCGGCTTCCTCGCCGGCCTGCTGCGCCCGATCGAAGCCGTGTGCAGCGACACCTTCGGAGCAAGGCCGAGCGCCGTTCGTCCACGCTGGTACGCAAGCCGCCCGGGGCGTGCGTCGAAGACACCGCAGTGAATCGCCGGGCGGCGGTTGCGGTGGGCTTTCGCCCTCGGACGGCGCTGTCGCGAATGACGCCCTCGGCCCGCCCCTGCCTGCTGCCGGGTGCGATCGGTGGCGAGGCCCAGGCCGCGCTGCTCAGCGCATGGCATCTCGTTTTTCGCAGCATCCGGCGCGGGTGAAGGGTCGATGCAGCCCACATCGAGGCCGCATCGGCCGGTGCGCGCCGCGGATTCGGCGCAGGCGGCCAACGACCGGCCGATGGCATCGCGCGCGCCGCGCCAGCGGCTCAGGCCTCGCGCGGCAGCACCGTCAGCACGCGCACGATGAAGGCGTGCAGCTCGTTCAGGTAGTTGCGCAGGAACTCCTGCGTCGACGGGTCGGTGACTTCGCCGTCGGCGGTGATCAGCCCGGGCTTGAAGTGCAGGTAGGCCTCGACCTGGTTCATCAGCGGCGAGTTGCAAAAGCACAGCACGCCGCGCAGGCTTTGCTGCGCCACCGCGGTGCCGATCGCGCCGATCGACGCGCCGATCACGCCCGAGGGCTTGCGCGCGAACGAGTTCTTGCCCCAGGGCCGGCTGGCCCAGTCGATCGCGTTCTTCAGCCCGCCGGGGATCGAGCGGTTGTATTCGGGCGTCACGAACAGCACCGCGTCGACCTCGGCGATCGCCTGCTTGAGCGCGCGCGCCACCGGCGGATAGTCGGCATCGTGGTCCTGGCTGTACAGCGGCAGGTCCTTGATCGGGATCTCGCTCATGGCCAGCTCCGGCGGCGCCAGCCGCACCAGGGCCTTGGCGAGCAAGCGGTTGATCGATGTCGACGACAGGCTGCCGACGAAGTAGCCGACCTTGTAGGTACGCATGAGTTTCTCCTTGCGAACGGGGCCAAGGCCGTGCCCGCGCGGATCGCACCGCGCGCCGCGCGCTGCCGGCCGCCGCCAATGTAGCGCCGCGCGGCTTCGAAGACCATGCCGCTGGCGATCAGCCGCTCGTCGCTGCCCAACGGGCCCTCCAGCGCCAGCCCCACCGGCGGCCACAGCGGTGGCCCGTGGCGATGCCGGCGGCGATCGGCTCGTGCAGCGAAGCTGCGTTGCTCGCGAGCCCCCGCTCAGGCGGGCGCGACGCTGCGGCCGTGC
Organism: uncultured Rubrivivax sp.; assembly: GCA_964477985.1. Taxonomy (GTDB): domain Bacteria; phylum Pseudomonadota; class Gammaproteobacteria; order Burkholderiales; family Burkholderiaceae_C; genus Rubrivivax. The sequence goes on along the minus strand of CAYZGL010000079.1, from coordinate 14,632 downwards.
GTGTCGGCGTGCGTGTCGGCGTGCGTGTCGGCGTGCGTGTCGGCGTGCGTGTCGGCGTGCGGGCCCAGCGCGCGGCGCAGCTGCGCGAGCAACTCCTCGTCGGCGTAAGGTTTGCCCAGCAGCACGCTGACGCCGGCGGCCTGCGCCTGCTCGCGGTGGCGCTCGTCGGCGGCGGTGATCATGATCACCGGCAGCTGCGCGGAGCGCGCGTCGGCACGGATGTGGCGCGTCAGCTCGAAGCCGTCCATGCCGGGCATTTCCACATCGGTGATCACCAGGTCGGGCAGGCGGTCCTGCAGCTGGCGCCAGGCGTCGAGGCCGTCGGCGGCATAGTCGACCTGGCAGTCGTGCTGCGCCAGCAGCCGGCCGGTCTTGATGCGCACCACCTTCGAATCGTCGGCCACCAGCACCCGCGCCGGCCCGCTGCGCTGCGGCGCGTGGCGCTGCGGCGTGGCCGGCAACGAGCGCTGCGCCGCCAGGCGCCGGTGCGCCGCGGCCTGCTCGGCGGCGATCAGCCGTTCGCGCTCGGCCTGTGCTGCCGCCAGGCGTTCGGCCTGCGCACGTTCGGCCTGCGCACGTTCGGCCTGTACACGTTCGGCCTGTGCCCGCTGCGCCTCGGCGCGTTCGGCCGCAAGCCGTTCGGCAGCCGCCCGCTCGGCAGCGAGCCTTTGTGCTGCGGCCCGCTCGGCTGCTGCACGTTCGGCTGCTGCACGTTCGGCTGCTGCACGTTCGGCTTCTGCGCGTTCGGCCGCAGCGCGTTCGACTGCCGCGCGTTCGGCGGCGATGCGTTCGGCCTCGGCATGCTCGGCCGCGGCCCTTTCGGCGGCCGCACGCTCGGCTTGCGCGAGTTCGGCTTCGCGCCGCGCCTGTTGCGCCGCGGCCGCGGCGGCGGCCAGGCGTTCGCGCTCGGCACGCTCGGCTTCGGCCCGATCGGCCTCGGCCTGCCGCGCGGCCTGCAGCTCGCGTTCGGCCTGCAAGGCTTCGGCCGCGGCGCGCAGGCGCTGTGGTTCCTGCAGTGCCGGCGCCGGCCGCTCGGCCTCGTGCTGCGCCGTGGCAGGCGCGTTCGGCGTTGACGCGGGGTCGTGCGCCGAGGCTCGTTCGAGTTCGCGCTGCGCCGAGCCGCGGCGCCGCCGCAAGCGCCAGTCGATCAGCACGGCAACGGCCGTCACGGCCAGCAACCCAAGAAGTATTTCGCTCATCGGTGGAAGGTCGGCACCCGCGTTGCGCCGAGCATAGGTGCGAACCCGCGGCGGCGGGCCGCCGGGCGCGCGCGAACGCGCACAAGTGCCGCGAACCCTGCCGCCGCAGCCCGCCGCCCCCAAGGCCGCAGCCGCCTCGCACCCGCATGCGGGCCATCCGGCGCACATGCCGTGGTGCACGCGGTGGCTTCATGCAGAATCGGGATCGGTCCGCCGGCGGCCGTGGGGTCACCCGGGCCAGGCGTGCGGCGAACCCAGGAGACGACCAGCGTGATCTTGAACTACATCCCCGAGCCGGCCCGTGCCGCCGGCCTGGAAGTGTTGATGAAGGGCGCGGGCAAGCTGACGCGCTTCATCCCGATCCCGCAACCCACGCTGCTGGTCGGCCCCGGCTCGAGCGCGCGGCTGGGCCAGGCGGTCGCCGGCTTCGGCCACCACAAGATCCTGATCGTCACCGATGCGGTCATCGCCAAGCTCGGTCTGCTGCGGGGGCTGACCGACGCACTCGAGGCCGGCGGCGCGCAGTACGCGGTGTTCGATCAGATCACGCCCGATGCGCCGATCCCGCTGATCGAACGCGGCATCGATTTCTACCGCCAGCACGGCTGTGATGCCATCGTCGCCTTCGGCGGCGGCTCGGCGATGGATGCGTCCAAGGCCATCGCCGTGGCCATCGCCACCGACAAGCCGCTGCGCAAGCTTGCCGGCTACGTCAGGGCCTTGCTGCGCAGCCCGGTGCGCATCTATGCGGTGCCCACCACGGCCGGCACCGGCTCCGAAGTGACGGTGGCCGCAGTCATCGCCGACCCCGAGCGGCACGCCAAGCTGACGATCATCGACCCGCGGCTGGTGCCGAAGATGGCGGCGCTGGACCCGTCGCTGATGACCGGCTTGCCGCCGCACATCACGGCCGCCACCGGCATCGATGCGCTGACGCATGCGATCGAGGCCTTCGTCGGGCGCTGGAGCACCGAGTATTCCAACGGCATGGCGCTGTCGGCGGTGGGGCTGATCTTCGACAACCTGCGCACCGCCTGCCGCGACGGCAAGAACCTGCAGGCGCGCGAGAAGATGGCGCTGGCCTCCACTTACGCCGGCTTTGCCTTCACCCGCGCCAACGTCGGTTACGTGCACGCGATCGCGCACCAGTTCGGCGGCCTGTACCACACGCCGCACGGGCTGGCCAACGCCATCGTGCTGCCGCACGTGCTGCGCTTTTCGGCCAGCGCCATCACGCCGCAGTTGGCGCAGCTGGCGCTGCGTGCGCACGCCGGAGAGAAAGGCGAGGACGAAGAGCTGCTGGCCGAGAACTTCATCGACGCGGTGCAGCAGCTGAACGACGACCTGGGGATCCCGCGCCACCTCGAAGCGCTGCAGGACGACGACATCCCGGCGCTGGCGCAGGCCGCCTGCGCCGAAGCCAACACCTACCCGGTGCCGCGCTACATGACGCAGCCGCAGTGCGAGGCGCTGATGCGCCAGGTGCTGCCGCCGCCGGCCGCGCCGAAGGCAGCGCCAAGGCCCGCGCGCCGCAGCGCGAAGGCCGCGGCCCCACGCACCGCACAACCCGGAGAAGCGCAATGAAGAAAGTGGTGACGGTGACGCTGGGCGCGTCCAAGCACGATTTCACGCTGGACACCGCGTTCCTGGGCGAACGCTACACGGTGCAGCGCATCGGCACCGACGGCGACCACCGCAAGGCCTGGGAGCTGCTGCGCCGCCAGCAGGCGCACGCCGACGCCATCGGCGTGGGCGAGACCGCCGACCACTATCAGGTGGGGCTGCGCACCATCGTCAACCCCGACACCGAAAAGCTGACCAAGGTGGTCACGCGCGTGCCGGTGACCACCGGCACCACGCTGCGCCGGCTGCTGCAGGTGAACGCGGTGCGCCATGTGCAAAAGGAGCTGGGCAGCTTTTTCAACAACAACCACGTGCTGTTCCTGTCGGGCATGCGCAACTACGAAATCGCGCGCGCGCTGGCCGAATACACCGACAACCTGAGCTTCGCCGACCCGGTGTTCCAGACCGGCGCGCCGCTGCTGCTGGGCTCGCTGACGCAGCTGGAAACCTACGCCCGCGGCAACGAGCTGGTGGCCGGGCGCAAACCGCTGCGCGTGCTGGAAAAAGCGCTGCCGCGGCTGAAGAACCTGCGCGTGGCCAGTGCGATGGGCAAGGCGCACGTGGTGGTGGGCACCTACAACGAGATCAAGGCGATCGGCTCGGTCGACAACCTCGAGGGCAAGACGCTGATCACCTCGGCGGTGTTCGACGAGCAGCTCGCGTTCTATCGGCGCTGCAAGGTCAACCTGGTGATCGACGTGTCGCCCAAGCTGTTCGACCAGGTGGTGGGCGTGGCCACGCTGGAAGCGATGGTGCTGGCGCATCTGGGCCGCAACGCCAACGAACTGGCCGACGACGAGTTCGAGGAGATCATCGGCGAGCTGGAGCTGAAGCCGCAGTTGCTGCACCCCACCGGCAAGTTCCGCAACATCCGCCGCTTTGCCTTCGTGGTGCACCCGTTGAGCCAGGAGTTCATCAAGAAGGGCTTCCCGATCCCGAAGGCGACGCCCAAGTTCGTGATGGACCGGGTCGAGACGCTGGCCGCGCACCTGCCGCCGATGGTGTACTGCAAGATGGAGAACATCGTGTCGCCCACCGGCGCCGAGGCCGAAGGCTGGCTGATCAGCGTCGGCGGCACACCCAAGGAGATGCTGTCGCACCCGCCGGAGTTCACCTACCGCCGGCTGCTGGCCGCCGCCGACATGGCCAAGAAGATGGGCGCGCAGCTGATGGGGCTGGGCGCGTTCACCAAGGTGGTGGGCGATGCCGGCGTCACGGTGGCGCGCCGCGCGCCGCTGCCGATCACTACCGGCAACAGCTATTCGGCTTCGGGCGCGCTGTGGGCCGCGCACGACGCGATGCTGCGCATGGGGCTGGTGCCGGTGCCGCCCAAGGGCCAGCGCGTGCAGGCGCGCGCCATGGTCATCGGTGCCAGCGGCTCGATCGGCTCCGTGTCGGCGCGGCTGCTGGCGATGGCCTTCGACGAGGTGGTGATCGCCGGGCGCGACATGAAGAAGCTCGAGCAGCTGAAGGCCTCGATCCTCGAGGACACGCCCGACGCCAACGTGGTGTGCTCCACCGACTACGACAGCCTGCTCGGCGAGATGGACATGATCGTCACCAGCACCTCGGGCGCGGGCAAGAAGATCCTGGACATCATGAAGGTCAAGCCCGGCTGCGTGATCACCGACGTGGCGCGGCCGCTGGACCTGCCGCCCGAGGAGGTGGCCAAGCGCCCCGACGTGCTCGTCGTCGAATCGGGCGAGATCGAGCTGCCGACGCAGGTCAAGGGGCTGAAGAGCATCGGCCTGCCGAAGAACGTGATCTATGCCTGCCTGGCCGAAACCATCGTGCTGGCGCTGGAAGGCCGCTTCGAGGTCTTCACCATCGGCCGCGACACCGAATGGGAGAAGGTCAAGGAGATCTACAAGCTGGGCCTGAAGCACGGCATGAAGCTGGCCGCGATCTCCGGCGTCAACGGCGTATTCAGCGACGAGGACATCGCCGAGGTGGTGGCGCTGGCGAAGAAGGCGCGGCTGAAGTGGCGTGGGGGCGCAGCGGGCAAGCCGGGGCGCGCGCCGCGCGCGCTGGGGCACCAGGCGGCGCCGGCGCCGGCGGCGGGGAAGAAGGCCGCGGCGAAGAAGGTCGCGGCGAAGACGGCCGCGGCGGCAAAGAAGGCGGCTCCGCGCAAGCGGGCGGCCGCCGCCACCGCGTCCTGAACGGCGTCCTGAACGGCGTCCTGAACGGCGTCCCGAACGGCGTCCCGAACGGCGCCCAAGGCAGGCCGCGGCCGCGTGCGTTCGTCGCCCAAGGCGGCCGTCAGAGCATCTCCTCCGGTACCAGCGCCCCCAGCAGGTGCGCTGCGGCGCGCTGCCACCAGCTCGTGCCGGGTTCGCTGTCGAAGCGCTGCAACGCACCGCCTTCGCGGCCGGTCCAGATCAACGCGGCGTCGGGATCGCCGGGCGTGGCCAGCTGCAGGCTGAACGAGTGCTCCAGCGACGCCGCCTGGTCGAACCACCGGCCGAGTTCGCCGCCGATCGCCGCACTGTCGATCAGCACCGCGACCTCGGTGTTCGTCCACCTCGAGCGCGGATCCAGATTCATCGAACCGATCAGGATCGAGCGGCGGTCCACGACGACCGCCTTGGCGTGCAGGCTGACGCGCGGCGCCGGCAACCGGCGCCCGCGGCCGGACTGCGGCGCGGCGGGCTGCAACTCGTACAGCGCGACACCGCAGGCGAGCAGCCGGGGCCGGTAGCGCGCATAGCCTGCATGCACGGCGGCCACGTCGGTGGAAGCCAGCGAATTGGTCAGCACCCGCACGCGCACGCCGCGCCGGCGCAGCTCGCACAGCGTGTCGATGCCGCGCTCGGGCGGCACGAAGTACGGCGAGATCAGCATCAGCTCGGCCTGCGCCGCCTCGACCGTCTGGCGCAGCCGCTCCAGCAGCGGCCGCTGCGGCTCGGTGGCCCCGTCCTGCCGCTTGGCGGGCGGGTCATGCAACACCACCGCGGGCGCCGCGATCAACTCGACCTGGCCGGCGCGCACCAGCGGGCCGAAGCCGCTGGCCAACAGCTCGGCGACATAGTCGCTGCCGTGAAAGGCAGCGGCGCGCTCGGCCAGTTCCGACATCAGGCGTTCGGCGTGCCCGGGGTCGAGCGTCGGGCCCGTGAAGGCCTGGATCGGCACCGCCCACTCGCTGTTCCAGTACTCGTCGAAGCTGCGCGAGGCCTCGGCGACCGCGGGCCCGGCGACCAGCACGTCGAGGTCGGCGAAGTTGCTGCGGGTGTCGGCACTGAAGTAGGCGTCGCTCAGGTTGCGCCCGCCGATCACCGCAACGGCGTTGTCCGCGATCCACAGCTTGTTGTGCATGCGCCTGTTCAAGCGCGCGGCGTCGCTCAGGTAGTCCAGCGCCTTGCCCAGGTTGGCCGCCCCGCGCCACGCAAAAGGGTTGAAGACCCGCAGCTGCACATTGGGATGCGCGGCCAGGCTCGCCAGGTGCGAGTCGCGGTCGCCGACGTCCAGGTCGTCGATCAGCAGGCGCACGCGCACACCGCGCTGCGCCGCGAGCAGTGCGCGGTACAGCAGCAGGGTCGCGGTCGCGTCCTCGGCGACGACGTAGTACTGCAGGTCCAGCGTGCGCTGCGCCGCTTCGGCCAGCGCGGCGCGGGCGAGGAAGGCCTGCTGCCCGGACGTCAACAGGCGAACGCCGGACATCCCGGGCGTGGGCGCCAGCTGGGCGGCGAAGCGGCGCCCGAGTTCGGTTTGCTGCGGGTCGTCGATGGCATACGAGGGCGGGCGCGGCACGTCATGGCGCAGGGCGGTGCAGCCGGCGGCGAGTGCGGCGGCCGAGGCGGCCGCGGCCAACGCCCGGACCAGTGTCGCCGTCGTGCGTGCACCGGCGCGCCCCCGAGGCCGCCCGCTGCGGCGCGTCGACGGGCCCGGCCAGCCTGCCACCGGTCAACGGTTCGCCAGAACGACGTCGGCGACGTAGGCGACGGTGTGCGCGCGCGTGTTGTCGGCGTCGCCGGCGACCGCGACCGCGATGATCGGCGGCACCTCCTTGGCCTCGTCGCCGAACAGGCGCAGGAAGTCGGCGTCGACGTCGCGTGTCTCGCTGCGCCAGGCCGCGACCGGCGTGCCGGCGCCGCGCACGACGATCATGCGCACGCGGCGCGTGAACACGCTGTCGATCGCGGTGCCGGTGGGCAGGTGCGAATCCCACACGTAGCACACCTCGGCTGCGGGAATCACGTCCTTGCTCGCCATGCGCGCGACGCGCAGCGCCTGGCGCTCGACGAACGGCACGCGGTCCAGCGGCAGGTCGAAGCCGACGCAGACCTCGGCGGCGACATCGTCGCCGCTGCGCTCGCGCAGGTCGGCCTTGTCGTTCGGCACGTCGACGCGCCAGCGCCACGACAGCCGGTGCGCATCGCCGCCGATGCCGGGAAGGGGATGGGTCAGGATGCCGTACGACTGGTCGGCTTCGACGCGCACCGCACGCTGGCCGTCGATGTCGACGATGTCGAAACGCGTCAGCGGCTTGGTCTTGAACGGAAAACCGATCACATGCCAGGGTGCGGCAGGCGTAGTGCCGCCGGCGTCCAGCGGCGCGAGCAGCCCGGCGGGGGCCGCCAGCGCGGCGCCGACCAGCGCCGCCGCGCCAGCGCCCGCCGCCCGCCGGCCGATGCGCCGCATCACCCCGCCCCCTGCCGCGCCAGCGGCGGGTGCCGCGGCGCGCATCGGCGGGGCCAGGCGGGGTGTCGTCATGGGCGGCTGTCGGGTGCGGTCGAGCCGGATTGTGGCGCGCCACGCGCGCGCCGGCATCGTACGGCGAGGGGACAACACCGGCGAGCGGTCGCATGCTGGCGATGCGGGCCGCCGACCCCGGCGCGGCCCAAGCCGGCGCCCGCGCCGCAGGCGCACTCTCAGACGGCCGGCTCGCCTTGCACCGGGCCCAGCTGCAGCCGCTGCCGCCAGCGCCGCAGCGCCGCCACCGGGCCACGCGGCCGGCGACCTGCGCGCACGATCTGCAGCCGCGCCGGCTGCAGCGCTTCGATCAGCGTGCGCCCTTCGTGCAGTTCGAACTCGCGGCCGGGGTCCAGCATCGCTTCTTCGAGGTCGCCTTCCTGCGTCAACAGCGCGCTGCCGCACAGCACGCGAACGCGGTCGCCACGACCGCCTTGAATGCTCATCATCTGTTCGCGGCCGATGTCGATGGTGCGGATGCCATAAGTCGTCGCCTGCATTTGACTCTCCTTAAGGCGCATCGATTGCGCGTTGACGAGACGCCATTGGACGCGCGGCGCCGGAGCGCGACAAACGAAAAGAGTGCAGTTGATGAATGCACTTTTCGCATGTATGGTCGAAACATGGCCAGCCCCGCTTCGCGCAGCAAACCCCACCGCAGGCCGATCGGTCTGGCGCCGCTGCGCGGCTTCGAGGCGGCGGCGCGGCAGTTGTCGTTCACCACCGCCGCCGCCGAGCTGAACCTGACGCAATCGTCGATCAGCCGGCAGATCGCCACGCTGGAACGGCAGGTCGGCAAGGCGCTGTTCGTGCGCAAGACGCGTGCGTTGGCGCTGACGCCGGCCGGCGCGCAGCTGCTGCAGGCGGTGCAGCAGGCGCTGCGCGGCATCGACCGCAGCGTCGCCGCCGTCCGCGGCGCCGACGACCGGCAGCGCGTGATCCTCACCACCTATGCGTCGTTTGCATCGTTGTGGCTGGTGCCGCGGCTCGCGCTGTTCCAGCGCGAACACCCGGGCATCGAGATCCGGCTCGATGCCTGCGACCGTGTCGTCGACCTGCAGTCCGAGGAGGTCGACCTGGCGATCCGCTGGATCCCGGTGCACAAGCTGCCCGCCGATGCGACACCGCTGGTCGACGATGCCTTCGCACCGGCCATCAGCCCGCGGCTGCTGCAAGGTGAACCGTTGCGCGCGCCGGCCGATCTGGCGCGCTGGCCGCTGCTGGATCTGGACACCAGCGTTCCCGGCACCGATGCGGTGAACTGGGCCAACTGGTTCGCCTTCGCCGGTGCCGGCACGGTCGAGCCGGCCGCCGGGCGGCTGGTGTTCTCCTACGTCGACCAGGTGGTGCAGGCCGCCGTGCGCGGCCAGGGCGTGGCGCTGGTGCGCTCACCCTTCCTGCAGGACATGCTGGCCAGCGGCGACCTGGTGATGCCCTTTCCCCGGCTGACCATGCCCAGCGGCTGCCGCGACGCGGTGCTGCTCGGCCCCGGCGTGGACCGGCGCGCCCACGTGGCGCAGTTCGTCGCCTGGCTGACCGAGCAGTTCGCGCAGGCGCCGAGGTTGGCCGGGTGAGCCATGGCGATCGCAGACGATCTTATCGACGAACTTGACGAACTTGACGAAATTGACGAATGGGGGCAGAGTTCTTCCACATCTCAGTTGCTCCACCGCGCTGGGCGCGACCCGCGCCGCATGAAACGAATTCCCCTGGGGGACAGGCCGCCGCAGGCGGCCAGGGGGAGCAGCGGCGTTAACGGGCCGAACCCGATCCGGATCCCCCGGTCGGGTTCGGTGCCCCCTCGGGGGGCGGCCGCCAGGAGGCCGGGGGTGGTCGGTTTCACTTCGGCATGGAGGGCCAAATGAGTGCCGTCTCGCATCTTCAACCTACGCCCGAAGCCACTGCGGCCATCGCCACCGCACCGGCGGGCTACGCACCGGCGCAGCAGACCGCGCAACTGCTGGCGCGCAGCCAGGCCCGGCGTGCGGCGCGGCTGAATCAGCCGGACATGCTCGGCACCGACGATGCGGCGGCGCTGGCCGGCACCACGCGCGAGACGATCAACCGCTGGATCGGCAGCGGCCGCTGCATCGCTCTGGCGCGCCCGGTGCGCGGCTACCGGTTGCCGCGCTGGCAGTTCGAGCCATCGATCCACCCGCACCTGGCGGCGATCGCGCGGGCACTGGGCACGAACGAAGGCTGGGCGCTGCTGCTGTTCATGGAGACGGCGCACGAGGCGCTGGACGGACGCACGCCGCGCGTCGCGCTCGAACAAGGCGAAGCCGCCCGCGTGATCGACCTGGCCGCCGCCGAAGGCAGCGGCGAACGATGAGGGCACTGCCGCTGACCACGGCGACGCTGCCGCCGGCCACTGCGCTGTACCGCGTGCAACGGCCCATTCCCGCTTCGGGCCCCACCGGCCATGCGGTCGGCGCGGTGCATCTGCCGGCCATACCGGCACGGCGCGGCCGCTTCGATCTGGCCGGCGTGCACGTCGCCGCCTTTGCGCTGGACCCCGAAACCGCGGTCTACGAAACCATCGCGCGCGCGGCGGCGCGTGCGGTGTCGCTGTCGTTGCTGGGCGCGCGTGAACTGCTGCAAGTGCAGACCACCATGCCGCTGAACCTGCTCGACGCGCGCCCCCACGCGCACGGCTGGCCCTTCGTCACCGCCACGCGTTATGCGGCCACGCAGGACGAAGCCGACGACGCCGATGTGCTGCACGCGTTGTTCGGCGTGGTCTATGCGTGCGCGCAGCGCCAGGGCGCCGAGTGCGTGGCGCTGTTCGACAAACCGGTATCGGCCACCGCCACCGTGCTGGCAACGCTGTCGGGTGCGTCGGCTGCGGCGTTGCACCACCCCAGCGGCAGCCTGCATGCCGCGGTGCTGGCGGCGCTGATCGGCTCGCAGCTGCCGCTGCTGCCCTGAGCGCGGCGCTCACGCCGGGCCAGCCGAAGGCGGCGCTGCGGCCGCGGCAAGGCTGCCGTACAGGTCCTTCGGGTCGGCCAGCGCCGGCACCAGTTGCATCGTGCGGCCGATGCCCAGGCGCTGCGCCGCGTGCAGCAAGAAACGCAGCGCGGCGTGGTCGGCCACCGCAAAGCCGACCGAGTCGAACACCGTCACCTCGCCGGCGCTGCGCCGGCCGGGGCGCTGCCCACACAGCACCTGCCACAGCTCGGTCACCGGCCAGTCGGCGCCGAGCTGCTGGATCTCGCCTTCGATGCGCGTTTGCGGCGCGTATTCGACGAACAGCGACGCGCGCTTCAGCACGTCCGCATGCAACTCGGTCTTGCCGGGGCAGTCGCCGCCGACGCTGTTGAAGTGCATGCCCGGTTCGACCATTGCGGGCGCGATCACCGCCGCGCGCGCCTTGGCGGCGGTGAGGGTGCTGACGATGTCGGCGCCGCGCACCGCTTCGGCCGTGTCGGCGCAGGCCAGCAGCTCGAGGCCTTGGCCGCGCAGGTTGTGCTGCAGCTTGGCGGTGGCACGCGCGTCCAGGTCGAACAGCCGCAGGCTGCGGATGCCCGCCAGGTCGCGCAGCGCCAGCGCCTGGAACTCGGCTTGCGCGCCGTTGCCGATCAGCGCCATCGTGCGGCTGTCGGGCCGCGCCAGCGTGCGCGCCGCCAGCGCCGACATCGCCGCGGTGCGGATCGCCGTGAGCAGCGTCAGCTCGGCCAGCAGCAGCGGCTTGCCGGTGGCCGCCTCGGCCAGCGCGCCGAAGGCCATCACCGTGGGCAGGCCCAAGCGGGTGTTGCCCGGGTGGCCGTTCACGTACTTGAAGGCGTACAGCTGGCCATCGCTGGTCGGCATCAGCTCGATCACGCCTTCGGCCGAATGCAGCGCCACGCGTTCGACCTTGCGGAAGTCCGGCCAGCGGCGCAGGTCGGATTCGAGCAGCGCGGCGACTTCGGCAATGCTCTGGCTGACGCCGGTGTGGCGCACGATCTGCACCACCTCGGCCGCGCCGAGGCTGAGCGTGCCGAGGTCTTGCGGGATCATGGTGGCGCCGGTTTGCACGCGTCTTGCCCGGCGCCGCCGGTGTCGGCAACGCGAGTTCAGCGCTCGTCGAAGGACAGCACCACGCGCTCGGTCAGCGGGTGCGCCTGGCAGGTCAGCACGAAACCGTCCGCCACCTCGGCCTTGTCGAGCGCGAAGTTGCGCTCCATGCGCACCTCGCCTTCGAGCAGCTTGGCGCGGCAGGTGCCGCACACGCCGCTGGTGCACGAGAACGGCACCTCCAGCCCGGCCGCCGAGGCGGCGTCGAGGATGCTCGGCTGGTCCTTGCGGAACTCCACCTCGCGGCGCATGCCGTCGCGGATGATCGCGATGCGTGCCTGTTCGGCGTCGCCGGGCTGCGCCTCGTGCAGCACCGCGCCCACCGGCTGGCCGCTGGGCGTGGCCACGCCGAAACGCTCGATGTGGATGCGATCCTCGCTCACGCCGGCCGCCAGCAGCGCGGCCTCGGCCTCGTCGTTCATCTGGAACGGGCCGCAGACGTAGACCTGGTCGATGGACTGCGCCGGCAGCACGCTGGCAAGGAATTCGGCGATCTTGTCGCGGTTGATCAGCCCCATGTTCAGCGCGTTGTCGGTGGGCTCGTCGCTGAACACGTGGTGCAGCGTCAGGCGCGACATGTACCGGTTCTTCAGGTCCTCCAGCTCTTCCTTGAACATGGTCGAGCGCAGCAAACGGTTGCCGTAGACCAGCGTGAAGCGGCTGCCCGACTCGCGGCCCAGCACCGTCTTCATGATCGACAGGATCGGCGTGATGCCGCTGCCGCCGGCGATGCCCACATGGTGACGCCGTGCCTGCGGCTCGATGGGCACGAAGAAACGGCCCTGCGGCGCCATCACGCTGATCGTGTCGCCGGGCTTCAGCCGTTCGTTGATCCAGTGCGAGAACACGCCGCCCTTGACCTTGCGCACGCCGACGCGCAACTCGCCGTCGTCGACGCCGGCGCAGATGCTGTAGCTGCGGCGCAGGTCCTGGCCGTCGATGGTGGTGCGCAGCGTCAGGTACTGGCCCTGCGTGAAGCCGAAGACTTCGCGCAGTTCGTTCGGTACCTCGAAGGTGACGATCGAGGCCTCGGCGGTGTCGGGCTCGATGCGGCGCACGCGCAGCTCGTGGAACAGCGGGGGGCTCATGACGCGCTCACAGGGGTTTGAAATGCTCGAAGGGTTCGCGGCAGTCCAGGCAGCGCCACAGCGCCTTGCACGCGGTGGCACCGAAGGCCGACAGCCGTTCGGTGTGCGCACTGCCGCAGCGCGGGCAGGGCACGGCCTCGGCGCGGCGGCCGACGAAACGCATCGGCACCGCGGCATCGGCCACCGGGCCCGGCGGGGCGATGCCGGCCTCACGCAGCTTGCGCTTGCCGTCCGCGCTGATCCAGTCGGTGGTCCACGCCGGCGCGCGCTGCAGGCTCACGCGCGCCGGCCCGAGCCCGGCGGCGCCGATAGCTTCGACCACGCTGCGCTCGATGACTTCGGTGGCCGGGCAGCCCGAATAGGTGGGCGTGAGCACGACTTCCAGGGACGTGCCGTGGTCCAGCACCTTTCGCACGATGCCCAGTTCGCACAGCGAGATCGCCGGCACTTCGGGGTCGGGCACGGTGGCCAGCACCGCCCAGGCCTGCGCGCGGCGGTCGGGCGCGGCTGCGGCCGCCGCGCTCACCAGCGGCCCCCGGGGTACGAACGCTGCAGCGACTGCATCTCGGCCAGGATGTAGCCCATGTGCTCGCTGTGCACGCCCAGCCGGCCGGCGCTGCGAAAGCGGCTGTCGGCCGGCGCGGCCAGCGAGACTTCGGCGAAGACGGCGTCGATCTCGGCCCGCCAGGGCTCGCGCAGCTCGGACCACGCCGGGCCGAGGCCGCTTTGCACCGCTGCGGCGTCGACCGCGTCGGCTTCGAACAGCTCGGCCGCATAGGGCCACAGCGTCGCCAGTGCGGCCTCGACGCGGCGGCGCGACGCTTCGGTGCCGTCGCCCAGGCGCACCAGCCAGTCGGCCGCGTGCTGCTGGTGGTAGCGCGCTTCCTTCAGCGCCTTGGCGGCGATGCCGGCCAGCTCGGCATCGCTGCTGCGCTGCAGCCGCTGCCACAGCAACTTCAGCCACGTGGCCAGCATCAGGTTGCGCAGCACGGTGAAGGCGAAATCCCCGCGCGGCAGCTCGGCGAGGGTGGGGTTCAGGTAGTCGCGCTCGTCGCGCAGGAAGGCCAGCTGGTCCTCGTCGACGCGCGGCGCGCAGCGGCTGCCGGCGAGTGTGAGCACGCCGCGCGCCTGGCCGATCAGGTCGAGTGCCATGTTGGCCAGCGCGATGTCTTCTTCCAGCACCGGCGCGTGGCCGCACCACTCGCCCAGGCGCTGGCCGAGGATCAGGCAGGCATCGCCCAGGCGCAGCAGGTACTTCAGCTGCGCATCGGCGGGGATCTCGATCGAGGCTTGCATCGCTGCTTCCTTCACCCTTGCCATCACATGTGATCCACCGCGTCGGGCAGCTGGTAGAAGGTGGGGTGGCGGTAGACCTTGTCGTCGGCCGGGTCGAACAGCATCGCCTTGTCGCCGGGGTCGCTGGCGACGATCTGGTCGCTGCGCACCACCCACACACTGACGCCTTCCTGCCGGCGCGTATAGACATCGCGCGCCATGTGCAGCGCCATCTTCGGGTCGGCCGCGTGCAGGCTGCCGCAGTGTTTGTGGTCCAGCCCGGCGCGGGTGCGCACGAACACTTCCCACAGCGGCCATTCGTTCGCCGCCGCGCTGTGCAGCGCGTCGGTCGGCGCGACGGCGGCCAGTGCCACCGGGTCCAGGCTGGGCGTGGTCGTACTCATGCGGCCTTCTCCTTCATCGCTTGTTTGCGGGCGTGCGCCATCGCGGCTTCACGCACCCAGGCGCCGTCGTCCCAGGCCTCGAGCCGCGCGGCCAGCCGCTCGCGGTTGCACGGGCCCTCGCCGCCGACCACGCGCCAGAACTCGTCCCAGTCGATGGTGCCGAAGTCCCAGTGCTGGCGCTGTTCGTTCCACTTCAGATCGGGGTCGGGCAAGGTGACACCCAGCACCTGTGCTTGCTGCACCGTGGCGTCGACGAACTTCTGGCGCAGCGTGTCGTTGCTGACGCGCTTGATGCCCC
>CAYZGL010000078.1:0-16449 GCA_964477985.1 uncultured Rubrivivax sp. | reverse complement strand
TGCCCGGCATCGCATCGAGCGTGAAGCGCGCGCCGACCTCGGCGATGCGCTCGGCCCCCTTGGTGACGACGATGAAGTTGATCACCACCAGGATCGCGAACACGATCAGCCCGACCGCGAAATTGCCGCCGATCAGGAAGTGGCCGAAGGCTTCGATCACCTTGCCCGCCGCGCCCGGGCCGGTGTGGCCTTCGACCAGCACCACGCGGGTGGAGGCCACGTTCAGGCTCAGCCGCATCAGCGTGGTGATCAGCAGCACGGCAGGGAAGGCCGCGAAGTCCAGCGGCTTGACCATGTGCGCCGAGATCATCACCACCATCAGCGCCATGGCGATGTTGAAGGTGAACAGCAGGTCCAGCGCGAACGCCGGCAGCGGCAGCACCATCATCGCCAGCACCAGGATGACGAAGGCCGGCACGCCCAGCGACTTCAACATGCCGGCGCGCGAGCCGAGCCAGGCCTGCAGCTTGAGCATCAACGCGTTCATGCCGCCGCCCCAGCCTCAGCGTGTTGCGGGTCGAGCTCGGCCGGCACCTGCAGCTCGGGCAGCGGCGCCGGCTCGCGCGCCTGGCCCTGCAGGTGCGCACGCAACTGGTACACGTGCGCCAGCACCTGCGCCACCGCGGTGAACAGCGCCGGCGGCACCGGGCCGTCCAGCTCGGCATGGGCATACAGCGCGCGCGCCAGCGGTGCGGCCTGCAGCACCGGCACCTTGGCGCCTTGCGCCGCGTCGCGGATGCGCAGCGCCAGCAGATCCTTGCCCTTGGCCACCACGCGCGGCGCGCTCATGCGTGTTTCGTCGTACTTCAGCGCCACCGCGTAGTGCGTCGGGTTCATCACTACCAGGTCGGCGCCGGGCACCGCCGCCAGCATGCGGCGCTTGGACAGCTCACGCATGCGCGTGCGCTGGCGCTGTTTGATTTCGGGGCTGCCTTCGGACTCGCGCTGCTCCTGCTTGGCCTCCTGCACGCTCATCTTCAGCTGTTGGGCCAGCTGCTGGCGCTGCAGCGGCACGTCGACCATGGCAAACAGCGCCAGCGCCAGCACCAGCAGCAGCAAGCCGCCCAGCACCACGCCGCCGGCGTGCGGCAGCGCCGCGGGCAGCGGCATGGCCAGCGCGCCGGCAAAACGCGGCAGCGCGTGGCGCAGGTACAGCGCACCGATGGCGCCGAGGATCAGCGCCAGCAGGCACGATTTCAGCGTGTTCAGCAGTTGCCGCCCCGACACCATGCGGCCCAGCCCGGCCAGCGGGTCGATCTTCTCGAACCTGGGCTGCAGCGCCTTCAGACTGAAGTTCCAGCCGCCGCTGGCCACGCCGGCCAGCAACGCCACCGCGACCGTCAACGCGCCGAGCCCCAGCACCAGCCGCAGCGCCGGCCACGCCAGCAGCGCCAGCCGCTGCGGCAGCGCCTGCGGTTCGGCCAGCGTGGCGGCATCGAAGCGCAAGCCCGCGGCCAGCGTGGCCTGCAGCCAGCTCAGCAGTTGCGGCGCAGCGGCGGCCAGCAGCGCCGCAGCCGCAGCGATGGCGGCAAAGTGCGACAGATCGCGCGAGCGCGCCACCTGGCCTTCGGCGCGGGCCTTGCGGATCTTGCGTTCACTGGCGGGAAGTCGGCGGTCCTGGGCGTCGGCCATGGCATGGGGCCGCGCTCAAAGGCGGGCCTTGCCATGGTGCCCGGCATCGCCTGGAACTCGAGCTCGATAAGAGGGCAAAAGCCAGCCGTGTTCGGCCGGCCCCTGAGGATGCGCGTGCACCGCGCCCATGGTGCGCACGCGAACGTGGCAGCATCGGCGCCACTGCAGGCACCCCGATCAGCGCCATGACCCCACCCGAACAACAGCCCTTGCTGCATGCGCTGCAGTCGCGCTTCGACGCGCACCCGCAGCGCCACCCGGGCATGGCCTGGGCCGAGGTGCAGGCGCGGCTGGACGCGCGGCCCGAGGCCTTGCGTTCGCTGCTGGAGATGGAGTGCACCGGCGGCGAACCCGACGTGGTGGCGCTCGACACCGCGCACGGCCGCCTCACCTTCTGCGACTGCGCGGCGCAAAGCCCGGCCGGACGCCGCAGCCTGTGCTACGACGGCGCGGCGCTGGCCGCCAGAAAGCAGAACCAGCCGCAAGGCAGCGCGCTGGAGATGGCCGCGGCCATGGGCATCGAGCTGCTGGGCGAAGCGCAATACCGCGCGCTGCAGCGGCTCGGCGAGTTCGACACCAAGACCTCGAGCTGGATCGCCACGCCCGCCGAGCTGCGCGCGCTGGACGGCGCGCTGTTCTGCGACCGGCGCTACGGCCGGGTGTTCGTGTATCACAACGGCGCGCAGTCTTACTACGCGTCGCGCGGCTTTCGCGGCGTGCTGCGCGTGTAGCCGGCGTGGGCTTCAGCGCGACAACGGCGGTGCGATCGACTCCACCGCCGGCGCGGGCGGGGGCGGCGGCTCGGTGCCGGCAGGCACGGGGTCGCTGCGCAACAGCCGGTCCTCGGCCTCGCGGTTCATCACGATGATGCTGATGCGCCGGTTGATCGCGGCCAGCGGGTCCTTCGCGTCGAGGGGCAGGCTCGCCGCCAGCCCCTGCACGCGCAGCATGCGGTCTTCGGGCAGGCCGCCGGTGCTCAACTCGCGGCGCGACGCGTTGGCGCGGTCGGCCGACAGTTCCCAGTTGCCATAGCCCAGCGCGCCGCCGGCAAAGGGCGCGGCGTCGGTATGGCCTTGCAGGGTCAGGCGGTTCGGCACCTCGGCCAGCACCGCGCCGATCTCGTGCAGCAGCTCGCGCATGTAGGGCTGCACCACCGCGCTGCCGCTGGCGAACATCGGCCGCTGGGCCTCGTCGACGATCTGGATGCGCAAGCCGTCGGCGGTCATGTCCAGCCGGATCTGCGATTTCAGCGCCGCCAGCTTGGGGTTGGCGCCGACCTTCTGTTCGACCCGCGCCTTCAGCCGCTCGAGCGCTTCGGCCTCCGCGCGCTGCGCTTCAGCCTTCAGCGCCTGCAGGTTCACGGTCTTGCGCTTGACGTCGATGTCGCCGCGCTTGACCTGGCCGCCGCTGCGCGTCAGGTCTTCGCCGCCGCCCTTGACCACGTGCGACGCATCGCCCGCGCCCGAGCCGCTGGCCAGCAGCGCGACCTTCAGCGGGCTGGCGAAGTAGTCCGCGATGCCCTTCTTGTCGCCCTCGCTGGTGCTGCCCAGCAGCCACATCAGCAGGAAGAAGGCCATCATCGCCGTGACGAAGTCGGCGTAGGCGATCTTCCAGGCGCCGCCGTGGTGCCCATGCCCGCCCTTCTTGACGCGCTTGACGATGATCGGCTGCAGCTTCTTCGCGTCACCAGCCATGTCAACGGCCCCCCCCCGAAGCGCCTGCGGCGCTCCCCCCCAGGGGGGCGCCGTCTACGGCCCGGCAAAGCCGGTTCCGTGACGGCCGCTCGACGCGCCGCGACTCGGTCGTCGTCAGCCCGTCAGCCCGCGTCATTTCTTGCCCTTCACGTGGCTTTCCAGCTCGGCAAAGCTGGGCCGCTCGGTCGAATACAGCACCTTGCGGCCGAACTCCACCGCCACCTGCGGCGCGTAGCCCTGCATGCTGGCCAGCAGCGTGGTCTTGATGCACTGCAGCTCCTTGCCGGCCTCGTCGACCTTTTGCTCCAGCAGCCCGGCCAGCGGCTCGGCGAAGGCATAGGCCAGCAGGATGCCGAGGAAGGTGCCGACCAGCGCCGAGCCGATCATGCCGCCCAGCACCGCCGGCGGCTGGCCCACCGAGCCCATGGTGTTGACGACACCCAGCACCGCGGCGACGATGCCGAAGGCCGGCAGCGCGCCGGCCAGCCGCTGCAGCGCCGCCACCGCCGAATGCGCCTCGTGGTGGTGGGTTTCGATCTCGCTGTCCATCAGGCTTTCGATCTCGTGCGCGTTGAGGTTGCCCGACACCATCATGCGCAGGTAGTCGGTGATGAACTCCGACACGTGGTGGTCGTTGCCCACCGCCGGATACTTCTGGAACAGCGGCGACTTGTGCGGGTCCTCGACGTCCTGCTCGATCGCCATCAGGCCTTCCTTGCGCGCCTTTTGCAGGATGTCGTACATCAGCGCCATCAGCTCCATGTAGCGCGCCTTGGTGTACTTGCTGCCCTTGAAGCACTGGCCCAGGCCCTTGGCCGTGGCCTTCAGCACCTTCATCTGGTTGTTGGCGATGAAGGCACCCAGCGCCGCACCGCCGATGGCCGCCATCTCGAAGGGCAGCGCATGCAGCACCACGGCGATGTTGCCGCCGTGCGCGATGAACACACCGAACACGGCAGACAGCGCGACGATCCAGCCGATGATGACGAACATGTTTGACGGGCGCTTTGGGGCAAGGGCTTGGGGCCGGGCAGAGCACGCGGCGCGTGCCTAGGCGGCGCCCTGCATGGCCCGTTTTATCGGCGCCGGCCGCGCCGCACTTGAATCGCGCGGCGCGCGCGGCGGCACCCGGTACAGCCACAACGCGCGAGCGTCGGGGCAGCGGAACACCTGCTGCGCACGCACGCCGACGATCTCGAACTCCAGGCTGGCCAGCCAGGCGCCGGGCGGCATCTGGTCACAGGCCTTGGCCCACGCGCGCGCCATGCTCTCGGGGCGCTGGAACAGGTAGACCAGGTCGAAGCCTGCCCAGCCCGAAGCCCACAGGTCGGCGCGGTGCACCTTGGCCTGCGCGCAGCGCACGCGCGCCAGCAGCGCCAGCGGCCAGCTCCACTCCACGCCCTCGAGCCGTGCCTGCGGATAGGCGCGTTGCAGCGCGCGCAGCCCGTGGCCCAAGCCGCAGCCGGCGTCGAGCACACGCGCGCCCGCCGGCAGCGGCAACGCGGCCGCCAGGCCGTCGAAGGCGGCGTGCGGCGTGGGGAACAGCGGCGCGTCGCACCAGGCGCGCTTCGGGTACAGCAGCCACAGCAGCAGCAGCGCCGCCAGCCAGGCCCACGCCGGCAGCGCCGCCGTGCCAAGCGCCCCCAGCGACAGCGGAAACCCCGCAGCGATGACCAGCGCGCGCAGGCGGCTGCGCTCGCGCCGGGCGCAGCCCAGCCCGACCAGGGCAGCCCCCAGCGCCGCCAGCCAGGCCTGCGCGCCGGCAGCCGACAGCGCGCGAAACAAGGCCCAGCAAAGCGCCCACGCGGCCAGCGCCGGCAGCGGCCAGCGCATGCGCCACGGCAGCGCGGTTCGGGCAAGACGGGCGGCAATCACTGCGCGGCAGTGTGGCGCGGCCGCCCCGGCGCCGGCCGCTGGAAAAGCCGGCCTGTGCTGCCGCGTACGCGGCGATCGGGGCCGGCCGGCGCGGCGCGAGCTTGCCGGGCCGGCGCGGCGCCCGGCCGCTCAGCGCAGCGCCAGGATGCGCCGGTGGTCGGGCCGCACCTTCATCTGCGAGCTGGGCAGCGCCGCGCGCACCGCGTAGCGCGCCTGCACCGTGTCGCGCAGCGCCGGCTCGCCCAGTGCCAGGCCGCTGGGCGCCACCAGGCTGGCCACCCGCGGCAGGTTGGCGCGGCGGCCGCGCGCCACGACGATGCCGCGCTCGCCGTTGGCCAGCTCGACGAAACTGCCCGGCGGGTACAGGCCGGTGGCGCGCAGCAAGGCCGCGCCGATCTCGTCGGGCACGCCGTCGGCGCCCAGGCAGGCTTCGCGCGCCGCCTGCACCGCCGACATCGCCGCACGGGTGCGGCGCCGGCTGATCTTGGCGGTGAAGATGTCGGCGCGGCGCAGCAGCCGCGCCAGGCGGCGCGGCTCGCTCAGTTCGTGCAGCGGGCATGCGCCGTCGCCGGCGTCGTGATGCAGCCGCACCGCCTCGCACCACAGCACATCGCCGACGCCCGCGGCGCGCAGCAGCTGCGCACCGCGCGCCGCGTGGTCGCGGATCTGTTCGCGCATCGGCGGCGTCGGCGGCCGCTCGCTGGCGGCCAGCCGATCCTGCAGCTCGGCCATCGCCACGTTCATGCTCAGCGCGGCGCAGCCCAGGCTGTGCCGCGCCTGGGCCGGCCAACCCAGCGCCGCCGCGGCCTGCTCGCACACCAGCATCACCAGCAGCGCATGCTGGGCGCTGTAGCAGCCGGTGTCGTGGCCCGCGGCATGGACCAGGTGGTACAGCACCGCGTCGGTGTCGCGCTGCGCGAGCGAGCACGCGCGTTCGTGCAGGCGCCGCAGCCGCGCCACCCACTCGGCGCCGGGCTGCGCGTCGCGCAAGGCCTGATGCAGCTGCGTGGCCAGCTCGTCGCATTGCTCGGCCACCGGCGCCTGGACGCCGGCCTCGGCGGGCGCGGCCGGCGGCTGCGCGCGCAGCTCGGCAATGGCCTTCAGCGGCGCGTTGTCGCGCAGCATCGCGCCCACCGCCTCGCCGAGCCTGCGCCGCCAGGCGTGGGTTTCGCCCTCTTCGGCAAACAGCGGCTGCGCGCACAGCTGCTGCAGCCGCTCGGCCGTGGCGATGGCCACGCCGGCCTTCAGCAGCAGCCGCCCGCCGGCGTCGCGCACGCCGAACGGCAGCGGCTCGCCCAGGCGCAGATGCTCGGCGGACAAGACGACCAGCTTCACCGGCTGCCGCGCCCACGATCGCGACCGCGCCCACGACCGCGCGAAAAAAAGCGGGTCCCGAAGGACCCGCACAAAGCACAACAGTGTGTGCCAGGAGGAGACGAGAACAAGCCTGACACCAGGGTCATCGGCACCGCGCCCGCCGGTATGAAGGCCGCCGTGCGTGACTCAATGCGCATGGCTGGCCGCCTCGCCGGCCCCGCGTGCCGACGCGATGCGCAAGGCACCCGCCAGCTTGCCCTTGCCGGCGCGCGCCGGCGGGTTGCACATGCCGCACACAAAGTGCTTGGCGATCTCGTGCGGGTGCGTGACGAAGTGGCCGCCGCAGCAGCTGCAGCGGGTGAGCGTGAGCATGCCGTTGTCGACGAACTTCACCAGCCGCCAGGCGCGCGTCACGCTCAGCAGCGGCTCGAGCGACTGCGAGCGCGTTTGCTCCAGGTACAGCTGGTAGGCCTTGATGACGACGTCGATCTCGTCCAGCTCGGCCACCTTGTTCAGGTATTCGTGGATGTTCAGGAACAGGCTGGCGTGGATGTTGGGCTGCCAGGTCATGAACCAGTCGGTGGAAAACGGCAGCTGCCCCTTGCTCGGGCTCTTGCCCGCCACTTCCTTGTACAGGCGCAGCAGGCGTTCGTAGCTCAGGTCGGTCTCGGATTCGAGCACCTGCAGCCGCGCGCCGAGCTGGATCAGCGTGACCGCGCGTTCGATCTGCCGCGCCTCGGTCAGGATGCTCTTGTTGCGTGCCATTTTTCGGTTCCGTTTCCGTAGGGGCTTCGGCCGGTGCGGCGCGCCTTCACGCCGCTTCGCGGCATGAGCCCGCGCCGCAGCCGGCTACGCCGGTTGTCAGGCCGCCTCTTGATGTCGCCCGGCCATCAGGATCGACGCGTGCAGGCGGTTCACCGAATCGTTGGCCGCGGCCTTGCCGTGGCTGGCGAGCAGGCCCCACACCAGGTCGTCGTCCATGCGGAAGCGGCACAGCAGCGTGTTGCTGGCGGCGATCTTCATCATCTGCGCCGGCGTCAGCGCGCCGATCAGCTTGGCCGTGTCCTCGCTCACGCCCAGGCGGAACAGCGCCTGCTCGCGGTCCACGCGGATCAGGCTTTGCGCCAGCATCAGGTACGACAGGTTGGCTTCGCGGATTTCGGCAAGGATCTGGTCGGCGGTCATCGAAGGGGCTCCTCTGCGGTCGGTGGGTGCGGTGTCGCACTGGGTGTGCAACGCACTGTAAGCAGCCGAAAAGCGCCGGTCCATCGGCCCAGTTCCGTGGCTTGAGTCCCGGTTTTTCGGTGGGGGGTGTCAGGCAAATTCCTACAAGCCGCCGGCAGATCGGCTCGGGCAGCAGGGCGCCGGCGCCTGGCGGCACCGCTGCGATCGTGAGACCGCCCTACCGAGCCGCGTACCCGGCTTCGCTCTGGCTTCGTATCGCCAGCACGAACACCGCATCGATGGCGGCGATGCAGCGGTACAGCGCGAGGCAGCCGCGCGAACGCTGCCCGATCACCGACTCCCGGTTCGCTGCACCCGCGGGCCAGCCGATCAGCGGGTTGAGTTGCAGCACGTCGATGGCGGCGACGATGGCCTCGATGCGTGCCGCGGCATCGGCAACGCCGTGCCGCACCAGGTGATCGATGATCCGGTCGAAGTCGTCGACCACCTCGGGCGCAAACTCGATGCGCGTGGCCATGCCGGCGCCGTCAGCGCGCCAGCTTCCTGGCGGCGGGGCGCGGCGCCTCGGCCCCGACGCGCGGGCCTCGAGATAGCGGCGCATCTCGCTCCAGGGCACGCTGCGGCCGCTGGCAACGAGCTTGTCGCAGCGCTGCTGCGCCAGCGCCTCGAAGGCCAGCCGCTGCTCGTCCTGGGCCGCCTTCTCGGCGATGGCGGCAAGGATGAAGCCGTGAGGCGAAGTGCCCGCGCGCTCGGCTGCGGCAGCGACGCGAGCCTTCAGTTCGTCGGGCAACCGGATCGTGGTGGTCGTTGCCATCGGGAAGCTCCGCAGTCAGGCGTTTGTGTAGCGCACGAGTGCTACATGGCGGGCTGCATGGCCGGCAATCTCGGAGCGGGCCGATGCACGGCATTCCGGACCACGTCCGAGCCAGCACGGCTGCACTGGGGGCGCTGGACGAAGACATTTCGGTTGACGGGCCGCTCGCCGGACATGGCGATCGGGTGCATGGGCGACGGGCGGCACCGGCCTGACGGCGCGGTCCGCACACGGCAACCTGGCCAGCACTTGGCGGGACTGCCGGTGCGGTTCAGATCGCGGAGCGGCCCTCGTAGGAGCCGATCTCGAGGGCCTGCACCGGGCGGCCAACATACGGCGCCAGCAACTGAAGCCACACCGGGACGTGATGGCTGAACCAGTCGCTGGTGAACTCCGGGACCGCGTCGTGGTGCGGCTGGCTTTCGGCGGCCGCACCGCGCAGATGGGGCCCCGCCGTCACAGCACCGCCTCCGCACCAGCCGCTTCGGCCGCGACTTCGACGCCAAGCCCGGCGCCGCAGGTGGCGGCTGCATGTGCGCCGACGATGCGCTCGCAAGCCCGCACGAAGCGCTCGAGGTGCTGACCGCCGCGCGACTCGAACAGGTGGTAGATCTGGTCGTTGTAGGTCGAGCCAATCCCGAAACACAGCCCACTGTTCCCCAGTCGCCAACGCGGCAGCTCCACCTCACTGGGCTGCCACAGCTCGACTTCGCAGCCCTGCGCTTGCGCGGCCAAGGTCACGCCCTGGGCGACGTCACGGTCGTGCGCCGGCGCGAACGAGGGTTCACCCAGGCGCTGCCAAGTGGAGCGAGCGAGCGACATGAAGAACGGTCCGGCGTAGACATGTTCTCGATTCACCTCGAGATGGTTGGCCGCCTGCGCGCAACCGAAGATCCGGCCGCGCATGGCCGAGTCGATGGCGCGGTCGATCGCATACCGGCTCTTGGGCACGGCATCGGCGTCGATGAAGACGAAGACGTCGATATCGAGGTGGTAGCGCATCACCCACTCGATCCAATCCCAATGGCGAAAACCGTCCACGCGGTGCTGGTTGACGGGCAAGCCGATGGCCTGGAACACCAGCTTCTGGCACTCGAGGATCCTCGGGTCGATGTTGTCCCACGAAAGCGAAAAAACGCCAGCTTGCATATCGGGTTCCGTCAGGCAGCGGTACGCAGCCGGTCGAGGCTGCAGCCAGTGAGACGATGGACTTGCTGGAAATCGAGCGGCTGCAAACGCTGCGCCCATTGCACCAGCCGCTCGGACGACACGTTCTCCTTCGCGTAGGCCGGCGGTTCCTCGCCAACGGCGCGGAAGATCGACGCCCAGGTACACAGGTAGTCCACCGTCGCCTGGCCCGTGTGCGCCTCGCGCAGCCCTTCCGCGCGCAGCGACTGCAGATAGAAGCGATCGAACAGGCTGGCCATCGGCCGCGGCGCCAGCGCCCAGCGTGGGATCGTGTGGAAGGCGCCGAACAGCAGGAACATGCAGTTGGTATCGACGTGCGAACCGTCGGCATCGTCGCTGGTGCGCAGCGGGATCACCGAACCGTCGTCGCGCACGAGCCGCCGATCGGCGACGACGAAGTCGGCGTGGCTGTGCTCGGCAGTGGCAACACAAGCGGCCACGTGATCGCGGGCGTACCAGTTGTCGGCATCGAGGAAGCACACCGCGTCGAAGCCCTCGGCCACCGCCAGCAGACCGCCGATGGCGCGCGGCGTGTTGCCGTAGTCGGCATGCGCACGACCCAGACGAACGTGACGCACGCCCGCCTCGTCGACAACATCCAGCGCATGCCCGTCGGACACCATGAAGTGGGTGCAGGGATGCGTTTGCGCGCGCACGCTGGCCATGCAGCGCTCGATCCACGACGGGGGTTCTTGGAAGTACGGTGTAACGACAGCGACTTTCATCGGCAACCTGCGATGGACGGACTGATTCGAGCGTACGCGCGCGTCATTCGGGCGATCCGAGGAGAACGGCCCTGTGCCCCGCCCTTTTCGTCATCGCGCCAGCGTTGCCGGCCTGCGCCGCGGCGCGACAACGCCGCCACGCGCCACAGCGATGGAACGTCCATGGCACTGCAGAGTTGCCCCGTCAACGGTGTTCGTCCTGGCGCTGCGAAGCCAAGGCGAAGCCGGCTGCGCCGCCCCATGGCCCGCCTTCATGAGGCTGTCGTCGCCCCCAGATGCGCCGACCCCAGCCCCGCCTCGTGCCGCGCCCACATGCGCCCGTACAGCGCCTCGAGATCACGCGCGAAGCGCGCGCTGTCGAACAGCGGTGCGTCCATGCGCGCCCGCTCCAGCTGCGCGCGCAGCGCAGTGCGCAGCCCGGCGTCGCGCGCCAGTTGCAGCACGCGCTGCACGTAGCCTTCGTCGTCGTCGGCCACCCATTCGCCCAAACCCACGGCATGCAGCAGGCTCGCGCCCACGCGCGACGCGAAGGTGTCGCCACAGCGCGTGACCACCGGCAGGCCGGCCCACAGGGCGTCGCTGCTGGTCGTGTGGCC
This sequence comes from uncultured Rubrivivax sp., assembly GCA_964477985.1. Lineage (GTDB taxonomy): Bacteria > Pseudomonadota > Gammaproteobacteria > Burkholderiales > Burkholderiaceae_C > Rubrivivax. The sequence continues at coordinate 5,423 of CAYZGL010000078.1, read as the reverse complement.
GTTGCAGGGGAAGGTGTCGACGAAGATGTCGGCCAGCGCGGCGCGGGTCAGGTGCTGGTCCGAGGCGACCTGCGGTGCGAACACCAGGCGCGCCGGGTCGACGCCGCGCGCGGCCAGCTCGCGCCGCAGGTTGACCTGCGCCGCGTCGCTGCCGGCGAGTTGCCACAGCACAGCGCCGGGCAGTTCGCGCAGCAGCCTGGCCCACAGGTCGAACCACGCCGGCACGATCTTGTAGACCTGGTTGAAGCTGGCCAGCACCAGCGCGTGCTCGGGCAGGCCCCAGTCGGCACGGCGGCCCACGCCCGGCAGCGCCCGGCAGCGGTCGTTGGGCTGATAGCACACCGGCAGCTGCGCGATCTTCTCGCTGTAGAACGCCGCGTGCGCCAGCGGCGTGACCACCGGGTCGCCGATGACGTAGTCGATCCACTCGGCGCCGGTGGTGCCGGGGAAGCCCAGCCAGGTCGCCTGCACCGGTGCCGGGCGCCATGCCAGCACACCCAGCCGCGAACTGCCGGTGTAGCCCTTGAGGTCGACCAGGATGTCGATGTGCTGCTCGCGCACCGCCCGGGCGGTGTGCTCCAAGCCGCATTCGCGCAACTCGACGAAGCGCTCGCAGGCCGCGGCCATGCGCGCGCGCAGCGGCGAGCCGTCGTCGGGCCCGTGCGAAAACAGCGTGACGTCGAAGCCGGCGGTGTCGCGCTGCTCGAGCACCTGCACCAGCAGCATGCTGGTGGCGTGGTGGTGGAAGTCCGACGACAGGTAGCCGATGCGCAGTCTGTCGCGCGCGCGCGGCGGGACCGGCGGCATCGGCACCGCGCCCAGTTCGGCGAAACGGGCACTCGCGCGCGCCGCCATCAACATGTGTCGCGGCGTGTGCGGCAGGCCCACCAGCACGAAGGGCGCGCTGAACTCGGCCAGACGCTGCGCGTCGGCGCGTTCGATGGCCTGCAGCACGCGTTGCACGTTCCCATCCAGCGCGCCCCAGCGTGCAGCGTACTGGTCGTCGTGGGCGACGAAGGCATGGCCGACGATGCTGTGCGGCTTCAGCGCCACCAGCGTGCGGAAACACTCGGCGGCCTCGGCATGCAGCCCGGCTGCGCGCATCGCATAGCCCATGGTCTGGTGGATGTCCGGGTTGGCCGGTGTCAGCATGGCCGCGCGCAGCAGGCTGTCGATCGCCTCACGGTGCAGGCCGAGCGCCAACTCGGCCTCGCCGCGGTAGAGGTGATACATGGCGCTGCCTTCGGCGGCTTGCGGCGCGCAGCACTCGAACACCTGCAGCGCCTCGCGCGGGCGGTTCAGCTTGATCAAACCCAGGCCCGCCTGGAGCACGGCACCGAGGTCGCCGGGGTCGATCGCCACCGCGCGCCGTGCGGCATCGATGCTGCCGGCCAGGTCGCCCATGCGGTAGCGCGCGGTGGCCAATGCAGCCCAGGCCGGCGCCAGCCGTGCGGCCACACGCACCGTGCGTTCCAGGTCGCCCGCCGCGGCCTGCCAGCGCCCGTGCTGCAGGTGGGTTCGCGCACGCTGCAACCACACTGCCGGCGTGCCGCTGCTGCGCTGGGTTTGCATCGTCATGGGGCCCTTTGCGCACCGGACGCGGCGCCGTGCCGCCACTGTAGGAGCCGCGAGCGAGGCGCAAAGCGGCAAACAGCGAGTTCATGGGCCCACAGTTCTCGAAGCCCCGGCCCGGGCAGGTTTTCGACGCCGGGCGACCGCAGCGCGTCGCGGCCGCGCCGCTCGGTGTCGAGCCGATGCACACGTGGGCCTCGCCGCAACCCGATGCCCCGGGTTCGATGCCGGCCTAAAGTTTTCGCAGGCGGTGTACGAAATGCAGCCAAGTCCCAACCGCCACTCGAGCTGGGACGAGATCCCGGCGCAGCGCGCCGACTTGTCCCCCTAGGAGTTCTGCCATGCCCCAGATCATCAATACCAACGTCGCTTCGCTGAATGCGCAGCGCAACCTCACCGCCTCGCAATCGTCGCTGGCCACCTCGATGCAGCGGCTGTCGTCGGGCCTGCGCGTCAACAGCGCCAAGGACGACGCCGCCGGGCTGGCCATCGCCGAACGCATGAACGCCCAGGTGCGCGGCATGAACGTGGCGATCCGCAATTCCAACGACGCGATCTCGCTGGCGCAGACCGCCGAAGGCGCGATCGGCAAGGTCGGCGACATGCTGCAGCGCATGCGCGAGCTGGCCGTGCAATCGGCCAATGCCACCAATGGCACCAGCGATCGCGACAGCCTCGACAAGGAATTCCAGCAGCTGGGCAAGGAAATTCAGCGCACCTTGACGGCGACCAAGTTCAATGGCCTGGAGATTCTCGGAACCAACGGCGGCACGCAGACCTTCCAGGTCGGCGCGAATGCCGGCGAAACCATCGACGTGGTGACGACGAAGCTCGACGTCCATGCGTCGATCACCGCGGTGACCGGGTCCACCAGCGCCATCACGACGGCGCTCGCCGCCTCGACGGCACTCGGCAACATCGACAACGCGCTGTCGCTGGTCAACAGCGAGCGTGCGATGTACGGTGCCGCGCAAAGCCGCTTCGAATCGGTGATCGGCAACCTGCAGATCGCGGTGGAGAACCAGTCGGCCGCACGCTCGCGCATCATGGATGCCGACTTCGCCGCCGAGACCGCCAACTTGAGCCGATCGCAGATCCTGCAGCAGGCCGGCACCGCGATGGTGGCGCAGGCCAACGCGCTGCCGCAAAGCGTGCTGTCGCTGCTGCGCTGACGCAGCACCCGGTGCCGCCACGGGCGCGCTCGCGCCCGTGGCCGTTCAGTGCCCCGCCGCCTTCGGGCCGCGGGACCAAGGCCTTGGTCGGCGCTGCGATCCGCGCGGCAACGATTTGAGCCGTTGCCGCGGCGCTGTTCGCGGCATCGCCCGGCGCATGCCGTCCCCAGAATGCTCCCAAGCGGTACGCCGTCGTGCGCGGCCGCGATGCGGGGCGGCGACTGCCCCTCGAGGGGCTCGTGCCGCGGGCGCATTCCAAGGACACCGACATGCCGCAGACGATCAACACCAACATCGCTTCGCTGAATGCGCAGCGCAACCTCAATGTGTCGCAGTCGTCGCTGGCCACTTCGATGCAGCGGCTGTCGTCGGGCCTGCGCGTCAACAGTGCCAAGGACGATGCCGCCGGGCTGGCCATCGCCGAGCGCATGAACACCCAGGTGCGCGGCATGAACGTCGCCATCCGCAATTCCAACGACGCCATCTCGCTGGCGCAGGTGGCCGAAGGCGCGATCGGCAAGGTCGGCGACATGTTGCAGCGCATGCGCGAGCTGGCCGTGCAGTCGGCCAACGCCACCAACGGCACGAGCGACCGCGCCAGCCTCAACGAGGAGTTCAGGGCCCTGGGCGACGAAATCGGCCGCACGCTGACGTCGACCAAGTTCAACGGCCTGCAGATCCTGGGCAGCGACGCCGGCACGCAGACCTTTCAGGTCGGCGCCAACAGCGGCGACACCATCGCCGTGATCACCACCCGCCTTGACACCAACACCACGGTCACCGCCGCCATCGGCAGCAGCAGCGGCATCACCAGCGCGAGCGTGGCCGGCGCCGCACTCGACAACATCGACAAGGCGCTCGAAGTACTGAACAGCCAGCGCGCCACCTACGGCGCCGCGCAGAACCGCTTCGAGGCCGTCATCGGCAACCTGCAGATCGCCTCGGAGAACCAGGCCGCCGCACGCGCGCGCATCATGGACGCCGACTTCGCCGCCGAGACCGCCAACCTGAGCCGCGCGCAGATCCTGCAGCAGGCCGGCACCGCGATGGTGGCGCAGGCCAACGCGCTGCCGCAAAGCGTGCTCAAGCTGTTGCAGGGCTGAGGCCGCCCGGGCCGCGCCGGGCCTAAAGTTGGGCGCGGCGCTGCCGATGCAACGGACAGATCCCGCAAGGAGAGTCCATGCCCACCCTTTCATCGGCCGGCATCGGCAGCGGCCTGGACGTCGAAGGCATCATCAAGGGCCTGGTCGGCGTCGAGCGCCAGCCGATCGCCAAGCTGCAGGAACAAGCCAAGAGCGTGCAGACCAAGCTGTCGGCCGTCGGCCAGTTGCAAGGCCAGCTGTCGACGCTGCGTGACGCGGCGCGCAAGCTCACCGATGCGTCGACCTGGAAGGCGGTCAGCGCCGTCTCGTCGGATGCGGCGGCACTGGGCGTCACCGCCGGTGCCGGCGCTGTCGCGTCGAGCTGCCAGGTGCAGGTCACCCGGCTGGCGTCGGCGCAGCAGCTGGCCAGCGCCAACTTCCCGGCCGGCGGCGCGTCTGCCGTGGGCAGCGGCACGCTGACGATCGAACTGGGCAGCTGGAACGCCGACCACAGCGCCTTCAGCGCCAAGCCGGGTGCCGCGCCGGTGAGCGTGAACATCAGCCCGGGCGAGAACAGCCTGGAAGCGATCCGCGACAAGATCAACGCCGCCGGCTCGGCGGTGATCGCCTCGATCGTCACCGACGCCCACGGCGCGCGGCTGACGCTGCGCTCGCGCGAGACCGGCGCCGACAACGGCTTTCGCATCAGCGCCGTCGACGACGGCGGCAGCCACGGCGACGCGGCCGGGCTGTCGGCGCTGGCCTACGATCCGGCCGCGGGCCAGGCCTCGATGACTTTGAACCAGCAGGCCGCCAACGCCGAGCTGACGATCAACGGGCTGGCCGTGTCCTCGGCGTCGAACACGCTGGGCAACGTGCTCGACGGCTTGAGCCTGCAGCTGCGCAAGACCACTTCGGCGCCGGTGGATGTGAGCGTGGCCACCGATACCGAAACGCTGAAGAAGGCGGTCACCGGCTTCGCCGACGCCTACAACACGCTGATCTCGCAGTTGCGCACGCAAACGCGCTACGACGAGGCCACCAAGACCGCCGGCGCGCTGCAGGGCGACGCGGCGATGACCGGCCTGCTCGGCCGGCTGCGCGGCCTGGCCGGCGCCAGCAGCAGCGGCTCGGCCACGCTGCAGCGGCTGGCCGACATCGGCCTGGAGCCGCAGCGCGACGGCACGCTGAAGCTGTCGGACAGCAAGCTCAGCGCCGCGCTGGCCAACCCCGACGAGGTGCGCAAGCTGTTCGCCACGGTGGACGGCGGCACGCCGTCGGCGTCGGGCATCGCGGTGCAGTTGCGCGGCTACGCCGACGCGCTGCTGGGCAGCGACGGGGCGATCGACGCCAAGCAGGACGGGCTGAACGCGCGGCTGCGCGCCAACCAGACGCAGCAGCAGCGGCTCGAGGACCGCGTCGCCGCCACCGAGAAGCGGCTGCGCGCGCAGTACACCGCGCTGGACCAGCGCATGGGCGCGTTGAACGGGCTGTCCAGCTACGTCGGCCAGCAGATGACGCTGCTGGGCAAGAGGCTGGGCTCCTAGGAGCGTGGGCGGCAGAAGGGAAGTCCCTGATGTCGTGTGAGCGGGCCGAG
>CAYZGL010000077.1:0-16475 GCA_964477985.1 uncultured Rubrivivax sp. | reverse complement strand
TGCGCCAGCGCGTGATGATCGCCATGGCGCTGGCCTGCCGCCCCGACGTGCTGATCGCCGACGAGCCCACCACCGCGCTGGACGTGACGGTGCAGGCGCAGATCTTCGACCTGCTGCGCGCATTGCAGGCCGAGCGCGGCACCGCGATCCTGCTGATCACGCACGACATGGGCGCGGTGGCCGAGATGGCCGACCGCGTGATGGTGATGTACGCCGGGCGCGTGATCGAACAGGGCAGCGTCGAGCAGGTGCTGCGCGCGCCCAGCCACCCGTACACGCAGGGGCTGATCGAATGCCTGCCCGAGCTGGGCAGCAGCCAGATCGACGAAGCGGCTGAGCTGGCCGAGATCAGCGGCGTCGTGCCGTCGCTGTGGGAGCTGGGCCAGGGTTGCGCCTTCCGCGAGCGCTGCCCTTACGCGATGCCGCGCTGCGCGAGCGAGGTACCGCCGATGTTCGACGTCGGCCACGGGCACGGCGCGGCGTGCTGGCTGCGGGTCGACACCCAAGTGAGCGCCACATGAACGAAGGCCAAGCCATCGACACCCATGCCGCCAAGGGCGTCAAAGACGCCGGCACGCTGCTGCGCGTGCACGAGCTGAAGGTCCACTTCCCGCGCGCCCGGCAAGGCTGGGGCAAGCCGCCCGAAGTGGTGCGCGCGGTCGACGGCGTGTCGCTCGAAGCCGCACGCGGCAGCGCGCTGGCGGTGGTCGGCGAATCGGGCTCGGGCAAGACCACGGCCGCGCTGGCGGTGATGCGGCTGGCGCCGATCACCTCGGGGCAGATCCACCTGGGCGACACCGACCTGGGCGCGCTCGAAGGCGATGCGCTGCGCGCAGCAAGGCGGCGGCTGCAGATCATCTTCCAGGACCCGTTCAGCTCGCTCAACCCGCGCCAGCGTGCCGGCGATGCGGTGCGCGCGCCGCTGGACCTGATGAACGTCGGCAGCGACGCGCAACGCCGCGAGCGCGTGGCCGAGCTGTTCCAGCAGGTGGGCCTGCGGCCCGAGCAGCAGCAGTTGTTCCCGCACCAGTTCTCCGGCGGGCAGCGCCAGCGCATCAACATCGCGCGCGCACTGGCCACCAAGCCCGAGCTGGTGGTGTGCGACGAGCCGGTGTCGGCGCTGGACGTGGCGATCCGCGCGCAGATCCTCAACCTGCTCAAGCGGCTGCAGCGCGAGCTGGGGCTGACCTACCTGTTCATCTCGCACGACATGGCGGTGGTCGAGCACCTGTGCGACGACATCGCGGTGATGTACCTCGGCCAGATCGTCGAGCGCGCGCCGCGCAAGCCCTTCTTCGGCAACCCGCTGCACCCGTACAGCGTGGCGCTGATGTCGGCGGTGCCCACCGTGCACGGCGGGCGCACGCGCGCGGCGCAGCGCATCAAGTTGAGCGGCGATCCACCCAGCCCGATCGCGCCGCCGCCCGGCTGCCGCTTCGCCGGGCGCTGCCCGGTGGCCGAGCCGGCCTGCTCGGCCGAGCTGCCGCCGCTGCGCGAAGTGATGCCCGGCCACTGGGTGCGCTGCCGGCGCATCGCCGTGGTCGACGGCGTGGCGCAGCCGATCCTGCGCGTGCAAGCGCACTGAGCACCGAGCCGGGCCAGCAGCACGGGCTTGTGCGATGCACGCCGCCAGCGACGAACTCGTGATCCGCGGCGCGCGGGTCTGGGCTGGCCAGGGCGCGGCGCAGCGTGCCGATGTGCTGGTGCGCGACGGCCGCATCGCGCAGCTCGGCATGGCGCTGCAGGCGGCGCCGGATGCCGCGGCCATCGAGGCACCCGGCGCCCTGGTGCTGCCCGGGCTGGCCGATGCGCATGCGCACTTCGAGCTGCGCTCGTGCAGCAAGCCGTGGTGCCCGAGCGCCCATCTGTACACCCGCCGCGGCGTGCTGCCCGACGGCCCGCCAAACGAGCCGCGACACGCCGAGCGTGCGCTGGCGCAGCGCATCGCCCGCGGTGCCACCCACATTCGCGCCCATGTCGAGGTCGGGCCCGAGCAGGGTCTGGCCGCCCTGCATCGCGCCTTGGCCGCACGCGAAAGCTTGCGCGACGCGGTCGAGCTGCAGGTGGCCGCGGTGGCACGCGGCGGCGCGGCCGGCCTGACGGATTCGGCCGCCATGCTCGACCTGCTCGACCAGGCCGCGCAGCAGGGCGCGGCGGTGATCGGCGCGGTCGATGCGACCCCGCCCGGGGCCGACGGCGTGGCGCCGCTGGACGCGCTGTTCGCCATCGCCTCGCGGCGCGGCTGCCGCCTGGACTTTGCACTGCGCGACGGCGGCGCGGCGGACGTGGTACGCATCGAGCGCATCATCGAACGCACGCGCGCGCTGGGCCTCGCGGGCCGGGTGTCGATCGGCCACGCCAGCGTCCTTGGCTTGCTGGCGCCGCAGCGGCTTGACACGATCGCCGCGCGGCTGGCCGAGCAGCGCATCACGCTGATGACGCTGGCACCGGGCGGCGGCACGCCGCAGCCGCCGCTGCGCAGGCTGGTCGAGCTGGGAGTCCCGGTGGTCACCGGATCCGACGGCGCGCCCGACGAGCCGGCGATGCCGGGCCCGGGCGACATGCTCGAACGCGCGTACCTGGTCGCCTACGTCAACGGGCTGCGCCGCGACGCCGACCTGCAACTCGCCTTGCACATGGCCAGCATCGCCGGTGCCCGGCTGATCGGCGGCGCGGAGCACGGCATCAGGGTGGGCTGCGCCGCCGACCTGGTGATCGTCGATGCCGCCAGCGCCGCCGAAGCGGTGCTGTGCCGCCCGCCGCGGCGCTGGGTGATCAAGCGCGCGCGCGTGGTCGCGCGCGATGGCCTGCCGATGCCGGCGGTGGTGGCCGGCCTGCCGTGCCGGCGTGCCGCGGCCGATGACCCGGCGCACCGGCCCGGACGGGCGCCCAACGGATGAGCCCCACGCATTGCCGGCGGCCCGCGCGCGCCGGCGCCACCGCAACACAGCGCCGCGAGCGCACACCGCCCTTGCCTTCCCACCCTGCCCGACGACCAAAGGCCCCCGCATGAACACCACCGTCTACGCCGCGCGCAAGATCATCACGCTGAACCCCATGCAGCCGCTGGCCACGCACCTGGCGGTGCGCGACGGGCGTGTGCTGGCGGTGGGCGACCTCGACCGCATGCGCGAGTGGGGCCGCTTCGAGCTGGACGAACGCTTCGCCGACAAGGTGCTGCTGCCCGGCTTCGTCGAAGGCCACTGCCACCTGAAGGAAGGCGGCATGTGGGACTGGCCCTATGTGGGCTGGTTCGCGCGCCGCGGCCCCGACGGCCGGGTGTGGGAAGGCGCCGACTCGATGGAGGCGGTGGTGCAGCGCCTGGCGGGCATCGATGCGCAGATGCGCGCCAAGGGCCAGGGTGACGAGGTACCGCTGATCGCCTGGGGCTTCGACCCGATCTACTTCGGCACGCAGCGCATGACCACGCGCGACCTCGACCGCGTCAGCCGCACGCGGCCGGTGGTGATCTCGCATTCCAACGGCCACCTGATGAGCGTGAACACGCCGATGCTGCAGCTGGCCGGCATCACGCGCGAGACCGACATCGTCGGCGTGATGCGCTACGACGACGGCGAGCCCAACGGCGAGCTGCAGGAGCCCGCAGCGATGTTCCCGGTGCAGCGCTGCGTCGGCCAGGCCGGGCTGCTGGCGCCGATGAGCGACGCCGGCATGCGCGGCTTCGCGGCGATCGCACGCATGCAGGGCGTGACCACCGCCACCGACCTGGTCAACCGGCTGCGCGAGGAAGACATCGCGATCCTCGAACGCGCCTGCAACGCCGACGACTGCAGCGTGCGCATCCTGCCGGCCTTCCAGGCCTTCCACGGCACGCACGGCGCAGCCGAAGGCGCCGAGCACGTGCGCAAGCTGATGGCCAAGAACACCGACCGGCTGCGCTACGGGCTGGTGAAGATGATGCTCGACGGCTCGATCCAGGGTTTTTCGGCGCGGCTGCGCTGGCCGGGTTATTTCAACGGCGCGGCCAACGGCATCTGGGTCACCGCGCCGGCGCAGTACGAGGCCGATTTCGAGACCTACCACCGCGCGGGGCTGACGATCCACACCCACACCAACGGCGACGAGGCCAGCGAAGCGGCCATCGAAGCGATCGAACGCGTGCTGGCGCGCGCACCGCGCCCGGGGCACCGCCACACGCTGCAGCACGGGCAGATGATCGATGCGGCGATGTTCCGCCGCATGGCCGCACTCGGCTTGTCGGCCAACCTGTTTGCCAACCATGTGTGGTTCTGGGGCGACCAGCACCGCGAGATCACGATGGGCCCCGACCGCGCCGAGCGGCTCGACGCCTGCCGCAGCGCGCTCGATGCCGGCGTGCCGCTGGCGATCCATTCCGACGCGCCGGTGACGCCGCTGGGCCCGCTGCACGTCGCCTGGTGCGCGGTCAACCGCGTCACGCCGTCGGGGCGCGTGCTGGGTGCCGCCGAGCGCATCACGGTGGGCGAAGCGCTGCGCGCGATCACATTGGGCGCAGCCTGGACGCTGGGGCTGGACGGCGAGATCGGCAGCCTGGAATGCGGCAAGTCTGCCGACCTGGCGGTGCTGGAAGACGACCCGCTGGGCGTCGACCCGATCAAGCTGAAGGACATCCCCGTGTGGGGCACGATGCTGTCCGGGCGGGTATTCGAGGCCAAGCCGGTGTGATGAACCCGGGCCGGCGCGCGGCCCGAAGAGTCGAACGTAAGGCAAAGGAGGGCTGGCCATGGGGCTGCTGGAACTGATTCACTTTGGACGCGGCGGCACGGTGCAACGCTTGGTGCGCAGCAGTTGTGCCGCGCTCGCCGCGCTGGCGCTGTGGGCCACCGCGACCCCCGCGCTGGCCGCCGAGGCGCCGGCGCGCATCCTGGTGCCCTTCCCGCCCGGCGGCGCGGCCGACCTGATGGCGCGCATCCTGGCCGAGAAGCTGAAGGACGATCTGGGCCGGCAGGTGCTGGTCGAGAACAAACCCGGCGCCGGCACGCGCCTGGCGGCCGAGACGCTGAAGCAGGCCGCGCCCGACGGCGCCACGGTGTTGATGACCAGCGTCGAGCCGCTGTTGATCGCGCCGATGGTCTACCGCAGCCTGCGCTTCAACCCGAGCACCGACTTCAAGCCGATCAGCGAGGTCGCGAGCTTCGAGTTCGCGCTGGTGGTCGGGCCCAAGTCCGCCTACACCACGCTGGCGCAGTACCTGCAGGCGGTGCGGGCCGACCGCAGCCTGGCGCTGATCGGCATCACCTCGCCGGGCACCACTGCGCACTTCTTCGCCTACGATTTCAGCGCCACCACCCAGATCGACGCCCAGCTGGTGCCGTTCCAGGGCGGCCCGGCACTGATCACCAACGTGGTGGGCGGTCAGGTTCCGGCGGTGATCGACGCCACCACCGTCTTCGCCGAGCAGCACCGCGGCAACAAGCTGCGCATCCTGGCGGTGTCCAGCGCCAAGCGGCTGCCCGACCTGCCGCAGGTGCCGACCTTCGCCGAGAGCGGCTTCCCGTCGCTGGTGGGCGGCGGCACCTACATGCTGCTGGCGCCCAAGGGCACGCCCGACGCGCAGATCCAGAAATGGAACCAGGCGCTGCGCAAGGCGCTGGCCCTGCCCGAGGTGCGCGCCAAGCTGGAGAAGGTGGGCTATGAGGTCAGCCCCGGCTCGAGCCCCGAGCAGGCGGCGGCCCGCATGCGCGCCATCACCGAGCGGCTGGCGCCGATCGTCAAGGCCTCGGGCTTCAAGGGCGATTGATGGCGCAGCGCATCGCGCTGACCGTGATCGGCGGCTTTCTCGGCGCCGGCAAGACCACGCTGCTCAACCGGCTGCTGGCCGACGCGCGCGGCGAGCGTTACGCGGTGCTGGTCAACGACTTCGGCGCGGTCAACGTCGACGCCGCGCTGGTGGCTTCGGCCAGCGGCGATGCCATCGCGCTGACCAACGGCTGCGTGTGCTGCTCGATCGGCGACGACCTGTCGGCCGCGCTGCTGCGCTTGCTTCAGGCGCAGCCGCCCTTCGATGCCATCGTGGTCGAGGCCAGCGGGGTGTCCGACCCGTGGCGCATCGCGCAGATCGCGTCGGCCGACCCGATGCTCGCGCTCGGCGGCGTGCTGGTGCTGGCCGACGCCAGCGTGCTGCGCGAGCAAATGCGCGATGCGCTGCTGGCCGACACGCTCGAGCGGCAGCTGCGTGCAGCCGACCTGATCGTGCTGAACAAGATCGACCTGGCCTCGGCCGAGGAATTGCAGGCGCTGCGCGACTGGCTGGACGCGCTGCTGCCCGATACCCCGCGCTTCGAGACGCGACACGCCGCATTGCCGCGCGAGCTGCTGCACGGGCCGCAGCTGCCCACGCCGCACCGCGCGCACCCGCCGGCGCCAGCCGATGGCGCTGCCTGCGACGACCACGACCACGACCACGGCCACGGCCACGCACACGAGCACGCCGACCTGTTCGAAAGCTGGTCGGCGCAACCCCAGGCCACCTTGTCGGCCGCAGCGCTGCGTGCCGCGTTGCGCGCGATGCCGCGCGGCGTGCTGCGGCTGAAGGGTTTCGTGCACACCGACGAACTGGGCTGGGCCGAGCTGCAGTTCGCCGGGCGCCACGGCTCGCTGCGCCGTGCGCTGGCCGCGCCCGAAGGCGGTGCGGTGCTGGTGGCGATCGCGCTGCGCGGGCAATTGCCGGTGCGCGCACTCGAGGCGCTGTTGAAGGCAGCGGGCGGCACGGCCTGATGTGAAACCGGCCGCCCCCGGCCGCCTGGCGGCCGCCCCCCGAGGGGGCACCGAACCCGACCGGGAAACCCGGATCGGGTTCGGCCCGCTGACGCCGCCGCTCGCCCTGGCCGCCTGCTGCGGCCTGTCCCCGTGGGGAATTCGTCTCCTGCGGCGCGGGTCGCGCCAAGCGCGATGGCGCAACGGATGGGATGTGCGCGGCGCGTCTCAACCCGCCAGATCGGCCAACTTCAGGCGCTGCACCTTGCCCGACGGGCCGCGCGGCAGATCGCCGACGAAGCGCAACTGCTTCGGCGTCTTGTAGCGGCCGAGCCGCGCGGTGCAGAACGCGCGCAGTTCGTCCTCGCCGCACGCGGCGCCTTCGCGCAGCACCACGCAGGCCAGGATCTCCTGCCCGTAGTGCTTGTCCGGGATGCCCACCGCGGCCGCGTCGAGCACCGCCGGGTGCGCGAGCAACGCCTCGTCGATCTCGCGCGGCGCGATGTTCTCGCCGCCCTTGATGATCAGCTCCTTGATGCGCCCGGTGACGAAGAAGAAGCCGTCGCCGTCGCGGTGCCCGAGGTCGCCGGTGCGCAGCCAGCCGTCGGCCGTGAACGCGGCCGCGGTCGCTTCGGCGTTCTTGTAGTAGCCGCGCATCACGTTCGGGCCGCGGATCGCGATCTCGCCGGTGACGCCGTCGGCCACCGGCTGCGCCGCCGAGTCGACGATGCGCGCCTCGCAGCCCGAGGCGCGGCCGACCGAGCCGAGCTTGCGCCGTGCCGCATCGAGCGGGTTCGAGAAGCTCGGCGCGACCGTCTCGGTCAGCCCCATCGTCTCGATCACGCCGATGCCGAACCGGCTTTCGAAGGCGCGCAGGTGCTCGGGCGGCAGCGCCGCCGACGCCGAGCGGCAAAAGCGCAGGCGCGCGAGCGGCTCGCGCGGCGGCGTCTCGCCCTCGAGCAGGTACGACACGATCGTCGGCACGACGTTGAGCCAGCTGCAGCCGTGTTCGGCCGCCTGCGCCCAGAAGCGTGCAGCCGAGAACTTCGGCGCCATCGCCACGCTGCCGCCCGACGCCAGCGGCGCCAGCATCGTCACCGCGAAGGCGTTGATGTGGTACAGCGGCAGCACGCCGAGCACGCGGTCGCCGCTGTGCAGCGCGTGCTCGGCGGCGATGGCCCCTGCGTTGGCCGCCAGGTTGGCCTGCGTCAGCATCACGCCCTTGGGCCGCCCGGTGGTGCCCGAGGTGTACATCAGCAAGGCCACGGCTTCGGCGGCGGGCGGCAGGGGATCGCCGGCAGCGTCGGCAAGGCCGAGCGCGCCGCGCGGCGCGGCGGTGTCGGCGAAGGTGTCGGCGAAGGTGTCAGCGGCGGTGTCGGGGTCGACCACGACGATGGCGATCGGCCGTTCGATGGTTTCGACCAGCGCGCGGATGCGCTCGTGCCATTCGGGCGCGACGACCACGAGCTTGCAGTCCGAGTGCTCGATCACGTAGCGCATCTGCTCGGCCTGCGCGAGCAGGTTGACCGGATTGACGCAGCGCGCGCCCCACAGCGCGCCGAGCAGCACGCGCAGTGTCGCCAGGCCGTTGGGCATCACCACCGACACCGTGTCGCCCGGCGCGGCGCCATGCGCTGCGAGCAGCGCGGCGAAACGCCGGCACGACGCGCGCAACTCGGCATAGCGCAGGTGGCGGCCGGTCTCGGTCGCGACCGCGTAGACCGCGTCGGGCCGCAGCGAGGCCTGCGCATCGATCAGCGCGCGCACCGTGGCCGGCGCCGTGCCGGTGCTGTTCATGCGCGGCCGTATTTGTCGAACAGCGCGCCGAAGAGCTCGCGCTCGCTCGGCACGCGCTGTGGAATCGGGCGCGAAATGCGCGTGATGTTGACGTAGTGGCGCCAGTTCAGGTTGTCGGAGAAGTTGTTCTTGCCCCAGGTGCCGCAGCCCATCGACAGCGAGAACGGCAACCCGTTGTCGAAGCTGCCGCCGGTGGCGATGCAGTGCGCCTGGTCGACGATGACGCGCGACACCGGCAAGCTCAATCCCAGCTGCAGCGCGCGCTCGGGCCGCGCGCTGTGCAGCCCGACCGAATGCCCCGCGCCCTGGTAGGCGTAGATGCGCTCGACGACGCGCAGCGCGGCGTCGAAGTCGCGCGCCGCGTACAGCGTGAGCACCGGGCTGAGCTTCTCGCCCGAGTACGGGTGCTCGGGGCCGAAGCCGTCCTCGTCGACCATCAGGATGCGCGGCCCGAGCGCGGCGATCTCGCCCAACCCCGCGCGCTCGGCAATGACCCGCGCCGACTGCCCTGTGACCGCCGCCGACAGCTTGCCGTCGGGCCACATCAGCCGCTGCAGCTGGGCTTTCTGCGCGGCGCTCAGCAGCACCGCGCCGCGCTGCGCCAGCGCCGCCAGCATTGGCTCGCGCACCGCGTCGACCAGCACCAGGCTGTTCTCCGACGAGCAGCTGGTGGCGTTGTCGAAGGTCTTGGAGCGCAGCACGCGCTCGGCCGCCGCGTCGGCGTCGGCGGTCTCGTCGACGATGCCGGCGACGTTGCCGGCGCCGACGCCGAAGGCCGGCGTGCCGCAGGTGTAGGCGGCGCGCACGTTGGCCTGCGAGCCGGTGGCCACGACCAGGTCGCACTGGCGCATCAGCTCGGCCGTCGACGCCTTGTCGATCGGCGCCGGCAGCAGCTGCACCAGGTCGCGCGGCGCGCCGATGCGCTCGAACTGCGCGTGGATGAATCCGATCAGCCGCTGCGCAGTGCTCCAGCCCTTGGGCGACGGCGCGACGATCACCGCATTGCGGCCCTTCAGCGCGTTGATGATCTTGTTGGCCGGCGTCGCTGCCGGGTTGGTCGACGGCGTGATCGCGCAGACCACGCCGACCGGGCGCGCGATCTCGACCAGCCCCAAGGCCGCGTGCTCGGCGATCACGCCGACCGACGTCACGCCGGCCAGGTCGCGCAGCAGGCCGAGTGTCTTGCGCTGGTTCTTGCGCAGCTTGTCCGCTGCATCGCCGATGCCGGTGTCGGCCACCGCCAGCTCGGCCAGCTCGCGGTTGCGCGCCGGCTCGACGATCGCCCAGCCGGCGGCGGCGACCAACTCGTCGACACGTTGCTGGTCGTAGCCATCGGCGATGCGTTGCGCGGCGCGCGCGCGCGCCAGCAGTTCGCCGACCTTGGCCTGCACGGCATGGGCTGCGTCGTTCATTTTCAGTCCGCCTTGATGTTCGCCTGCTTCACCAGCTTGGCCCATTTGCCCAGTTCGCTGCCGACCACCTTGCCCAGCGCCTCGGGCGGGCCGCCGACCGCTTCGCTGCCCTGCCCGAGCAGCTTGTCCTTGATGTCGGGCTGGCTCACGACCTCGTTCAGCGCCTTGTTCAGCCTGTCGATGATCGGCCGCGGCGTCTTCGCCGGCACGAACATCGCGTACCACGAGTCGACCTCGAAATCGGCGACGCCGCCCTCCTGCACCGTGGGCACGTCGGGGAAGGCGGCGCTGCGCTTGGCGGTCGACACCGCGATCGCCTCGAGCTTGCCGCTTTTGACGAACTGCGCCGCCGCCGGGATCGACACCCACAGCAGCGGCACCTGGCCGCCGAGCACGTCGTTCAGCGCCGGCCCGCCGCCGCGGTAGGGCACATGCAGGATCTGCGTACCGGTGCGCAGGTTGAACAGTTCGCCGGCCAGATGCCCGGGCGAGCCGTTGCCCACCGACGCGTACTGCACGAACGCCGGGCGCGACTTGGCCAGCGCGATCAGTTCGGGCACGGTACTCGCCGGGAACGCGGGGTTGGCGACCAGGATCTGCGGCAGCGACGCGACGGTGCCCACGGGCTCGAAATCCCTGGCCGTGTCGAACGACAGCTTCGGGTAGATCGCCGGATTGATGGTGTGCGAGCTGAGCGTGAACAGCACCGTGTAGCCGTCGGGCGGCGACTTGGCAACGATTTCGGTGCCCAGCGAGCCGCCGGCGCCGCCGCGGTTGTCGATGATGACCGGCTGGCCCAGCGCCTGCTGCAACTTCGCCTGCACGATGCGCGCGATCACGTCGGTGCCGCCGCCGGGCGGATACGGCACGACGAACTTCAACGGCCGCTCGGGCCAGCTGCCCGCTTCGGCCAGCGCGGCAAGCGGCGCCGCCAGCGCGGCGGCGAGCACGACCGCGCCCAGCGCCTTCAGCGCGGTGCCGTAGCGCATCGGGATCACGCTCATCCTCGTCTCCTGTTCTGCACCGGAAGTGGCAACGGCGCCGGCTCGCTGCGCCAGCCCAGCGCCAGGCTCGAATCGCGCGCGCAGGCCTGCACCGCCGCGGCGAGGGTGCGCGCCTGCGCGCGCGCGAAACGCATCGACGGCACGCTGATGCCGACCGCGGCCACCGCTTCGCCGCGCGCGTCGAACACCGGCGCGCCGAGGCCGCACACGCCCAGGCGCCATTCCTCGCGGTTTTCGGCCCAGCCGCGAGCGCGCGTGCGTTCCAGTTCGGCGCGCAGGGTCTCGACGTCGGTGATGGTGTGCGGCGTGTGCGCGACCAGCCGGCCGAGCCGCGCCTGCAGCGCCGCAGCGTCGTGGCCGGCGGCGGCGAGCAGCGCCTTGCCCGAGGCCACGCAATACGCCGGCGCGCGCCCGCCGACGCGCGAATACGCGGCCACCGGCAGCGCGCTGTCGATCTTGTCGAGATAGACGACCTCGGCCCCGTCGAGCACCGTGAGATGGATCGTCTCGCCGCTGCTGCGCGCAAGCTCGGCCAGATGCGCATGCAGCAGCGTCTTCAGGTCCGCCGCCGCCTCGACCAGCGTGCCGAGCTCGAACAGCCTGAGGCTGGGCCGGTACGCGCTGGTGGCTGGCTGCTGCACCGCCCAGCCGCATTCGACCAGCGTCTGCAAGGTGCGGTGCGCGTTGCTGCGCGCCAGCCCGAAGGCCTGCGCGACGTCGGTGACGCGGCAGTCGCGCTGCTGGCGCACCAGCCATTCGAGCACCGCCAGGCCTTTTGCGAGGGTGGAATCCATCGAGAGTTTTGTTCCAATATTCAGAATATCGTTTGAATATATGGAATCATCATAGAACCGTGCCCGACGGGCTGTCAACCGGCCGAACCCGGCCGCTGCGGCGGCGGCCGGCCGGGACCGCCGTGTCTTCGGTGGCCGGGCAGCGCCTTCTCCAGCCGGGCCACGGTGGCCGGCGGCGTGCCCGCAGGCACGAAAGCGCCGTACCAGCTGGTGGCCACGTCGAAGCCCGGTATGCCGGCCTCCTCGAGGTCGGCAGATCGGGCAACAAGGGCGAGCGCTGCGTGCCGGTGACGGCGAGGAAGCGGAGCTTGCCGCCCTTGAACAGCTCCATCTGGCCGCCGACGGCGTCGATCGCCATCGGCAGCGGGCCGCCGACCAGATCGGTCAGCATCGGCGCGACGCCGCGGCAGGGCACCGGCGTCAGCGGCACGCCGATGCGGCGGTCTGGCATCGGCACTGGCGGCACGGTGGCGCCACGCAGGCACCGGCAGCGCCACCCGTGCAGTGTTCCACACTGTGCAGCACATAAAACCGCGTCCTTGCCGCCCTGGCGTCGGTGCAAGTCCTCGCGATACCCGCGGGTATCGCGAGGATTTGCGCCTGGCCAGGACGAAGGATCCATCGGTTTTCTCGAGTGCCCGCACAGCGCGGAACACCGCACTAGACTGGCCCGCCACGACGCGCGGGCGGCGCCGATGCACGGTCGGCCGCGATGTCCGCGCTGCCCACGATCCACACCGGAGCCGCAGCATGAGCGAGCCCTGCACCACGGTCTTCGCGGCGCGCAAGATCATCACCATGAACCCGATGCAGCCCAGCGCCACGCACGTGGCGGTGCGCGACGGGCGCATCCTCGGCGTCGGCAGTGCGGCCGAGCTCGAGGGCTGGGGGCCGGCGCAGTTCGACAACCGCTTCGCCGACAAGGTGCTGATGCCCGGGCTGGTCGAAGGCCATTCGCATCTGCTCGAAGGCGGCATGTGGCAGTTCGTCTATGTGGGCTTTCACGACCGGCGCGGCCCCGACGGCCGGCTGTGGCCGGGCCTGGCGAGCTTCGACGGCGTGGTGCAGCGCCTGCGCGACGCCGAGGCGCAGCTGGGCGACCCCGCGTTGCCCTTGCTCGCCTGGGGTTTCGACCCGATCCACTTCGGC
Organism: uncultured Rubrivivax sp.; assembly: GCA_964477985.1. Lineage (GTDB taxonomy): Bacteria > Pseudomonadota > Gammaproteobacteria > Burkholderiales > Burkholderiaceae_C > Rubrivivax. Next base: position 3,623 of record CAYZGL010000077.1, on the reverse strand, counting down.
GACGCGCGCATGACGGTGCGCGAGCTGGACCGCGTGTCGGCCACCCGGCCGGTGGTGGTGCTGCACGCCAGCGTGCACCTGATGAACGTGAACAGCGCGATGTTGCGCGCCGCCGGCATCGACGCCCACACGCCGGTGGACGGCATCGCGAAGGACGGCGACGGCCGCCCCAGCGGCGAGCTGCAGGAATTCGCCGCCATGTTCCTGGTGTTCAAGCAGATCGGCAACGTGTTCTTCGATGCCGGCCAGAGCGAACAAGGCATCCGCAACTTTGCCAAGGTGGCGCAGCACGCCGGCGTGACCACGGCGGCCGACCTGGCGCACGCGCTGGCCGACGACGCGGTCGCCAACCTGGCCAGGGTGACGGCCGAGCCCGGCTTCGCGCTGCGCCTGGTGCCGGCCTACGCGCCGCTGCGCGACCCCGACGGCCGCGGCGCGGCACGGGTGCTGAACGCCATGAAGTTCAACGCCGACAAACTGCACTTCGGCCTGGTCAAGCTGGTGATCGACGGCTCCATCCAGGGTTTTACCGCCCGGTTGCGCTGGCCGGGGTATTACAACGGCGCGGCCAACGGCTTGTGGCTGGTGCCGCCGCAGCAGCTGAAGGAGCTGCTGTCGACCTACCACCGCGCGGGCCTGACGGTGCACATCCATACCAACGGCGACGAGGCCACCGAGCTCGCCATCGACACGCTCGACGCGGTGCTGCGCGAGCACCCGCGCTGGGACCATCGCCACACCTTGCAGCATTGCCAGCTCGCCGATGCGGCGCAGTTCCGCCGCATGGCGGCGCTGGGCATGTGCGTGAACCTGTTCGCCAACCACTTGTACTACTGGGGCGATGCGCACTACACCAAAACCGTCGGCCCGGACCGCGCCAACCGCATGAACGCGGCGCACACCGCGCTGCGCAGCGGCGTGGCCTTCGCGCTGCACTCCGATGCGCCGATCACGCCGATCGGCCCGCTGTTCACCGCCTGGTGCGCGGCCAACCGCCGGACCTCGTCCGGCCGCATCCTGGGCGAGGCCGAATGCATCCCGGTCGAAGATGCACTGCGTGCCGTGACCCTCGGCGCGGCGCACACGCTGCGGCTGGACCACCTGATCGGCAGCATCGAGGTCGGCAAGTTCGCCGACTTCGCGGTGCTGGAAGACGACCCGCTCGAGCTGCCGCGACAGGCCTTGCGCGATGTGCGCATCTGGGGCACGGTGTTGGGCGGCCAGGTCTTTGCGGCGCCGCAGTACCACTGATCACGCCGCCGCGGGTCGCTGCGCGTGAAGCAGCGCGATCGGCGGCGGGCCATGCAAGCCGGCTTCAGCGCCGGCCGTGCCCGGCGATCATCTCGAGGATTTCGTTGAACACGCGGTTGCCCGGCGGCGCCGACAGGTCCAGCGCCAGGCTGCGGCCGTAGTACGGGCTCAGGTCGAGCCCGACGCCGATGCCGCAGATCTGCACCGCGCCCGAACGCTCGTGGGCATGCACCACCTGAACGAGGTGATGGTCCAGGTAATGCGCGTCGTTGGCCAGCTGCGTGGCGGTATCCATCGGGCTGCCGTCGGACACCACCAGCAGGATGCGGCGCTGCTCGTCGCGCGCGCTCATGCGCGCCACCGCCCAGTCCAGCGCCTCGCCGTCGACACCTTCGCGGAACAGGTCGGCCTTCAGCAGCGCGGCGATGCCGCGCCGCGCGCGCCGCCACGGCGTGTCGGCCTGCTTGAACACCAGATGGTCGACCTCGTTCAGCCGCCCCGGGTGGCGCGGCCGGCCCTGGCGTTGCCAGTCGCGCAACGCACGCCCGCCGTTCCAGGCGCCGGTGGTAAAGCCGAGCACCTCGCTGGCCACATCGGCCAGCTCGAGCGCGCGCACGAAGACGTCGACCACCATCGCCACCGCTTCGATGTGCGCCTTCATCGAGCCCGAGCAGTCGATCAGGAAGCTCACCAGACAGTTCGCCTTCGGCTCGATGCGTTCGTTGCGGAACAGCCGCCGTTCGGCCGGCGAGGCGACCAGCTGCGCCAGCCGCCGCCCGTCGATGCGGCCCGACTCCTGCGCGCCGTCCCAGCCGTCGCGCGCCGGCTGCGCCAGCAGCGCCTTCAGCTGGCGCGCCAGCCGGCCGACGTTGACCGCCTGCGCCGCGATGCGCGCGTCGAGCCGCTCGCGGTATTCGGCCAGCAGCGCCGCGCGCACCAGCGACGCCGCGGCCAGCTCGCGGTCGTAGGCGCGGGTGTAGACGCGGTAGCCGCCGGGCGCATCGTCGAGCACGCGGCTGGTGCCCGATTCGGCGACGGCGATGCCGCCGCCGCCTTCGGCGTCGAAGTCCATCAGCAGCGCGAAGCCGGTGCGGTCCTCGGCGTCGTCGCCGTCGCGGCGTTCGTCGCCGGCGCCGCGTTCGTCGTCGCGCGTGGCCAGCAGTTGCGCCACGCGCTGCGCGATCGCCAGCGCATGGCGCGCATAGGCGCGCTGGTCCCCGCGCTGGCGGCGCAGGCCGGCCAGCTCGTGGCTGATCGCGCCGACCAGCATGCCGCGCGTGCCCTCGATCAGGTCCTCGGTGGCTTCGAGCACCGGCTCGCCGCTGAGGCGCGAGCGGCACACCTGCGCCAGGGTGTAGATCAGGATGCCGCGCGCGCTTTCGGTCAGGCCGGAGTGCACGAAAGCGTTCGACCACTGCTCGAAGCGGTGCGCGAGGTTGCGCCGCACGCCGGGCAGCGCCGGCGCGGCCAGCGACTCGACGCGCAACTGCTCGAGCAACTCGAACACCAGCCGCTCGATGGCGTCGGCCGGCAGCAGGCTGCGGTGCAGCGCGGCGTCGCTGTGCGCCAGGCGCAGCGCCATGCCGTCGGCCGCGCCGCGGAAGGAGCCGAAGTCATCGTCGTCGAGCGACGGGTACAGGTGCGGGGCGGCCAGCCGCAGCACGTGCTCGCCGCGGTACAGCCGGCGGCCGCGAAAGTGCAGCTCGGTGTCGCCGGCGAGCGCGCGGATCGAGGCCGCGCACAGCTCCTCGACCTTCTGCTGGTGGCGCGCCTGGGCCTGCGCTTGCCCCACCTGCGCCGGCCCCACCTGCGCTTGCCCCACCTGCGCCGGCCCCGTCAGCGCTGCGGCGCCGTGCGCGCGAACGACTCGGGCAGCTCGGCGTCGAAGCAGCGCTGGTAGTACTCGGCGACGATCGGCCGCTCGGCCTCGTCGCACTTGTTCAGGAACGACAGCCGGAACGCCACGCCCACGTCGCGGAAGATCTCGCAGTTCTCGGCCCAGGTGATCACGGTGCGCGGCGACATCAGCGTCGACAGGTCGCCGGCGGCAAAACCCTTGCGCGTCAGGTCGGCCAGCGCAACCATCGCCGCCACGTGCTTGCGGCCCTGCTCGCTGGCCGCCTTGCTCGGCACGCGCGCCAGCACGATCGCGATCTCCTCGTCGTGCGGCAGGTAGTTCAGCGACGCGACGATGTTCCAGCGGTCGATCTGCGCGTGGTTCAGCCGCTGCGCGCCGTGGTACAGCCCGCTCAGGTTGCCCAGGCCCACGGTGTTGGCGGTGGCGAACAGCCGGAAGTACGGGTGCGGGCTGATCACCCGGTTCTGGTCGGTGAGCGTGAACTTGCCGTCGCGCTCGAGGATGCGCTGGATCA
>CAYZGL010000076.1:0-16551 GCA_964477985.1 uncultured Rubrivivax sp. | reverse complement strand
TTCTTGTGCACGATGCCGATGCCGCCTTCTTGCGCCATGGCGATGGCCAGCCGCGATTCGGTCACGGTGTCCATCGCGGCCGACACCAGCGGCAGGTTCAGCGCGATGTTGCGCGACAGGCGCGTCGCCAGGTGGGTGTCGCGCGGCAGCACCTTCGAATACGCGGGCACCAGCAGCACGTCGTCGAAGGTGAGCGCTTTGCCTATTAGGCGCATGAATGAAGCTCCGGACGCAAAGTCGAATTATAAAGACGCGCCCATGGCCGCAGCCTCGCCGGCCCCGCGCCGGCGCGCCGTGGGCGCCGGCGTGATGCTTTGCACACCCGGGCGCGGTCGCGCCGCGCCTAAACTCGCAACCATGCTCTACCCCTCCTGCTTGCAACGCCGGCTCGCGGCCTTCGGCCTGGCGGCATGCGCGTGGCTGCTGCTGGCCGATGCCGCGCACGCACAGTGGAAGTGGCGTGATGGCCGAGGCCAGGTGCACATCAGCGACACCCCGCCGCCGCGCGAGATTCCCGACAAGGACGTACTGCAGCGGCCCGATCCCGTCCAGCGCCGCGCCAGCGCCGCGCCCGCCGCGGCGGTGCTGCCGGCCGCATCGGCCAGCGCGGGGCAGCCTGCGGTGGACGCGCAACTGCAGGAGCAGCGCAAGCGCGCCCAGGAGCAAGAGGCCGCGCGCGCCAAGGCCGAGGAGCAAAAGTCGGCCGCGATCCGCAAGGACAACTGCCAACGCGCACGCCAGCAGCTGGCCACGCTGGACAGCGGCCAGCGCGTCGCGCGCATCGGCGCCGATGGCGAGCGCGAGATCCTGGACGACTCGCAGCGCGCCGCCGAAACCCGGCGCGCGCGCGAGGCCATCTCCAGCCAGTGTCAGTAAGGGCCTGCAGCCGCCTTTGCCGCCGCTTGCCTTGCGTGCCGTTGGCGCAGCCGGCGCGCCTCCTTGGGGTCGGCCCGCAATGCACGGTACAACTCGACGCGGTCGCGATCGCGCAGCAAGGTGTGCAGCGGCTGCAAGCGCCCCCAGATGCCGGCGCGCACCGTGGCCAGGTCGAGCCCATGGCGGTGGCACAGCCCGCTGGCGTGCAGCGCATCGAGCAGCCGCGCGCCGTCGGGCAGCTGCAGGCTCACCTGATCGACCTGCCCCGCCGCCGGGCTGTACACCACCTCGATGAGCAGCTCAGCGCCGGCCATAGACCTGCTCGGCGCGCTTGACGAAGGAATCGACGAAGGTGTTGGCCACGCGGTCGAACACCGGGCTGAGCACGGTTTCCAGCGGGCGGCTGCTGAAGGCGTAGCGCAGGTCGAACTCGATCTTGCAGCCCTGCGCCGGGGCGTCGGGGCGGCCCAGCGCGCGAAAGTACCAGCTACCGTCGAGCAGCGAGAACGGCCCGTCGATCAGCTTGACGATCACCGCCGCGTCGGGCACGTGCTCGTTGCGCGTGGTGAACGCGTGGTGCACGCCGCCGTAGGCCAGACCGATGCGCGCGGTGATGCCGTCGGCATGGGCCTCGACGACTTCGGCGCGGTCGCACCAGGGCAGGAAGTGTGGATAGTCCGCCACCTCGGTCACCAGCCGGTACATCTCGTGCGGCGAGTACCACAGCAGCACCGACTTGTTCACGTGCTTCATACAATGCGCCGATTCTAGGCAGTGCCCTGCCCTCGGCACCGCCTTCGCCCAGCCTGCTTCGCCGCGTGATGTCGCAGCGCGATGCCGACCCTTGCCCTGCCATGCCCGCGATCGCCGAGAACCGCCGCGCCCGATTCGAGTACCACATCGAGGAACGCTTCGAGGCCGGCATCGTGCTGCAGGGCTGGGAGATCAAGGCGATCCGCGCCGGCCAGGTGCAGCTCACCGACGGCTATGTGGTGATCCGCGACGGCGAGCTGCATCTGATCGGCTGCCGCATCAACGCCTTGCGCAGTGCGTCCACCCATGTGCAGCCCGAAGCCGACCGCACCAAGAAGCTGCTGATGCACAAGGACGAGATCCGCCGCCTGGTCGGCAAGGTCGAGCAACGCGGCTTCACGCTGGTGCCGCTGGACCTGCACTACAAGGGCGGGCGGGTCAAGGTCGAGATCGCGCTGGCCAAAGGCAAGGCCGCGCACGACAAGCGCGAAACCGAGAAGAAGCGCGACTGGGAGCGCGAGCGCGGCCGGCTGATGCGGCACAAGGTGTCTTCCAAGGCCTGAGGGTGCGGCGCACCCTGCGGGCGCTGCCCGCTGCTGCTGGCGCCGGGGGTGCCGACGGTGCTGCCGCGGCTGGACAGCCTGACGGACCGCGCCTGCGCCGGCGCGGTCATCGTCAACGACGGCAACGCCCGCTGCTTCGAGACGGCCGCCGCGCGCAACGCCTGGCCGGCGTTGCGCTGGCAGGCGCTGTCCTGATCGTCACTGGCGGGCGCGGGCAGGCTCGCCGACGAAGTCATGAAGCCTGACGCCGTGGTCGGCGGCCAGCATCTCCGCCGCCTTCTCGCCGATCATGATCGACGCTGCGTTGGTGTTGCCACTGACCACATTCGGCATGACGCTGGCGTCGGCAACGCGCAGCTTGCCGACCCCCTTGACCTCGAGGCGAGGATCGACGACGTCGCCGATGCGGCACGTGGACGTGACGTGGTCGACCGTGAACGAGCAGTGCAGCGCGAGGTCTTCGAGCAGCGCGTCGCTGGGGGTGGCGCCTTCGTCGTGCCCGTGCTTGCGGGCACATGGGGTGAATCGGCTTGACAGGCAATGCCCGCGGCCTCGAGTTCCGCCCGCGGACCGATGCCCGACAGCAGCAGCAGGTGGGGCGATCCGATGGCGCCGCCGCTCAACACCACCTCCTTGGCGGCGTGGGCGGTGCGCACGTCATCGCTGCCGATGCGGTACTCGACGCCGGTGGCGTGCTTGTGGCCGGCCGCGCCCTCGACGATCACGCGCGTGACATGCGCCCCCGTGACCATGCTCAGATTCGGCCGCTGCTCGGCTTCGCCTTCGAGAAAGACGTGGTACGTGCTCGATCGCTTGCCGCTGCGCGTCGTGGTCTGGAACAGCGACACGACGCCGCGCGGGCCGCCGCGATCTCGTGCGTTGTAGTCGCCGCGCGGAATGCCCGCCGCCACCGCGGCTTCGACGAACTCGCGTGCGCCCGGCAGCACCGGGGAACGCACGGACACCCCCAGGGGGCCGGCGCAGTTGTGGGCCTGTGCATCGATGGCGATGTCGTCGCTTGGCGTGAAGCCTTCGCTTTTCTTGAAGTTCGGCAGCACCTCGCGATCGCTCCACCCAGCGGCACCCGCTTGGGCCCAGGCATCGAAGTCGCCGGGATGGCCGCGCACATACGCCATGCAGTCGATGCCCGATCAGCCGCCGAGCATCTTGCCCCTGGGCATCATCATCCGACTGTTCTTCAGCGCCAGCCCGCACTTGCCGGCATCGGCGGTGTACATCCAGTCGGTCTGCGGGTTCTGCTGCATCGCAGAGCAGGCAGCGGGTATCGTCGCGTGCACCGGCGGCCGGCCGCCGGCCTCCAGCAGCAGCACACTGCAGGACGGATCCTCGCTCAGCCGGGCGGCAACAACCGCGCCCGCCCAGCCGGCGCCCACTACGATGAAGTCGAAGGTGTCCGGCATGGTGTTGTCGTGCTCGTCAGTGCCGTGGATTTGGCAGTCGGATGCGTGGCGGCCTGCGGCTGACTGACCGAGCGCGCCGCAACGGCGGCGCCCATGGTGAACCGAACTCGGGCGTTCGCCTTGTTATCCCTTTGGCGCTCGCCCAGCCGGCCTCGCCGCGCCCGCGGCCAGCGCGCGTCAGCGTGAGCCGAAAGCAGCCAGCAGCGCCTGCTCCAGGTCTGCCTGCAGATCCGCCACATCCTCCAGCCCCATGGACAAGCGCACCAATGTGCCGCGCCAGGGCGATCCGGGGCGGATCTGCGCGAAGTCGTAGGGCACGGCCAGGCTCACCGGCCCGGCCCACGAGTAGCCGATCTTGAACAGCCGCAGCGCATCGACGAAGGCATGCACCTGCGCAGCGTCGTGGCGTGCATCGAACACCACCGAGAACAGCCCCGCCGCGTGCGTGCACAGCGCGGCCCAGTGCTCATGGCCGGGCGATCCGGGCAGCGCCGGGTGCAGCACCCGGGCCACCTGCGGCTGCTGCTGCCACCACCGCGCCAGTGCACGGCCGGCGGCGTCCTGCGCGGCGTAGCGCAAAGGCAGCGACGGCAGCGCGCGCAGCACGGCTTCGGCGTCGTTCATGCCCACGCCCCAGCCCATGCGCATGTGCGCGGCCTTCAAGCGCAGGTGCAAGTCAGGGTCGCGCGTGGTCACCGAGCCCATCAGCACGTCGCCGCCGCCCGACGGGAACTTGGTCAGCGCGTGCGCGCTGATGTCCACGCTTAAGGACTCGCCGAGGTCGAAGGCATCGAAGGCGATGCCCGCGCCCCAGGTGTTGTCCAGCACCGTGAGCACGCCCTTGTGGCGCGCGGCGCGCACCAGCGCGCGCAGGTCGGGGAACTCCATCGTGATCGAGCCCGGCGCTTCCAGCCACACCAGCTTGGTCGCCGGGCCGATCATCGCCGCCAGCCCCGCCGCATCGGCCTGGTCGTAGAAGCGGTGCGTGATGCCCCAGTGCGCCAGTTCCTGGCGCGCCAGTTCCTTGCCGGGGCCGTAGGCGTTGTCGGGAATCAGCACCTCGTCGCCGCGCTGCAGCAGCGCCATGTCGACCAGCGCGATCGCCGCCAGCCCGCTGGGCACCAGCAGCGCCTGCGCGCCGCCTTCGAGCGCGGCGATGCGCTCTTCCAGCAGGAAGCTGGTGGGCGTGCCGTGCAGCCCGTAGGTGTAGCCGCCCTTGTCCTTCCAGTTGCGCGCGTGCAGCGCGGCCACGTTCGGGAAGAACACGGTCGAGGCCTTGAACACGCCGGGCTGCGGTGCGGCGAAGCCCGCCGGCGGCTGGTACGGGTGATGGATCAGGCCGGTGCTCGGTGACCTGCCGAGGGCTTGGGTTGCGGACATGGCGCGGCCTTTCAAACAGCGTTCAGACGGGCATGCCGATCAGGTCGTGGCCCTCGGTGGCGACGATGCGCGCGCGCGTGAACTCGCCCACCTTCAGCGTCTTCGAAGCCTTCTCGGGCGGCAGCAGCCGCACCTGACCGTCGATCTGCGGCGCGTCGGCGTAGCTGCGCCCCACGGCGCCCCTGCGCCCCAGCGCCGGCGCGTGGTCGACCAGCACCTGCATCGTCGCGCCGATGCGCCGCTGCAGCTTGCGCGCCGACACGTCCTCGGCCATGGCCATGAAGCGCGCGCGCCGCTGCTCGCGAACCTCGATCGGCAGCGCCCCGTCCAGTTCGTTGGCCGCGGCGCCCTGCACCGGCGAATAGGCGAAGCAGCCGGCGCGGTCGATCTGCGCGTCGCACATGAAGGCCAGCAAGGCTTCGAACTGCGCTTCGGTCTCGCCCGGAAACCCGGCGATGAAGGTCGAGCGCACGACGAGCTCGGGGCAGGTTTCGCGCCAGCGCGCCAGCCGCTCCAGGTTGCGCTCACCGCCTTCGCCGCAGGCCGGGCGCTTCATGCGCTTCAAGACCTCGGGGTGCGCGTGCTGGAACGGCACATCCAGGTACGGCAGCACCAGGCCCTGCGCCATCAGCGGCAGCAGCTCGTCGACGTGCGGGTACGGGTACACGTAGTGCAGCCGCACCCACGCGCCGAAGGGCTCGGCCAGCCGCCCCAGCTGCTCGCACAACTCGACCAAACGCGTCTTCACCGGGCGGCCGTCCCAGAAGCCGGTGCGGTACTTCACGTCCACGCCGTAGGCGCTGGTGTCCTGGCTGACCACCAGCAGCTCCTTCACGCCGCACTCGAACAGCCGCTGTGCCTCGCCCAGCACGTCGCCGACGGGGCGCGACACCAGATCGCCGCGCATGCTGGGGATGATGCAGAAGGTACAGCGGTGGTTGCAGCCCTCGCTGATCTTCAGGTAGGCGTAGTGCCTGGGCGTGAGCTTGACACCGATCTTGTCGAAATGCGGCGGCACCAGGTCGGCGAAGGGATCGTGCGGCTTGGGCACGTGGCGGTGCACCGCGTCCATCACCTCCTGCGTGGCGTGGGGGCCGGTGACGGCCAGCACCTTGGGGTGCAGCTGGCGCACGAGATTGGTGCTGCCCTCGCCGCTGTCCTTGCCCCCCTTGGCGCCCAGGCAGCCGGTGACGATGACCTTGCCGTTGGCGTGCAGCGCCTCGCCGATCGCGTCCAGGCTCTCCTGCACCGCCTCGTCGATGAAGCCGCAGGTGTTGACGATCACCAGATCGGCGCCGTCGTAGCTCTTGCTGGTGGCGTAGCCCTCGGCCTGCAGCTGCGTGAGGATCAGTTCGGAGTCGGTCAGCGCCTTGGGACAACCCAGCGAGACGAAGCCGACGGTGGGGGCTGCAGACGGTGTGTTCATGCGCGGGATTGTCCCGCACCCGCTCAGGGCTGCTTGGCTGCCGGCTTGGTGTGCAGACCCTGGAACAGCGCGCCGGAGTTCTTCACCATCTGCTCCTGCAGTTGCGCGACCAGCTGCTGCGACTGCTCCATGTAGGCATTCATCATGCCCTGCATCGCGTTGCCCTGGCCGGCCATCAGCTGCGTCCACATCTCGGGCGTGAAGGCCTGGGCCTGGGCTTCGCCCTGCACCAGGCTCGATGCGGCGAAGCGCTTTTGCAGCTCGACGAAGGCCTGCAGGCTGTTCTCGAGGTAGCTGCCCATCAGGCCCTGCATCGAATGGCCGTAGAAGCGGATCATCTGCGCCAGCATCTGCGCGCTGAACATCGGCACGCCGCCCGACTCTTCCTCGAGGATGATCTGCAGCAGGATGCTGCGCGTCAGGTCCTCGCCGCTCTTGGCGTCGCGCACCTCGAAATCCTCGAGCTCGAGCACCATCGCCTTGACGTCGGCCAGCGTGATGTAGGCGCTGCTGCGGGTGTCGTACAGGCGCCGGTTCGGGTACTTCTTCAGCACGCGCGGGCCGGCGGCGGGGGCTTCGGCGGCGGATGCGTCCGCGCCGCTGCGAGGGGCTGGCATGAGGATGGGGCTCCGAGGTGCTTGGCGCAGGGATTCTAGGAGCGTGGTCTTCGCCGGCGCGGCGGGAGTTTCCCTGTTGGCTGCCTAGAATCGTGCCCCCCTGGCCGCAGAGTCCACCGCCATGTCGTCCGCCATCGCCCGAAGCGCTTGTGCGCTGTGCATCGCCTTGATCGCCGGCCTGGCGCCCAGCCAGCCCGCAGCGGCGCAACCGGCCGCGGCCAACGCGGCATCGGCCAACCCGAGCGCCGGCGCGTGGCCGCGCGATGTCAGCATCGCCGATGCCGCGGTGCTGGTGTACCAGCCGCAGGTCAACCGCTGGGCCGGCAACCGCATCGAGCTGCGTTTGGCCGCAGCCCTGAAACCCGCCGGCGCCACGCAGGAGACCTTCGGCGTGATCTTCGCCGACGCGCGCACCCAGGTCGACAAGGCGGCGCGCACCGTGGTGCTGCAGGATCTCGAACTGAGCAGGCTCGACTTCCCGACGCTGCCCGATCGCGGCGCGGCCTATGCCGGCGCGCTGCAGGCCAGCCTGGCCCGGCAGATGCCGATCCTCTCGCTGGACCGCCTCGAGGCGTCGCTGGCGGCGGCCGGCGTCAAGCCCGCGCCGGTGCAGGTGCGCAACGAGCCGCCGCAGGTGGTGGTCCGCACCACACCGGCGATCCTGGTGCCGGTGGACGGCGCACCGGTGTGGCAGCCGCTGCCGCACGACAGCCGCTTCCAGCGCGTGATCAATACCCATGCGCTGATCCTGAAGGGCGGCCTGGGCGACCAGCTGTACCTGCACGTGTACGACGGCTGGCTCAGCGCCGCTGTGATCGACGGGCCGTGGACGCGTTCCAACCTGCAGCCGCTGGGTTTGGACGACGCGGCACGCAAGCTGGCCAAGAGCGGCGTGGTCGACCTGCTCGACGGCGGCCCGAAGGCCAACCCCAAACCCTCGCTCGGCAATGGCGTGCCGCAGATCGTGGTCGCGCAGGTGCCGACCGAGCTGATCGTGTTCAAGGGACGGCCCGATTTCGAGCCGATCGGCGGCACGCAGCTGCTGTGGGCGTCGAACACCACCGCCGACGTGTTCATCGCCACCACCGACAACCAGTACTACGTGCTGATGTCGGGCCGCTGGTTCAGTGCGCCGGGGCTGGACGGGCCGTGGCGCTTCGTCGCCGCCGACGCGCTGCCGCCGGACTTCGCGCGCATCCCGCCGGCCTCGCGCGCCGGCGCGGTGCTGCCCACGGTGGCCGGCACGCCGCAGGCGCAGGAAGCGCTGATCTCGAATTCGATCCCGCAGACCGCGACCGTGCCGCTCCAGGGCGGGCCGAGCTTCACGCCCAGCTTCGACGGGCCGCCGCAGTACTCGCCCGTGGCAGGCACCGCGCTGAGCTACGTGGCCAACTCGTCGGTGCCGCTGATCCGCGCCGGCGACGCCTACTACGCGGTCACCGCCGGCGTGTGGTTCACCGCACCGCAGCTCACCGGGCCGTGGCGCGTCGCGACCTACGTGCCCGAGGTGATCTACACCATCCCGGCGAGCTCGCCGCTGCACTACGTGACCTACGTGCGCATCTACGAGGCCACCCCCAGCGTGGTCTACGTCGGCTACACCCCCGGCTACCTGGGCACGGTGGTCTCGCCCTACGGCACCGTGGTCTATGGCACCGGCTACGTCTACACGCCGTGGATCGGCAGCGTCTGGTACGCCCCGCCCTACACCTACGGCGTAGCGGCCGCGCCGGTCTACAACCCCTACGTCGGTTTCACCTACGGCTTTGCCGTCGGGCTGGCCACCGCGGCCTGGATGGAGCCGTACTGGGGCGGCGCCTACTACCACCCGTACTACTGGGGCGGGTATGGCTGCTGCGCCACGGCCAGTTCCAACGTCTACGGCCACTGGGGCAACACCGCCTACTCGGGCACGCGCAGCTGGTACGCCGGCGGCGGCGTCGCCGGCACCACCGCCAGCGGCACCTACAACAACGCGCGCACCGGCACCACCGGCAGCTACAACGCCGGCCGCCAGTACAACGCGTGGACCGGCAACGCCACGCGCGGCTACGACCGCACCGGCACCGGGCCGGACGGGGGCTCGGGCAACGTGGCGCGTGCGAGCAACTACAACACCTACACGGGCCAGCGTTCGACAGCCAACAGCGCGTCGGTCACCGGCCCGGGCGGCAGCAGCTACGACCGCAGCGGCGCCACCACCGCCGGTCCGCAGGGCTATGCGCATGCCGGCGGCGGCTCCACCACCAACGCCAACACCGGCAAGACCAACACCTGGAACACCGCAACCGTCAACGGCAACCACTACGCCGACGTCAACGGCAACGTCTACCGCAACACCGGCGATGGCTGGCAGCAGCATTCGTCCGGCGGCTGGGGGGCAGCCGCAGGCGACAACTCATGGGCCGACCGTGAAGCGCAGGCGCGCAGCTACGGCGACAACCGCTTCGGCAGCTACGGCGGCGGCGACCGCTTCGGCGGCGGCTACGGTGGTGGTTCTGGCGGTGGCGACCGCTTCGGCGGCGGCGGCTTCGGCGGGCGCTACGGCAGCGGCGGCTTCGGCGGGCGCTTCGGCGGCGGCGGACGCTTCGGCGGCAGGCGCTGAGGGCTGACGCCGAGGCCTGCTGCTACAGCGGCAGCTCGAAGCGCGTGCCGCGGATCGACAGCACGGCCGCCTTCGGCCGGATCTGCTCCAGCGTCAGCTCGGGCGTCAGCTGGCTGCCCTCCTGGAACACCTGGCCGTCGACGATCACCATGCGCGCGCGGGGCTGCGGCGAATAGACCGAGCCGCCTACCGCCAAGGGCGGCAACTGGCGGCGCAACTCGGCCGGCAACTGCGCCCATTGCGGCAGCCGCGGCGCCGGCTCGGCTGCCGCCTGCGCCGCGCGCGACGGCCCACCGGCGCGTTTGGCGGTCGTCGTGGCGGTCGCGGCGGCCGTGGCCGGCCCGTCATCCTTGGTGGGGCCGGCCGGCGCCTTCGGCCTGCGGGGCCTGGCTTCGGCCGCCTCGGACCGGGGTGCCGGCTTTGCCGTCGGCTCGGACGGCGCCGCCACTGCCACTGCGCTGGCGCGGTGCGGCGTGTCGGCAGCGGAAGCCGCCGGCACGACCGCCACCGCAGCCGACGCGGCACTGGCCGCAGCGGCCCGGGCAACGGCCTGGGCAGCAGCGCTCGCACCCGGCGCGGCGGCGGAGACGGCCGGCGCCACGCTCGGCAACGCGTCGCGCCCCCACTGCAGCCAGGCCGCCCCCGCCACGGCCAGCGCACCCGCCAGCACACCCGCCAGCACACTCGCCTGCAATCGCCAGCGCCGCAAAGCGCCCGCCGACGAATTGGGTGTGGGCGCTGCCGCGAGCAGCGCAGACGCGTGCACGTCGGGCACGCCGCCGCGTTCGGCCTCGGCCTTGCGCAGCGCATCGAGGATGTAGGACATGGCCGGCCTTGCTTCTACTTCAGTGCCGCTGCTGCCGCGCTGCCGGCCGCGCGCCACGCATCGGCACCCAGCAGGCCCAGGCCGAACAGCGCTGCCCCGGCCAACACACCCAATGCAAGGCCGGCGGCGATGCGCGCTCGCGGCGATCGCAGCCATGCGCGGCTCGCGCGCGGCAGTTCACCTCGCACTTCGGCGGCGGCTCGCTCGACGATGGCGGCGTCGATCTGCGGGCGGCCCAGCGCATAGGCGCCGAGCAGCGCGCGTTCGCACAGCAGGTTGATGCGCCGCGGCACGCCGCGCGACAGCACATGCACGCGCTGCAGCGCGGCGTCATCGAAAGGCGGCGCCCCGCGCAGCCCGGCCACGCCGAGACGGTGCGCCACGTACTGCGGCGTCTCGTCGCGCGACAGCGCACCGAGGTGGCAGCGCGCGATCACGCGCTGCGCCAGCTGTTCCAGCTCGGGCCGCGCCAGCAGCTCGCGCAATTCGGGCTGGCCGATCAGGATGATCTGCAACAGCTTGCGCTCGTTGGTTTCCAGGTTGGTCAGCAAGCGCAGCTGTTCGAGCACCTCGGCCGACAGGTTCTGCGCCTCGTCGATGACCAGCACGTTGTCCTGGCGCTGGGCATGCGCACGCAGCAAGAACCCGTTCAGCGCCGCGATGGGGTCGCGCGCGCCGCTCGTGCGCGCGGCGGGCCGCTCGCGCGCCACGCGGAACTCGGCGCAGATCGACTCGAGCAGTTCGCTCGCCGACTGCAGCGGGTCGTAGATGTAGGCGACGTTGCAGTGCTGCGGCAGCTGTTGCAGCAGCGCGCGGCACACGGTGGTCTTGCCGGCGCCGATCTCGCCGCTCAGCAGCACGAAGCCGCCGCCGGCCTGCACGCCGTACAGCAGATGCGCCAGCGCCTCGCGGTGGCGCTCGCTCAGGTACAGGCAGCGCGGGTCGGGCGCGATCGAGAACGGCTCGCGCTGCAGACCGAAGAACTTCAGCACCATCGCGCGCAGCGCGGCGCTGTCGGGCCGCGGCTGCGCGCGTTCGTCAGTTCGTCTGCGCCTGTTTCTTGCCAGCCTGCACCCCTTGCTCGAAGGCCCGCTGCTGGGCGGCTTCCTGGCGTTGGCGTTCCTGGTCGGTCAGGTAGCCGGCACCGGCGCCGATGGCCGCACCGGCGGCAGCCCAGGCCCATTCGCCGGTGATCGCACCGACGGCCACGCCGGCGGCGGTGCCGATGCCCGCGCCGGACAGGGTGGACTGCTGCGACGAAGTCATGTTCGAGCAACTGGCGCCGGCCAATGCCGCGGCCAGCGCGCTGGCGAGAATCAGATGGCGGTTCATGTGCATGGCTCCTTGGTTCAATGGCGGCAAATCAGCGCTTGCAGGGATAGGTTTCGGCCGCATAGCGGAACAAGGCGTCGATGGCGCCGTCCTTCTGGTACTGCGGTCGCGCCTGCAGCCACGAGACGAATCCGTTGGCGATTTGAATGCGCGTCACTTTGTCGGAGGGCAGGCAGACGAAGCGCTGCTCCACGGGCGTGGCCGCCAGGAAGTAGTTGTACGCTCCGGACAGCACGCCGTGGCAGAACGAGATGCCGACCACGTAGTCGTCGGCCGAGGCCGGCGTGGAGCAAATGCGGGCCAAGTCCGCGGCCGTGCGCAGCTGGTATTGCTCCTGCGCCATGACAGGTGCGCTGGCTGCCAGAGCAAGGCTGGCAGCGGCAAGAACGGTGCGCATCGAAACTCCCTAGTGCTTTGCGGGGTGACGATGGTAGCAACAATGCCGGCCGGCGCTGCGTGCGCAGCCCGTGGGTCGACGCCCGCAGCCCGCGCCTCAATGAACCGACGCGGACTCGCCGCAGCCCGGCGCGAAGGGTTCGCACACCAGCTGCAGCGTGACATGGCCGATGCCGAAGCGCTGCGCCAGCTGCTCGGCGGCGTCGCGCAGGAAGGCGTCGCCGCCGTGGCCCTGCGGCATGACCAGGTGGGCGGTCAGCGCGGTATCCGAGGTGCCCATCGCCCAGACGTGCAGGTCGCGGACGCTTTGCACCCCGGGCAGCGAGGCCAGCAGCTCGCGCACCGCCTGCAGCTCGACGCCCTCGGGCACACCGTCGAACATCAGGTGCAGCGACTGGCTGAACAGCCCCCAGGTGGCGACCACGATGATCGCCGCGATCACCAGGCTGGCCGCCGGGTCGAGCCAGTACCAGCCATAGCGCCAGCTCAACGCGCCGGCCAGCACCACGCCGGCCGACACCAGCGCGTCGGCGGCCATGTGCCAGAACGCGCCGCGGATGTTCAGGTCGTGCTCGCGCCCGCGCATGAACAGCCACGCGGTGGCGCCGTTGACCACGATGCCCGCGCCGGCCACCAGCATGATCGTCAGCGCCGCCGCCGGTTGCGGCGAGCGCAGCCGCTGCAGCGCTTCCCAGCCCAGCGAACCCATCGCCACCAGCAGCAGCACCGCGTTCAGGAACGCCGCCAGGATGCTGGCGCGCTTCCAGCCGTAGGTGTGGCGCGCATCGGGGCGCAGCCGCCCGGCCAGCGCGCCGCCCCAGGCGAGCACCAGCCCGATGACGTCGCTCAGGTTGTGGCCGGCGTCGGCCAGCAGCGCCAGCGAGTCCACCTTCCAGCCATAGGCCGCCTCGATCGCGACGAAACCCAGGTTCAGCACGATGCCGATGCCGAAGGCGCGGCCGTAGTCGCCACCGCGCCCAACCGCGCCGTGCCCGTGCCCGTGCCCGTGGCCGTGCCCGTGCCCGTGCCCATGGCCCGGCCCGTGACCCGGCGCGTGTGCATGCCGATGGCCATGGCCGTGGTGGCCGTGGTGGCCGTCGTGGCCGTGTTCGTGCCCTGCTGTCATGGTGTGGCCGCAACCCGTTGCGCCGCCTGTGCGATGCGGCTGGCGCCGCCATGATAGGCAGCGCCGGCACGCACCGCGGCCGGGGCGTCACAATGCGGTCGAGCCCCCGACGGCACCTGCGCCCGCGCCACGACGCCCACAGCCCCATGAGCCCTTCGCTGCCACCCGCCTCGCCCAACCCGCTGCAGCGTGCGCTGTTGGCGCTGCTGCGCTTCGTGTTCGTGATCGGCGGCATGCTGCTGATGCTCGGCGCGATGATGCTGGCGCTGGTGCTCGCCGTCGGCGTGGTGTTGTGGGCGTTGCTGCGCGGGCGCCGGCCCGAGCCGGTGAACCTGCGCTGGGGCACCATGCCCCGCCCGCCCGGCTTCGGCCGGCGCAACGACACCGAGGTGGTGGACGTGCAGGTGCGCGAGATCGACGCACCGAACCCGCCCTGAACCGCACGGCGGCCTTGGCAGTACCCCGCGGCCCCGAGGGGCGCACCGCGCTGGCCGCGGTCAGCGCGGCGGGCCATCGCCGACAATGCGCGGCGTCGCATCGCCGCGCCGCGGCGCGAAAGGTCCTTCGAAGATGTCCGTCAAGCCTGAATCGCTCGGCATGTGCTCGTCGCGCCTGCAGCGCATCGACCGCTTCCTCGCCGAGCGCTACATCGACAGCGGCCGGCTGCCCTGCGCGCAGTTGCAGATCGCGCGCGCCGGCCAGCTGGTGCACCACACGGTGCTGGGCAAGGCCTCACTGCAAGACGGCGCGCCGCTGCGCGAGGACAGCATCGTGCGCATCTACTCGATGAGCAAGCCGATCACCAGCGTCGCCTTCATGATGCTGGTCGAACAGGGTCTGGTCGCGCTGGACGAGCCGGTGCACCGCTACATCCCGTCATGGCGCAACCTGGGCGTCTACGTCGGCGGCGGCGGCGGCCTGCCGGGCACGCCGCCGGGCTGGCTGACCCGGCCCACCGAAGCGCCGATGCGCATCATCGACCTGCTGCGCCACACCTCGGGGCTGACCTACGGCTTCCAGAACCGCACCAACGTCGATGCCGCCTACCGCGCGAACAAGCTCGACCCCTTCGCGCGCGAGGACAGCCTGCAAGGCTTCGTCGACGCGCTGGCTCAGGTGCCGCTGGAGTTCTCGCCCGGCACGGCCTGGAACTATTCGGTGTCGTCCGACGTGCTGGGTTACCTGGTGCAGCAGATCAGCGGCCAGCCCTTCGAGCAGTATCTGCGCACGCGCATCTTCGAGCCGCTGGGCATGGCCGATACCGCCTTCTTCGTCGATGCCGGCAAGGCTGCGCGGCTCGCGCAGTGTTATCAGAACGGCCCGGACGGCAAGCTGATGGTGGCGCAGCTCGGCAGCTTCCGCGAGCCGCCCGCGGCGCCTTCGGGCGGTGGCGGGCTGGTCTCGACCGCCGCCGACTACATGCGCTTTTGCGAGTTCCTGCGCCGCGGCGGCGAGCTCGACGGCCAGCGGCTGCTGGGCCCAAAGACACTGGCGCTGATGCGCGCCAACCACCTGCCGGGCGGGCGCGACCTGGCCGAAACCTCGGTGTCGATGTTCACCGAGCCGATCTATCACGGCGTGGGCTTCGGCCTGGGTTTCGCGATGACGATCGACGTGGCGAGCACGCAGGTCAGCGGCACGGCGGGTGAATACTGGTGGGGCGGTGCCGCGTCCACCGCGTTCTGGGTCGACCCGGTCGAGGATCTGTGCGTGGTTTTCCTGACGCAGTTCCTGCCGTCGGCGTTGTACCCGATCCGCCGCGAGCTGCGCATGCTGATCAACGCGGCGGTGATCGACTCGAAGGCCTGAACCCGAAGGCCTGAACCAAAAGGCGGCCGAACCCGATCGCCCGATTCAGCGGCCGTGCGCGGCCAGCCGCGCCGCGATCGGCTCGGCGCCGCTGGCCCGCACCGGCGGCTTGGGTGGCTGGCGCCACAGTTCGGCCAGCGCTTCGGCCGGCTCGCCGTCGCGCAGTGCCGCTTCGTCCAGCGGCAGCGCTCGGCCGTGCGCGTGAATCCAGCGCAGCAGTGGCGCCTGCTCGGGCCAGTCGGGCCGCGGCAGGTACAGCGCCGGCGTGCCCTGGCAAGCGGCTTCGACGAACGTGCCGTAGCCGGGTTTGCACAGCAGCGCATCCACCGACGCCAGCACATCGCCGAAGGGCCAGCCCAGCGACTCGATCGTGTCCACACGTTCGTGCTGCACCTGCCAGTGCGCCGGCAGCAGCCAGCGCACGGCGCTGTCGAAACGCCAGCGTTGCAGCGGCAGCCGCGCATCGATGCCGCCGAAGGCGATCAGCACGCTGCGCTCGCCGGCGCGCATCTGCAGCCGCGAGCGCAATTCGCCGTGCCGCGGCCGGCCCAGCGCGGCCACCGGCTCGGCCCACACGCCATTGGCCAGTTGCAGCATGTCCATGCCCGGGGTGAGCTTGACGAAGGCGCTCGCGTCGCGATAGGCCTGCAGCATCTGCGCGTGGATGGCCGCGGCCCAGGCCTGGCCGGCGTACAGGTGTGCGAACAGGTCGGCCCAGTTCAGCGAGCTCATGCCGTAGGCCGGCAGCCCCAGCCGTGCGGCGGCGGCCAGCGGCAGGTAGGCGGCATTGCACAGCAGCACATCGGGCTGCAGGCTGCGCAGCCACTGCGCGGTGTGTGCCACCCGGCCTTCCCAGTCGGCGTGCCAGTCGCGATACATCGCGGCGCTGGCCGCCAGGTCGACGCGCAAGGCATCGTGCATCGCGAAGCCGAAGTCCAGCGCGCGCGGCTCGATCGAGAAGCCGCCGTCGATGCGTTCGCGCAAGCGCGCCTCGGGCAGCGTGCTGGCCACCGTCAGATCCAGCTGCGGCACGCGGCGGCGCAATGCATTCAGCACCGGCGCGCTTTGCGCCAGATGCCCGAGGCCGTGCGCGCTGATCGTGGCGAGCAGCCGCATCAACGGTATTGCAAGCTGGCGTCGTCCAGGTCGGCGCGCGGCAGCTCGAGCTTGTCGGCTTCGTAGTCCTGGCTGTGCCGCCACGGCGCATGGCTGCCCTGGCGCGGCAGCAGCTGCATGCCGCGCTGCAGGTAACCGGGGTTGAAGTTGTCGGCGTCCACCCACGGCTTCAGCGCCATGCCGTGGTCCTGCGCGCGCAGCGTCGGCGTCACCTGGCGCGCGCCGCGCGCGTCCATGTGGCGCAGCAGCCGGCACACGAACTCGGCCAGCAGGTCGGCGCGCAGCGTCCAGCTGGCGCGGAAGTA
>CAYZGL010000075.1:0-16890 GCA_964477985.1 uncultured Rubrivivax sp. | reverse complement strand
TCGAGAAGGACAAGATCAAGGGCGCGATCCGCACCGACTTCGTGCTGTCGGCCGAAATCATCGCCATCGCGCTGGGTACCGTCGCGACGGCGGCTTTCGGCACGCGCGTGGCGGTGCTGGCGGGTATCGCGCTGCTGATGACCGTGGGCGTGTACGGCTTCGTCGCCGGCATCGTCAAGCTCGACGACGCCGGGCTGCACCTGTCGCGCAGCGACCCCGCGCAGGCGCTGGGCGGCACCAAGCGCGCGCTGGGCCGCGGCATGCTGCGCGCCGCGCCGTGGCTGATGAAGGCACTGTCGGCGGCCGGCACGCTGGCGATGTTCCTGGTCGGCGGCGGCATCCTCACGCACGGGGTGCCGCGGCTGCACCACGGCATCGAGTCGCTGGCCGCGGCGGCCGGCGCGCTGCCGCTGGGCGGCGTGCTGCAGTGGCTGGCGCCGATGGTGCTGGATGCGCTGGTGGGGGTGGTCGCGGGAGCCGCCGTGTTGTTGGCCGTGGGCCTGCTGGGCCGCCTGCGCGGCAAGGGCTGAAGCGCGCACGGCCGCGCACGCGCTCGGCGATAGCGGTAGTTTTGCCTGCCGGCTGCGGGCGGCGCGCGTCTAGCATGCGGCGCATGATCTCGATGCAAGGCGTGCCCTCGGCGCTGATCGCCAAGAACGAGTCGTGGGTGCGCAAGCAGGCGCAGGCGCTGGCGCGCCACCTGCCGTCCAACGTGGAGAAGGCCGACCTGATCCAGGTCGGATTGATCGCCGTGGCGCAGGCCGCGCTGGGCTTCCAGTGGCAAGGCGAGCGCGACACCCCCGAGGCGGCCGAGGCCTTCGTGCGCTACGCGCGGGCGCGCGTGCGCGGCGCGATGCTCGACGAGCTGCGCCAGATGGACCACCTCGCGCGCGGCCAGCGCCGTCGCATCAAGGCCTTGCAGATCGCGCGCGAGCGGCTGCGCAATGCGCACGGCCGCGAACCGGCGCTGGCGCAGCTGGCCGCGCTGTGCGGCATGAGCGTCGACGAGATCGCCCGGCTCGAGCACGCCGAAGCGCAGGGGCGGGCGATCGGCAGCGACGGCGGCAACAGCGGCAACGCCGGCGACGGCGACGACGCGCCGAACGAGCTGCGCGCCGCCACGCCGCACGACGAGGTCGAAGCGCGCGTGGACACCGCGATCGTGATGCGCCGGCTCGAGCGCTTTTTCGCGTCGCTGCCGCCGCGCGAGCGTCAGGTGATCGATGCCTACCTCGGCGTGGGCCTGACGCCCACGCAACTGGCGGCCGAGCTGAAGGTGACGCCGTCGCGCGTGTCGCAGATGTTCAAGGCCGTGGTGCAGCGCACCGCGGTGCATTTCGGCCAGGATCCCAAGCGGGCGGTCGACCGCCTGCCCGAGCGCTCGCCCGAAGCCTTCGAGCAGCGCGTGGCGCAGCGCGAACGGCAACTGGCCGCCGGCGCCACTGGCGGCCCGTGGGGCCGCATGGTGGAGCGCGCACTGACGCAGCCGATCGCCGGCGGTGGCGCCGGTGACAGTGGTGGTGGCGGCGACGGCAGTGCCGAGCCGCGCACGGCGCCCGACGAGCGGGTGCGCGTGAACAGCGTGACCCGCTGGGGCTGAAGCGTCGCCCTGCGCGGCACCGGTGAAGGCCGCGGCCGCGCCGGTGCCGTGGCCGCTGATGGCGCCCTGTGCACGCCCTGTTCACGCCCTGTTCGCCCCCTTTGCGCACGGCGCGCACAAGAGTAGATTTGCCGCCGGGCGTTGCCCGGCCGTCTCGGCGATGGCGGCCTCGCCGGGTGGGCGCCTCGCACCGACCGCCGTTCGACCACGGCCTGCCGTGGTCCGAGGAGAAGGCACATGCCTGCATTCATCACCCTGGCCAGCTTCACCGATCAAGGCGCGCGCAACATCAAGGATTCGCCCGCGCGCTTCCAGGCCTTCAAGGCCGCCGCCGAGGCCGCCGGTGTGGCGGTGCGAAGCGTGCACTGGACCACCGGCGCCTACGACCTGGTGCTGGTGCTCGAGGGGCCCGAGGAGGCGGTGATGACGGTGGCGCTGAAGACCGCCGCGCTGGGCAACGTGCGCACGAACACGCTGCGCGGCTTCACGCTCGACGAGATGAAGAAGCTCGTCGCCGCCATGGGCTGAGCGGCTGCGCAACGGGCCGCCGCGATCGGGCGCACGAGGGGCCTGCCGTTGGATGCCGCCTCGCAACTGCTGCAACGCACCGCCGCCTTCGCGCGCGGCGTGGTGGGGCCCGGTGCGCCGCGCTGGGAGGCCGAGCGGCGCATCGCGCGCGAAGCCATCGCCGAGGCCGCCGCCATCGGCCTGACCGGGCTGGAAGTGCCGCCCGCCCTGGGCGGGCTGGGGCTGGGCTACCGCGTGAAGGCGCAGGTGGCCGAGATCCTGGGCGCAGCCGACTTCGGCTTCACGATGTCGCTGCTGAATACGCACAACGCCGCGGCCAAGCTGGCGCGCGACGCCGCGCCCGAGCTGGCGCGGCGCCACGTGCCCGAGCTGCTCGCGGGCCGGCGCCTGGGCTGCACCGCGCTGACCGAACCCGGCGCCGGCTCGGATTTCGGCGCCATCGCGACGAGCGCCGTGCGCACGCCTGCGGGTTGGCGCCTGGACGGCGCCAAGGCCTGGATCACCAACGCGGCCGAAGCCGAATTGATCGTGCTGTATGCGCAGACGCAGGCCGGCAGCGGCGCGCGCGGCATCGCCTGCTTCCTGGTCGATGCGGCACGCCCGGGCTTCGTGCGCGAGCCGGCGTTCGCGCTGAGCGGCCAGCATGCGATCGGTGCCGGCGGCTTTCGCCTCGAGGGCTACGTGGCGCACGACGACGAGCTGCTGCAGCCGCCGGGGCGCGCCTTCAAGTCGGCGCTGGTGTCGATCAACGGTGCACGCTGCTGTATCGCGGCGATGTGCAACGGCATGGCCGGCGAGGCGCTGCGCATCGCGCTGGACCATGGCCGGCAGCGACACAGCTTCGGCCAACCGCTGGCGGCGCACCAGGGCTGGCGCTGGCGGCTGGCCGAGGCCGACACCGAACTGCAGGCCTCCAGGCTGCTGGTGGCGCGCGCCGCCGAATGCATCGAATCCGGCGCCGATGCGCAGCTGGCCGCCGCGCAGGCCAAGCTCTTTGCCACGCGCATGGCCGAGCGCCAACTGCCGGCGCTGGCGCAGGCGATGGGGGCCGAAGGCCTGCGCGAGCAGCACCCCTTCGGCCGGCACTTGGCCGGCGCACGCGTGGCCTGCTTCGTCGACGGCTCCAGCGAGATGCTGCTCGAGCGCATCGCGGCGCTGCAGCGCGGCACAGCTGCCGCGTCGTCTTGACGCGTCCCGACGCGTCCTGACCCGGCGCGCAGCCGCCTGCAGCGGCTGCGCGCCGGCGAACCGGGGCACAGGGTCCGGCAGCGGCTACTTCGCCCAGCTGTCTTTCAGCGCGGTGATGCGGTTGAACACCGGTGCGCCGGCCGCGTGGTCCTTGCGGTCGGCGACGAAGTAGCCATGGCGCTCGAACTGGAAACGTTCGTCCGCGTTCACCGCCGCCAACGAGGGTTCGAGCCAGGCCGCGACCACCTGTTTGCTGTGCGGGTTCAGGCAGGCCTTGAAATCGCGGCCGGCGGCGTCGGGCTGCGCTTCGGTGAACAGCCGGTCGAACAGCCGCACCTCGGCGCGCAAGGCATCGTGCGCCGCCACCCAGGTGAGCACGCCCTTGGTCTTGACCGCGTCGGCGCCCGGCGTGCCGCTGCGCGTGTCGGGGATCAGCTCGGCCTGCACCTCGGACACCTGGCCATCGGCGCCGGCCGTGAAGCCGGTGCAGCGGATGACGTAGCCGTACTTCAGCCGCACCACGCTGCCCTCGACCGCCTTGCCGGCGGCGTCCCGGCGCGGCGGGCTCAGCCGGTGGTAGCCGCGCGGCGGCTCGGCCATGAAATCTTCGCGCTCGATCCAGACCTCGGGGCCGAGCGTGAACTCGCGCGTGCCGCGTTCGGCCTGCCCCGGAAAGCGCGGCGCGCTGCACGGCAGGGTCTGGCCGCGGCCGATCACCCGGTCCCAGTTGCTCAGCACCAGCTTCAAGGGGTCGAGCACCGCCATCGCGCGCGGCGCCTTGGCGTCCAGGTCGTCGCGCAAGGCGATGTCCAGCGCGCTGTAGTCGATCCAGCCGCCGGCCTTGCTGACGCCGCTGCGCTCGGCCAGCAGGCGCAGGCTCTCGGGCGTGTAGCCGCGCCGGCGCATGCCCACCAGCGTGGGCAGGCGCGGGTCGTCCCAGCCGTCGACGATGCCTTCTTCCACCAGTTGGCGCAGCTTGCGCTTGCTGGTGACGATGTAGGTCAGATTGAGCCGCGCGAACTCGTACTGCCGCGGCAGCGGCTGCGCCAGCAAGCCGCATTCGACCAGGCGCTCGAGCACCCAGTCGTAGAACGGGCGCTGGTCCTCGAACTCGAGCGTGCAGATGCTGTGCGTGATCTGCTCGAGCGCGTCCTCCAGCGGGTGCGCGTAGGTGTACATCGGGTAGATGCACCAGGCATTGCCGGTGTTGTGGTGCGTGGCGCGCTTGATGCGGTACAGCACCGGGTCGCGCAGGTTGATGTTGGGCGAGGCCATGTCGATCTTGGCGCGCAGCACCATCGCGCCGTCGGCGTGCTGGCCGTCGCGCATCTCGCGCAGGCGCATCAGGTTCTCGTCGGGCGAGCGCTGGCGGAACGGGCTGTCGGTGCCCGGCGTGGCGAAGTCGCCGCGGCTGGCGCGCATCTCGTCGGCGCTTTGTTCGTCGACGTAGGCATGGCCGGCGACCACCAGCGCCTCGGCGGCGCGGTACATGAAGTCGAAATAGTCGCTGGCGAAGTACAGGTGCTCGCGCACCGTTTCACCCCCCGCGCCGTCGGGATAGGCCGCGCGCCAGTCGCAGCCCAGCCAGTGCACCATCTCGACGATGGCGTCGACGTATTCCTGCTCCTCCTTCTCGGGGTTGGTGTCGTCGAAGCGCAGATGGCAGATGCCGCCGTACTGCTGCGCCAGGCTGAAGTTCAGCCAGATGCTCTTGGCGTGGCCGACGTGCAGGTAGCCGTTGGGCTCGGGCGGAAAACGCGTGCGGATGCGCGCCGGGTCGGCGGGCCCGGCCGCATGATGGGCGGCGTCGCCGGGGGTGCCGGCGAAGCGGCGGGCTGCATAGGTGCCGGCTTCGAGGTCGCGCTCGATCGCGTTGCGCACGAAATTGCCGAGCTTGGCAGCGTCTTCATGGGGGGCGGAGGACATGCGGCCGATTCTATCGACGCACCTCTTTGGGGCGGCGGGCGCGGCGCCGCACCGTGCCTGGCGTTCCCGGCGGCCCGGCGAAGTTAGGGATTGATGTCATACCAATCGGTCGGTATGCTGCATACCAACTGGTCGGTCTTGTATGTCTCCATTGCCTTCCGATTCCCGCACCCGCCTGCTCGACGCCGCGCTGGCGGCGATCCGCACCAAGGGTTATGCCGCGACCACGGTCGACGAACTGTGCGCGGCGGTGGGCGTGTCCAAGGGCAGCTTCTTCCACCACTTCAAGGGCAAGGAAGACCTGGCGCTGGCCGCCGCGCAGCACTGGAACGAAGTCACCGGCGCGCTGTTCGCCAACGCACCGTACCACCGGGTGGCCGATGCGCGCGCGCGGCTGCTGGCCTACATCGACTTTCGCGCCACGCTGGCGCAAGGCGAATTGCCCGAGATCACCTGCCTGCTCGGCACGCTGGCGCAGGAGACCTACGCCACCCACCCCGCCATCCGCGACGCCTGCCGCACCGGCATCGAAGGCCACGCGATGACGCTGGTGCCGACCATCGCCGAAGCCAAGGCGCGCCATGCGCCGCGCGCCAAGTGGACGCCGCAGAGCCTGGCGCTGTTCACGCAGGCCGCGTTGCAAGGCGCCTTCGTCGTCGCCAAGGCCGCCGGCGACGCCGGTGCCGCGGCGCCCTTGATCGCCCACCTGCGCGCTTACGTGCAGGGGCTGCTCGGCGCCGAGGCGCCACCACCCACCCCCCGAAGGAGAAGCAAGCGATGAGAGTCGAGCCCTATCTGATGTTCGCCGGCCGCTGCGAAGAGGCGCTGGCCTTTTACCAGCGCGCCATCGGCGCCAGGCCGCAGATGGTGATGCGCTTCAAGGAAAGCCCCGAGCCGCCGCCCATGCCGCTGCCCGGCGGCTGGGACGACAAGATCATGCACTGCGGCTTCCATGTCGGCGACACGCTGGTCATGGCCAGCGACGGCATGAGCGCGCAGGCGCAGCCCTTCAACGGCATCACGCTGTCGATCACCGCCGACGACGAAGCGCAGGCGCGCCGCTGTTTCGCCGCGCTGGCCGAAGGCGGCAGCGTCTTCATGCCGATGGGCAAGACCTTCTGGTCGCCGTGTTTCGGCATGTGCAGCGACCGCTTCGGCGTGAGCTGGATGGTCGGCCTGGACGCACCCCCCGCCTGAAGCCCAACCGCCACAGGAGATCACCATGCACTACATCGATGGTTTCGTCGCCGCCGTGCCCGACGCCAGCCGCGAGGCCTACATCCGCTACGCGGCCGAGTTCGCCGAACTGCTGAAGGCGCACGGCGCGCTGCGCGTGGTCGAGTGCTGGGGCGACGACGTGCCCGAAGGCAAGCTCACTTCGTTCCCGATGGCGGTCAAGCGCGAGCCGGGCGAGACCGTGGTCTTCGCCTGGATCGTCTGGCCCGACAAGGCCACACGCGACGCCGCGCACGCGAAGATGGCGGCCGACCCGCGCACCCAGCACGAAGCCCGCCCGATGCCCTTCGACGGCAAGCGGCTGATCTACGGCGGCTTCCGCATGGTCATCGATGCCTGACGGAGATGCCACGATGAACGCTGCCGACTTCGCTTCGCCGCATGTGCTGACGCTGACACGCACCCTGGCTGCACCGCGCGCCGCGGTGTGGCGCTGCTGGACCGAGCCCGAGCTGCTGAAACAGTGGTTCTGCCCGATGCCGTGGCGCGCAACCGAGGTGCGCGGCGACTTGTGCGCCGGCGGCGGCAGCTTCACGCGCATGGAAGGCCCCGGCCCCGACGGCGCGCCGATGACGCAGGACTGCCCAGGCTGCTACCTGCTGGTCGAGCCGCAACGCCGGCTGGTGTTCAGCGACGCCTTCGTCGGCGACTGGGTGCCCGGCCAGGCCAAGCCCTTCATGGTCGCCGACATCCGCTTCGCCGATGCGCCGGGTGGCGGCACGCACTACACGGCGATGGCGCGCCACTGGAGCGCCGAGGACCGCGAGGCGCACGAGAAGATGGGCTTCCACGCAGGCTGGGGCAAAGCCGCCGAGCAGCTCGAAGCGCTGGCGCGCACGCTGCAGCCATGACGCGCAGGATTACGCCATGAACGACAAGATCACCCCGTGCCTGTGGTTCGACTTCAACGCCGAGCAAGCGGTGGACTTCTACCTGCGCACCTTCGGCGACGGCCGCATCCTGCGCACCTCCTACTACGGCGAGGCGATGCCGCAGCACCGCGGCAAGGTGCTGCTGATCGAGTTCGAACTCTTCGGCCGGCGCTGCCAGGCGCTGAACGCCGGGCCGCAGCACCCGTTCACGCCGGCCGTGTCGCTGAGCGTGGACTGCGAAGATCAGGCCGAGGTCGACCGGCTGTGGGCCGCGCTCACCGCCGACGGTGGATCGGAAGTCGCCTGCGGCTGGCTGACCGACCGCTTCGGCCTGTCGTGGCAGATCGTGCCGCGCGGCATGATCGAGATGATCACCCACGCCGACCCGGCCAAGGCCAAGCGCGCCAACGAGGCGATGTTCACGATGACGAAGCTCGACCTGGCCGCGGTGCGGCGCGCCTTCGACGGCGGCTGAGCGTTGGCGGCGGGCTGCGCACCGGACGCACCGGGCGCTGTGCGGCCGATGCGCCAGCGGTACGCGGGGGGGGCGTGCGGGTGGTGGCGTGCGTGGGCCGACCCGTGCCGTCAGGCGCAAGCCGATGCGCTTCAGCCTCGCCGCTTGCGGCCCAGGTGGGTCTGGTGCGGCAGCGAGCGCTGCCGCGCCAACCCGTCGGGCGAGCCCGCCCACTGCGGCCGCCGGCGCATTGACAGCGCCCATGCAACGGCGTAAACCCAAGCTGCCGCCCCGGGGCGGCCGGCCGGTCGATGCGGGGCGGGGCAAGGAGGCCCTATGCGCAGACGCCTTTATCTGGTGTTGCCCGATCTGGCCAGCGCGCGCCAGACCGCCAACGATCTGTTGCTGGCCCGCATCGAGGACCGGCACATGCATTTCCTGGCGCGCCGTGACCTGGCACTCGGCGAATTGCACGCCGCCGGCGTGCTGCAGAAGACCGACGTGCGCCACGCCTTCTTCATCGGCGCCGGCCTGGGCGTGCTGCTCGGTGCCGCGGTCGGCGTGTGGCTGAAGCTGGGCGCGATCGGCGGCTTCGAGTTCGGCGCCGGCACGCTGGTGCTGTGCGCGCTGGTCGGCCTGATGCTCGGCGCCTGGGGCGCGACGCTGATCGGCGTGTCCACGCCCAGCGTCAAGCTGAAGGCCTACGACGCCGATTTCGACGCCGGGCGCATCCTGCTGATGGTCGACGTGCCGCACGCGCGCGTGGCCGAGATCCGCGAGCTGCTGCGCTGCCGCCACCCGGAGGCCGCCGACCACGGCATCGACCTGACCATGCCGGCCTTTCCCTGAGCCGCCCGCCGCGGCCTACATGCCCTTGAACAGGTGCGCGTACAGCCGGCTCGCGGTGAGCTGCTCGGGCCGGCCGCGCAGCGTCAGCAAGGCCTTGCCCGACTCGTCGCGGCGCGCACTGGCGATGCAGCGCACCTGCACCACGGTGCCGCGGTGCACCTGCCAGAACTGCGCCGGGTCCAATTGCGGCAGCAGCTCGCGCAACGACGTGCGGATCAGGTGCTCGCGCTCGGCCGTGACCACGCGCACGTACTTGTCGGCGGCTTCGAAGTAGATCACCTCGTCCAGCGGCACCAGGTGCACGGTGGCGCCGGCCTGCGCCTGGATCACCTGCAGCCGCGCCGCACCCGGCGCGCCCGCCGCGGCGGCGGGTGCCGCGCCGAGCAGGCCGCGCAGCTGCTGCAGCGCGGCCTGCATCGCCAGCGCCGCGTCGCCGCGCGTGGCCAGCGTGCGCTGCAGCCGCTGCACGCACGCGGCCAGCCTTTCGGGTGTCACCGGCTTGAGCAGGTAGTCCACCGCCTGCGCCTCGAAGGCGTCGATCGCGTACTGGTCGTAGGCGGTGACGAACACCAGCAGCGGAAACGGCGGTGCCGCCGGGCCGTCGGGCCAGTCCTCGGCCAACGCCCGCGCCACCTCCAGCCCGCTCAGCCCCGGCATGCGGATGTCCAGGAAACACAGCGCCGGTTGCAGCGCCAGTGCCTGCTGCAGCGCCTGCTGGCCGTCGCCGGCCATGGCCAGCACCTGCAGCTGCGGCCACAGCCGCGCCAGATCGGCGCGCAGCGCGGCGGCGAGCAGCGGCTCGTCTTCGGCGATCAGCGCGGTGCTCAACGCCGCCCCCCGCGCACCAGGAGCACCGGGAGCACCGGGAGCACCGGCGCCGCTGCGGGGCTGCGGCCCGGCGCGCGCTGGACGACCCTGCGCACGGCGTGCTGCGCGATGAGCGCTTGGGAGCGGCCCGGCCCGCGGGTGTACCTTCGGGCTGCGCCCTGCGGTATTCGCCCTTGGGGGCGGCCCGGCGCGCTCATGTCTGGTCCAGCGGCAGGCTCAGCGTGGCCAGGGTGCCTCCGCCGGCGGCGGGTTCGAGTTGCAGCCGCGCCGCGTCGCCGAACTGCGTGGCCAGCCTTTCGCGCACCTGTTGCAAACCGAAGCCGGCGCCGGCGGGGGCGTGGCCGGCACCCTCGCCGCTCCAGCCGGCGCCGCTGTCGCGCACCGCGAGCCGCAGCCGCGGGCCCTCGCGCGCTGCGGTGATTTCGATGCACCCGCCGTCCACCTTCGGCTCCAGGCCGTGGCGGATCGCGTTCTCGACCAGCGGCTGCAGCAGCAGCGCCGGGATGCGCTGCCGCGCCAGTTCGGGCGGCAGGCTCAGCGTGCAGTGCAGCCGCGGCCCCATGCGCACCGCCATCAGGGCGAGGTAGTCGTCGAGCCGCGCGAACTCGTCGGCCAGCGTGTGCGTGCCGGTGCGCGACGCGTCGAGCGTCGAGCGCAGGAAGGCGATCAGCCGGTCGAGCATGGCCTGCGCACGCGGCGGGTCGAGTGCGATCAGCACGCGCAGGTTGGCCAGCGTGTTGAACAGCATGTGCGGTTCGAGTTGCGACTGCAGCAGCCGCAAGCGGTGTTCGGCGGCCTGGCGCTGCGCCGCCTCGGCGGCGGCGCGGGCGCTGGCCAGCCGCTCCAGCGTGCTCAGCGCGAAAACCGCGGCGGCCGTGCCGAGCAGCGTCAGCGCGACCGTCACCCGCGCTTGCACCGTGCCGAACTGCAGCAGGCCGCCCGAGGCGTTGCCGGTCAGCGCGTCGGCCAGCGAGCCGCCCAGCAGCGGCCCGGCGGCCACCATCACCAGCAACGCCGGCAGCACGCCGCGCCAGCCGGTAGCGAAGCCGGCCGCGTCCAGCGCCTGGCCGCGCGCGCGCCGCCAGCCATCGACGAGCAGCGCCTGCGCCAGCCGCGCCGCTTCCAGCACCGCATAGCAGGCGAAGCCGATGGCGAAGGAATAGACCAGCTTGGCGCCGATGCTGCCGCCGTCGAAGGCCCACAGCAGCAGCGCGATCGCGAGGCACAGCGCGGCCATGAAGCCCAGCGTGCGCGGCGCGCGGCGGCGCGCGCGCGAGCGCGCCGCGGCGAAGGCGCCGGCCGCGGCCTCAGGCGGGGCGATCGTGGGCATCGGCGGCGATTGTCGTTGCGCCGCGCGGCAGCAGCGCCAGCACGCGGCCAAGCAACACACCGGCGCTCGCACCGTAGGCCGCGGCCAGCGGCAGCGCCACGGCCGGTGCCGCGCGCCAGGCCGGATGCAGCGCGAGCGCCGCGCCGACGCTGTAGCGCAGCGCGAAGATCGTCACGATCACCAGCAGCGGCAGCGCGCTGCCCGGCAGGCGCAGGCTGCGCCCGGCGGCGTCCCAGCGTGCACCGGCAGGCGGCGGCAGCCGCCGCCCGAGCATCGCGCCGCCGGCCAGCGCCAGCGCCCACGCCGCCAGCGCCAATGCGGCCGGCTGGAAGGTGGTGGCGGTGGCGAACAGGCCGAGCCCCAGCAGCGCCGCCGGCAGCGCCAGCAGCCGGGCACGCGAGACGGTGCGCGTGCGCAGTTGCGACAGGCCCAGCGCCAGCAGCGCGGCCAGCAGCAGCCACACCCAGGGCGGGGTGTGACGCACGATTTCGATCAACCGGTTCGGCATGGTCGGGTCTCCAAGCCGCACGGGAGGGCGGCTTCGGGCGCATGCTGGGCCGACACCGGCGCGCCGGCCAGCGCGCTGCGACGAAACGCCGGCGCTGGGCGCGAAACGGCGGCGCGGCGGCGCCAAGGCGGTGCCGGCCTGCGCCGGGCGATGGCTGGCTGCCGCGCCGATGCAGCGCCGCGGCCTGCATCCGGCGGCCGCGCCGCTGCGTAGGGCAGGCAAGGGCGGCCCGTGGCGGGCTGCCGGCGATGGAGGGACGACGATGACCCCGATCGAGACCGTGCAGCAGATCTACGCCGCCTTCGGCCGCGGCGACGTACCCGCGGTCGTGGCGCACCTGGCCGACGACGTGCAATGGGAATACGCGGCCGCGCCCAACCCCATCCCCTGGCTGCAACCGCTGCGCGGCCGCGGCCAGGTGCCGAAATTCTTCGAAGCGCTGTTCGCCGGCATCGAGATCACGCGCTTCGAGGTGAACAAGATCTTCGGCGACGAAGCGACCGTGGTCGACCTGGTGACGCTGGACTACACCGCACGCGCCACCGGGCACAAGGTGCAGGAGATCGACGAGGTGCACATCTGGCACTTCGACGCTGCGGGCAAGGTGCAGCGCTTCCGCCACCGCGCCGACACGCTGCTGCAGGCGCGCTCGATCGGCAAGGCCTGAGTCACCGCCCTTGAAGGCAAGCGCCGTGAAGCGATTTGCCCCCGGGGGGTTGCTTTTGACGATGGCGTCGAGCGTGGGCACGCACGGCACACGGCGTATGCCGAAGCGTCCGCCACGCACGCGCCGCTGCGTCGCGGCTTGTGCTTGCCGGCAGCGCCTGGGGCGTGTGCGCAGGCTTCGTGCCGAGCCCGGCTGCGTCGACGGCGTGTGCTTCGGCGCGCTGCGCAGCTCAAGGAATCACACGGCGCGCCTTGCCGTCGATCACCGGTGCGCCGTCTTCCTTCGCGAACGGCGCGAGTTGCGGCGACGGCAGGATGTCGAGCACGAGTTCCGACGGGCGGCACAGGCGCGCACCCAGCGGCGTGACGACGATCGGCCGGTTCATCAGGATCGGGTGCGCCACCATGAAGTCGATGAGTTGGTCGTCGCTCCACTTCGGGTCGTCGAGTGTCAACTCGTCGTAGGGTGTTCCCTTTTGACGCAGCAGGCTGCGCACGGGCATGCCCAGCGCCGCGATCAGCTGCACCAGCTGGTCGCGGCCGGGCGGGGTCTTCAGGTACTCGACGATCGCCGGCTCGACGCCGCTGTTGCGGATCAGCGCCAGCACGTTGCGCGAGGTGCCGCAGGCCGGGTTGTGATAGATCGTGATGGCGGGGGTGTTCATGTCTTTGGCTTTGGGGTCAGGCCGGCTTCGTACCAGCCCTTGCTGCGGTTGACGATGTGGACGACCAGCAGCATCAGCGGCACCTCGATCAGCACGCCCACCACGGTGGCCAGTGCGGCGCCGGACTCGAAGCCGAACAGGCTGATCGCCGTGGCCACGGCGAGTTCGAAGAAGTTGCTGGCGCCGATCAGCGCCGACGGGCCGGCCACGCTGTGCGCTTCGCCCAGGCGCCGGTTCAGCCAGTAGGCCAGGCCGGAGTTGAGCAGCACCTGGATCAGGATCGGCACCGCCAGCATGGCGATGACCAGCGGCTGCTCGAGCAGGGCCTTGCCCTGGAACGCGAACAGCAGCACCAGCGTCGCCAGCAAGGCGGCGATCGACCAGGGGCCGATGCGGGCGAGCGCCGCGTCGAATGCCGCCGGGCCGCGCCGCAGCAGGGCCCGGCGCCACGCTTGGGCGATCACCACCGGCACCACGATGTACAGCCCCACCGAGGTGAGCAGCGTGGCCCACGGCACGACGATCGACGACAGCCCGAGCAGCAGGGCCACGAGCGGCGCGAAGGCGAACACCATGAGGGTGTCGTTCAGCGCCACCTGCGACAGCGTGAACAGCGCATGCCCGCCGCTGAGCCGGCTCCACACGAAGACCATCGCCGTGCAGGGCGCGGCGGCCAGCAGGATCAGGCCGGCGATGCAGCTGTCGGCCTGGTCGGCCGGCAGCCAGGGCGCGAAGACGTGGCGGATGAAGACCCAGCCCAGCAGCGCCATCGAGAAGGGCTTGACGGCCCAGTTGACGAACAGCGTGACGCCGATGCCGCGCCAGTGCTGCCCGACCTGCGACAGCGCCGCGAAGTCGACCTTCAGCAGCATCGGGATGATCATCACCCAGATGAGCAGGCCGACCGGCAGGTTGACCTTGGCGACCTCCATGCGCCCGATGGCCTGGAACAGCCCCGGCAGCAGCTGGCCGAGCGCGACGCCGGCGACGATGCACAACAACACCCAGAGGCTGAGGTAGCGCTCGAAGACGCTCATCGCCGCGGGTGAGGCGGCTGGTGCGGGAAGGACCGTCGCAGTCATGGCTGTTCGTGCATCGGCTCGTCGCTCGCGCTCAGCAGCAGGAGGCGGCAGTCTTCGCCGGCATGCCGACGGGCTGGTCGCGCGGCGTGGCTGCGCAGCAGGCTGCCGCCCGCGTGCCTGATGCGGCTTGCTGCCCCGCGGCTTCACTGAGCACCGGGATGTTGCCCAGCCTGTGGAAGTGCTCCCAGGCGACGCCCTGCGGGTCGGTGACCCAATGCTTCGCGCTGCGTGCATAGCAGCAGGTGGTCTCGCCTGCGTCGCGCAGCGACAGGTCGGCCGCCTCGGCCCGCGCTTTCATCGCCGCGAGTTCGGCCGGGTCGTCGGTCTGGAAACCCAGGTGGTCGATGCCCGGCCGCGCGCCGCGCGTGGAGATCGCGAAGGTGAGCGGTGGATCTTCCAGAAGCCACTTGGCATAGCCGCCTTCGAGGCGGGCCGGTACGGTGGCGAACAGCTTGGAGTAGAAGCCGACGCTGTGGCCGAGGTCGTCGACGTGCAGGTGGACGTGGAAGCGCTTCATGGCGGTCTCGCTTCAGCAGGCGGCGCAGCCAGGAACGATCTCGCAATCCGCGCCCTGGCAGCAGTGCGCGGTGAGGTAGGCGAGCAGCGCGTTCATCTGCGCGATGGACGGGCGGTAGATGAGGTTGCGGCCCTCGCGCTGCTGCGTCACGAGGCCGGCGTGCAGCAGTTCCTTCAGGTGGAAGGACAGCGTCGAGCCGGGCACGTCCAGCGTGGCGCACAGCTCACCCGGCGTCATGCCCTGGGGAGCGGCGCCGATCAAGACGCGAAAGATGCGAAGGCGCATGCCCTGGGCCAGGGCTGCGAGCGACGCGATCGCGGTTTCTTCTTCCATATTTCCAGTGTGTTGGAATGATGGCGCGACGTCAAGCGGCCTTGCCGCATTTCCGCCTTTCGGCGCACGGCGGCCCGTGTTGCCGCAAGCGCCAAGCACTGCAAACGCAGCGCTGTGTCAAGGGCAGCCATTGCGTACGCCACGCCCTTGACCATGGTGACGTGTGGGTGCAGCCCAGCGCGCGATGCGCGTTCGCCGCAGCCGGGCGGTGTCGCTCGTGCCCGAACCTTCAGCGCCGTTTCGACCCGCCGAGCAGCCCGCCGAGCACGCCGCGGAAGATCTCGCGGCCCATCGCCGAGCCCATGCTGCGGATCGCCGACGACGCCGCCTTTTCCACCAGCCCTTCGCGCTTGCCGCCGCGCGGGCCGGTGCTGCCGAACAGCATGCCCTTCAGCTCGCCCATCATGCCGCCGTCGTCGGCCGCGGCGCCGGGCTTGGACGGTGTCGCCTTGATCTGCTCGGCCGCCTCGCCGCTGGTCTCGGCGCGGCCCTTCAGCTTCTCGTAGGTCGATTCGCGGTCCACCGCTTTTTCGTAGACGCCGGCCACCAGCGATCCGGCGATCAGCGCCGTGCGCTGTTCGGGCGTGATCGGCCCGATCTGGCTGCCCGGCGGCAGCACGAACACGCGCTCGGTGACGCTGGGCCGGCCTTTGGCGTCGAGGAAGCTGACCAGCGCCTCGCCCACCGCGAGTTCCGTGATCGCGGTTTCGAGATCCAGCTTCGGGTTGGCGCGCATCGTGCTGGCCGCGGCCTTCACCGCCTTCTGGTCACGCGGCGTGAAGGCGCGCAGCGCGTGCTGCACGCGGTTGCCCAGCTGCGCAAGCACGGTGTCGGGGATGTCCAGCGGGTTCTGCGTCACGAAGTACACGCCCACGCCCTTGCTGCGCACCAGCCGCACCACGAGTTCGATGCGCTCGACCAGCGCCGCCGGCGCGTCCTTGAACAGCAGGTGCGCTTCGTCGAAGAAGAACACCAGCTTGGGCTGCTCGAGGTCGCCGACCTCGGGCAGCCGCTCGAACAGCTCGGACAGCATCCACAGCAGGAAGGTGGCGTACAGCCGGGGCGAGTTCATCAGCTGGTCGGCTGCGAGGATATTGACCACGCCCTTGCCATCCTGGGTCTGCATGAAGTCGGCCAGGTCGAGCATCGGCTCGCCGAAGAAGCGGTCGCCGCCTTGTTCGCCGATCTGCAGCAGCCCGCGCTGGATGGCGCCGATGCTGGCCGCACTGACGTTGCCGTATTCGGTCTTGTACTGCGCAGCGTTGTCGCCCACGTGCTGCAGCATCGCGCGCAGATCCTTCAGGTCCAGCAGCAGCAGCCCCGCGTCGTCGGCGATCTTGAAGACCAGGCTGAGCACGCCGGCCTGGGTCTCGTTCAGCCCCAGCATGCGTGCCAGCAGCAGCGGGCCCATGTCGGAGATGGTGGCGCGCACCGGGTGGCCCTGCGCCTTGGCGGCGTCGGCGAACACGTCCCACAGCGTGCACGGGCAGGCCAGCGCTTCGGGCGGATCGATGCCGCGCTCGGCCAGCACCGCAGCTATCTTCGGCGGCACGCTGCCGCGCTGGCTGATGCCGGTGAGGTCGCCCTTGACGTCGGCCATGAACACCGGCACGCCGCGCTTGCTGAAGTTCTCGGCCAGCGTTTGCAGCGTGATCGTCTTGCCGGTGCCGGTGGCGCCGGTGATCAGCCCGTGGCGGTTGGCCAGCGCGGGCAGCAAGTGGCATTCGATGTCGCCGTGGCGGGCGACGAGGATCGGGTCGGCCATCGGCGCGGCTCCTGTGGCTGAGGGGGAGTGGAAAGGGGGTGGGGTGGGCCAAAAGTAGAATGGCAGTCTATCGAACCACACCGTCGCGCCCGTTTGCACCGCTTGCAAGCACCCCGGGCCGCAGGAGAGCCCCTTCATGGCCGGACATTCCAAATGGGCCAACATCCAGCACCGCAAGGGCCGTCAGGACGAGAAGCGCGGCAAGATCTGGACCCGCGTCATCCGTGAGATCACCGTCGCCGCGCGCACCGGCGGCGGCGACCTCAGCGCCAACCCGCGGCTGCGGCTGGCGGTGGACAAGGCCAAGGCCGCCAACATGCCGGCCGAGCGCATCAAGTACAACATCGACAAGGCCTCGGGCGCGCTCGAAGGCCTGAGCTACGAAGAGATCCGCTACGAGGGCTACGGCATCGGCGGCGCGGCCATCATCGTCGACTGCATGACCGACAACCGCGTGCGCACCGTGGCCGAGGTGCGCCACGCCTTCAGCAAATACGGCGGCAACATGGGCACCGAGGGCTCGGTGGCCTTCCAGTTCAAGCA
>CAYZGL010000074.1:0-16900 GCA_964477985.1 uncultured Rubrivivax sp. | reverse complement strand
ATGAACGGGATCAGGTTGATCTCCGGTTCCTCGGGGTGGCGATGGCGCCTGAAGTTCACGCCGCCGCCTCGGCCACCGCCGCCGCCACGACCGCCGGCGCGCGCCGCACCGCGAAGCGCATCAGGTTGGGCACCAGCCGCTCGGTGGCCAGCTCCATCGTCAGCAGGTATTCGTCGACGCGGCCGCGGAAGTAGCGGTAGAACATCAACGCCGGAATGGCGATCATCAGGCCGAAGGCGGTGTTGTACAGCGCCACCGAGATGCCGTGCGCCAGTTGCTGCGGGCTGGTCGTGCCACCGGCGGTGGGGGCCTGCGAGCCGAAGATCTCGATCATGCCGATGACGGTGCCGAACAGGCCGAGCAACGGCGCCGCCGCGGCGATGGTGCCCAGCGTGTTCAAGTAGCGTTCGAGCCGGTGCAGCGCGACGCGCCCGGCGCTTTCGAAGGACTGGCGCAGCGCCTGCTCGGTGATGCGCGGCTCGGCGATCACGCTGCGCAGGCCGGCGGCGAACACGCCGCCGAGCAGCGAACTGGCCGCCAGCTTGGCGACCACCTCGCTGCCGGGCAGGCTGCTGCGCGTCACACCCAGCACTTCGTCGAGCAGATTGACCGGCGCGATGCGGCTGCCGCGCAGGCTGAGCAGCCTTTCGATGATGATCGTCAGTGCCGCCACCGAGCACAGGATCAGCGGCCAGATCGGCCAACCAGCGGCTTGTATGATCGAAAACAAAAACGCCCCCTGCGATGGCCGGACCGCGCAACGCGCGCGATTATGGCCTGCGCCCCTCGGCCGGCCGGGCGGTATCGGCAGCATGTGATGCAGCAGTCGACGCGGCAGTCCACCGTTGCGGTGGACAACAATGTGCATAACTTGCACGCGCAGCGCGCAAAGCCGCACCAATACTGGCGGCGGCTTCGGGTGCCTGAATTTTGCTCTGGAGTTTTGCTCGTGAATTCAAGCACTTGGCCATGCTTTACCGTGCTCTGCGGGCGCTGTCGCTGATTTGCGTCAAGGCTGGCGCGGCTGTGGACGCCCGCAGCCGCGCCAGGCTTGGCTCGGCGCATGATTGAGGTCAGCGCGCCGCGCCCGGCCTGGGACGTGGGCGCACTGCTGGTGGCCGCGGCGGACACGCTGCAGGCGCGCTTCGGGGCGTGCCGGGTGCGCGGCGAGCTGTCGGGGCTGACGCGCGCGGCCAGCGGCCACTGCTATTTCACGCTGAAGGACATCGGCGCCGGTGCAGGGTCGAACGCAGGCGGCGCGGTGCTGCGTTGCGCCATGTTTCGCCGCGCCGCCGCGCTGGTCGACTTCGCCGCCCGCGACGGCCAGCAGGTCGAACTGCAGGGCCAGCTGTCGGTCTACGAGCCTCGTGGCGAACTTCAGCTGGTGGTGCAGACCATGCAGCGTCTGGGCGCCGGCGCGCTGTACGAACAGTTCCTGCGGCTCAAGGCCCGCCTCGAGGCCGCCGGGCTGTTCGATGCGCAGCGCAAGCGCGCGCCTGCCGCCTGGCCGGCCACGCTGGGCATCGTCACTTCGACCGGTGCGGCGGCGCTGCGTGACGTGCTGACCACGCTGGCGCGGCGCGCGCCGCAGGTGCGCGTGATCGTCTACCCGAGCGCGGTGCAGGGTGCACTGGCGCCGGCTGCCTTGATCGCTGCGCTGCAACTGGCGGCGCAACGCGCCGAGGTCGACACGCTGCTGCTGGTGCGCGGCGGCGGCTCGCTCGAGGACCTGTGGTGCTTCAACGACGAAGCGCTGGTGCGCGCGATCGCCGCATCGCCGATCCCGGTCGTGTGCGGTGTCGGCCACGACAGCGACGTCACGCTGGCCGACCTGGCGGCCGATCTGCGCGCCGCCACGCCGACCGCGGCCGCCGAGCTGGCGGCGCCGGCGCGCGTCGATGCGCTGGCCCGGCTGCACACGCTGGCCCAGCGGCTGCACCGGCGCATGCAGCACGGTTGCGAATCGCACCAGCAGCGGCTGGACGCCCTGGCGCTGCGCTTGGGCCGGCCCGATCAGCGCGTGGCCGGCCAGCGCCAGGTGCTGGGCGCACTCGAGCAGCGCGCGCTGGCGGCATTGCGCCACGCGCAGCAGCGCGGGCAGCGCGAACCCGCACTGCTGGGCGAGCGCTTGCGCCGCGCGCTGCACGCACGGCTCGAGCGCCATGCGCAGCAACTGCAAGCCGGCGCACACCGGCTGGCGGCGCTGGACCCGCAGCGTGTGCTGGCTCGCGGTTATGCCTGGCTGGCCGATGCCCAGGGCCGGGCGGTGCTCTCGGTGCGCGGCGTGCAGGCCGGTGACCGGCTCGACGCGGTGTGGGCCGACGGCGCGGCGCGCGTCGAGGTGCTGCAGGTGCGCCCGCGCGATGCCACGACAGGCGAAGCCCCGACCGCGGCGCCGCCTTGAGGGGCCTGCCTACAATCGCCGGTCCCCTCCCGCCACCCCAGGCCACGAAAGGATTCCCGATGGAACACACGCTGCCCGCATTGCCGTTCGCGCTGGACGCGCTGGCCCCGCACATGAGCCGCGAGACCCTCGAGTACCACCACGGCAAGCACCACAACGCCTACGTGGTGAACCTGAACAACCTGCAAAAGGGGACCGAGTTCGAGGCCCTGTCGCTGGAAGACATCGTGCGCAAATCCAGCGGCGGCATCTACAACAATGCGGCGCAGGTGTGGAACCACAGCTTCTTCTGGAACTGCCTGAAGCCCAGCGGCGGCGGTGAGCCCGGCGGTGCGCTGGCCGCGGCGATCCATGCGAAGTGGGGCTCGTACGCGGCCTTCAAGGAAGCGTTCACCAAGTCGGCGGTCGGCAACTTCGGCTCGGGCTGGACCTGGCTGGTGAAGAAGGCCGACGGCACGCTGGACATCGTCAACATGGGCGCGGCCGGCACGCCGCTGACCACGGGCGACAAGGCGGTGCTGACCATCGACGTATGGGAGCACGCCTACTACATCGACTACCGCAACCTGCGGCCGAAGTTCGTCGAGACCTTCCTGAACTCGCTGGTGAACTGGGAGTTCGCGCAGCGCAATTTCGGCTGAAGCCCACGCGGGCGCGCACGGCGCGCGCCGCGGCAGCCTGCGGCTTCAGGAGCCGAACGGCGCGCCCTTGATCCTGAATCCGGGCTGGATGCCGCGCTTGGCAAACCAGCCCTGGTTCATCTCGAGGGCGAAGCGCACCGGCTGATCGGCGCAATGCGACTGCTCCGACTGGGGTTGCATGTCGGCGATGTTGACGATGCGCCCGTCGTCGGCGATGAACGCGATGCTCAGCGGCAGCAAGGTGTTCTTCATCCAGAAGCAGCGCGGTGCGAGCTTGTCGAAGACGAAGAGCATGCCTTCGTGCGCAGCCATCTGGCGCCGGAACATCAAGCCGGTTTGCGTCTGCAGCGGCGTGCGCGCGACCTCGGCATGGATCAGGTGCATGCCCGCCTGCAGGGTGACGCCGTCCAGCCGCGGCTGCGCCGCGTCCTGCGCCGAGGCCATGCCACCCAGCGCCAACGCCAGCGGCAGCAGTGATCGCGTGATGCGGCTCGCAGGCAGGTTCATCGTCTAGGTGTCCGGTTGGCTGGCGTGGAACGCACATTGTCGACCACGCACGGCCCTGCGGCCGCGGTGCCTGCGACGGCGGCGGACCTCGCGGTGCTGGACGATCCGCTGGAGCAGCAGCGCTTCACGCGCTGGTCCACCGACGGCGGCGGCCGGCGCATCGCCGAATCGACGCTGCGCCTGTCGGGCATGTATTGCGCGGCCTGCGCCGGCATCATCGAGCAGGCGCTGGGCGGGGTCGACGGCGTGCAGCGTGCGACGGTCAGCGCGGCCGGGCAGCGTGCGGCGGTGCATTGGGACCCGCAGCGCACAAGGCCGTCCTTGCTGGTCGAGGCGGTGCGCCGCGCCGGCTACGACGCCGCGCCCGACGTGGCCGCACCCGCGCGCGAACTGCGCCGCGCCGAAGGCCGCCGCGCGTTGTGGCGGCTGTTCGTCGCCGCGTTTTGCATGATGCAGGTGATGATGCTGGCCAC
The DNA here is from genome assembly GCA_964477985.1 of uncultured Rubrivivax sp. GTDB lineage: Bacteria > Pseudomonadota > Gammaproteobacteria > Burkholderiales > Burkholderiaceae_C > Rubrivivax. The sequence continues at coordinate 12,875 of CAYZGL010000074.1, read as the reverse complement.
GCCGTCGTACGTGGCCGGCCCCGGCGAACTGGCGCCCGACCTGGCGCAGTTGCTGAACTGGGGCAGCTGGGTGCTGAGCCTGCCGGTGCTGCTGTTTTCGGCCGGGCCGTTCTTCGCGGGCCTGTGGGGCAGCCTGCGCTCGCGGCGCATCGCTATGGACGTGCCGGTGGCCATCGGCATCGCCGTCACCTTCGTGGTCAGCAGCGGCGCCACCTTCGCGCCCGGCGGCGTGTTCGGCCACGAGGTGTATTTCGATTCGATGACGATGTTCGTCACCTTCTTGCTGGGCGCGCGCTTTTTGGAGCTGCTGGCGCGCCAGCGTGCCGCGCAGGCGCTGGAAGGGGCGCTGGACAGCCTGCCGCAGTTCGCCACGCGCGTGCGCAGCGACGGGCGCAGCGAGCAGGTCAGCGCCTTGCGCCTGGCGCCGGGCGACCGCGTGCGCGTGGCGCTGGGCCAGGCGATCCCGGCCGATGGCCATCTGCTGGAAGGTGCGGCGCAGGTCGACGAAGCGCTGCTCAGCGGCGAATCGGCGCCGGTGCCCAAGGCCGCGGGCGACACCCTGGTGGCCGGCAGCCTGAACCGCGGCGCGCCCTTGCTGATGCGCGTCGAGCGCGTGGGCGCCGACACGCGGCACGAGGCCATCGTCGCGCTGATGCGCAGCGCGATGAGCCAGCGTCCGGCGCTGGCGCGCATCGCCGACCGTCTGGCCGCGCCGTTCCTGTGGGGGGTGCTGGGCCTGGCGGGCCTGGCCTTCGCGGTGTGGAGCGTGCTCGATCCATCGCGTGCCGTGTGGGTGGCGGTGTCGGTGCTGATCGTCACCTGTCCGTGTGCGTTGGCGCTGGCGGTGCCGGCCACGCTGGTGGCCGCGGCCGGTGGCCTGGCGCGCCGCGGCGTGCTGGTGCAGCGTCTGGACGCGCTCGAAAGCATGGCACGGCTGGACCGCCTGTTCATCGACAAGACGGGCACGCTGACCACGCAATCGCTGCAGTTGCAACAGCTGCGCGTGTGGCGCGCGAACCGCGCGCTGGGCAGCAACGACGCCGCACTGGGCGTGGCGGCGTCGCTGGCGGCTTGGTCGCGCCATCCCCTGTCCGAGGCGTTGGCGGCGGCGGCGCAGCAGCCTGCGCCATGGCGCTGGACCCAGCTCGACGAGACGCCGGGCAAGGGCCTGGCGGGGCGCGATGGCCAAGACCTGGCGTGGCGTCTGGGCAGCTTCGAATGGGCCCGTGCCGTCGCGGCCGATGGCGGCACGGCCTGCGACGCCGCGGCGGCAGCCGCAGCCATGCCCGACGCCGCCGCGCAGGTCTGGCTGTGCGCGGCCGACGGCGGCTGTGCGAGTTTTGCTTTCGACGAAGCTCTGCGCGAAGGCGCGGCCGAGGCGATCGGCGCACTGCGCGCGCTGGGCTGCAAGCTGAGCCTGCTGTCCGGCGACGCTGCCGCGCGCACGAACCGCCTGGCGCGCCAGCTCGGCTTCGACGAAGCGATCGGCGCGGCCACGCCGCAAGGCAAGCTGCAGCGGCTGGCCGCAGCGCAGCAGCTTGGCGAGCGCGTGGCCATGGTCGGCGACGGCGTGAACGACGCCCCGGTGCTGGCGCGGGCCGATGCCTCGCTGGCGATGGGGCAGGGTGCGCTGGTGGCGCGCGCGCAGGCCGACGCGGTGCTCGCCGGCAACCGGCCGATGGATGTGGTGCATACCCTGCGCAGCGCGCGGCGTGCGATGCGCATCGTGCGTCAGAATCTGGCATGGGCCTTGGTCTATAACGCGGCATGTGTGCCGCTGGCGCTGTTCGGCTACCTGCCGCCATGGGCCGCAGGACTGGGCATGGCCGGAAGTTCGACGGCGGTGATACTCAACGCGCTGCGCGCGGCACGCTGAAGGGCAAGCGTTGGAAATCCTCTACCTGCTGATCCCGCTGTCGACGGCACTGGTGCTGTTCATCCTCGGCGTGTTCGCCTGGGCGCTCCACGGCGGGCAGTTCGAGGACCTGGAGCGCGAAGGCGAGCGCATCCTGCTGGACGATCCGCCAGTGCCCGCAGTGCGGCCTGCGGGCTTTGACGGCGATCAAAATCGACCCCCGGAGCATGAGGGTGTTTCCCGCACAATCTGAAACTTGGTTCAGGAGCGAGTCATGGCAGTGAGTTCGAGATCCGCAGCACCGGTCTACACCGACGAGTCGGTGCGCTGGTTCGCGCTGGCCACCATCCTGTGGGGTGTGGTGGGCATGCTGGTCGGCGTGTTCATCGCCGCGCAGCTGGCCTGGCCGCAGCTGAACCTGGGCATCCCCTGGCTCAGCTATGGCCGCTTGCGCCCGCTGCACACCAATGCGGTGATCTTCGCCTTCGGCGGCAGCGCGCTGTTCGCCACCAGCCTGCACGTGGTGCAGCGCACCTGCCAGACGCCGCTGTTCCTGCCCTGGCTGGCCAAGCTGGTGTTCTGGGGCTGGCAGCTGGTGATCGTGCTGGCCGCGATCACGCTGCCGATGGGGCTGACACAAAGCCGCGAATACGCCGAACTGATCTGGCCGATCGACGTGCTGATCGCCGTGATCTGGGTGTCGTATGCGGTGGTCTTCTTCGGCACCATCGGCATTCGCAAGGTGAGCCACATCTATGTGGCCAACTGGTTCTTCGGCGGCTACATCCTGGCCATCGCGCTGCTGCACATCTTCAACAACATCCAGATTCCGACCAGCCTGACGCACTCGTACTCGGTCTACGCCGGCGTGCAGGACGCCATGGTGCAGTGGTGGTACGGCCACAACGCGGTGGGCTTCTTCCTTACCGCGGGCTTCCTCGGGATGATGTACTACTACATTCCCCGGCAGGCCGAGCGCCCGGTGTACAGCTACCGGTTGTCGATCGTGCACTTCTGGGCGCTGATCTTCACCTACATGTGGGCCGGCCCGCACCACCTGCACTACACCGCGCTGCCCGACTGGGCGCAAAGCGTGGGCATGGTCTTCAGCCTGGTGCTGCTGGCGCCCAGCTGGGGCGGCATGATGAACGGCATCATGACGCTCAGCGGCGCCTGGTACAAGCTGCGCGACGACCCGATCCTGAAGTTCCTTATCGTCTCGCTGTCGTTCTACGGCATGTCGACCTTCGAAGGCCCGATGATGTCGATCAAGACCGTCAACGCGCTGAGCCACTACACCGACTGGACCATCGGCCACGTGCACAGCGGCGCGCTGGGCTGGGTGGGCTTCATCACGATGGGATCGATGTACTACCTGATCCCGCGGCTGTTCGGGCGCAAGCAGATGTACAGCCCGCGCGCGATCGAGCTGCACTTCTGGATCGCCACCATCGGCGTCGTGCTGTACATCGCCGCGATGTGGATCGCCGGCGTGATGCAAGGGCTGATGTGGCGCGCCATCAACCCCGACGGCACGCTGGTCTACACCTTCGTCGAAAGCGTGAAGGCGACCTATCCCTTCTACGTGATCCGCTGGCTCGGCGGCCTGCTGTACCTCAGCGGCATGCTGATCATGGCCTGGAACACGGTGATGACGATGCGCGCCGGCAAGGTGGCGATCGTGCCGGTGCCGCCGGTGGCCGCGGCCCACGCCTGAGCCCGACGACCGAGCCCGACGACTGACAAGGATCGAAGCCATGGCGCAACACGCCCCGAGCGGTCACGAGAGGATCGAGACCAACAACTTCCTGATGATCGTGCTGATCATCGTCACCGTTGCGGTCGGCGGCATCGTCGAGATCGTGCCGCTGTTCTTCCAGAAGTCCACCACGCAGCCGGTGCCGGGCCTGAAGCCCTACACCGCGCTGCAGCTGGCCGGGCGCGACGTCTACATCCGCGAGGGTTGCTACAACTGCCATTCGCAGATGATCCGGCCCTTCCGCTCCGAGACGCTGCGCTACGGTGCGTTTTCGCAGGCCGGCGAGTACGTGTACGACCACCCGTTCCAGTGGGGCAGCAAGCGCACCGGGCCCGACCTGTGGCGCGTGGGCGGCAAGTACAGCGACGAATGGCATCGCATCCACCTGATCAACCCGCGCGACCTGGTGCCCGAATCGAACATGCCGGCCTACGCGTGGCTGGACAAGGCCACCGTGGATCCGGCGCAGATGGCGCCGCGCATGAAGGCGCTGCGCATGCTGGGCGTGCCCTACAGCGACGACGAGATTGCCGGCGGCGCCGAGGCGGTCAAGGGCAAGACCGAGCTCGAGGCGGTGATCGCCTACCTGCAGGTGCTGGGCACGCACGTCAAGTAGCACGAGGAGCCGCTGCGATGGACGTCAACGATCTGCGCATCCTGGTGATGGTGTTGAGCCTGGTGCTGTTCCTGGGCATCTGGGCCTGGGCGTGGAGCCACAAGCGCAAGGCCGCGTTCGACGACGCGGCGCGGCTGCCCTTCCTGGACGACGAACCGCTGGCCGGTTCACGCGGAGAACCCCAATGAGCGATTTCACGCACGTCGGCTGGTCGGTGTTCGTCGCCGCGACCACCGTGATCGGCCTGCTGTGGTGCCTGTGGCTGCTGTTCGTGGCCAGCCAGCGCACGAAGATGGCCGACGACAACACCACCGGCCACGTATGGGACGTGGACCTGCGCGAACTGAACAACCCGCTGCCGCGCTGGTGGCTGTGGCTGTTCGTGATCACCGTGGTGTTCGCCGGCATCTACCTGGCCTTGTATCCGGGTTTGGGCAAGTTCCCGGGCGCGCTGGGCTGGAGCAGCGTCGGCCAATACAAGACCGAACAGCAGCGCGCGCAGGAACGCATCGCGCAGATCTTCGCGCAGTTCAACGGCAAGTCGGCCGAGGAACTGGCCAAGGACAGCGTGGCCATGGGCATCGGCGAGCGGCTGTTCGGCAACAACTGCGCGCAGTGCCACGGCTCGGACGCGCGCGGCGGCAAGGGTTTCCCGGACCTGACGCAGCCGGTCGCGTCGCGACTGGCCACCGAAAGCGCGGAGCAGGTTGTCGACGTGATCACCAACGGCCGCACCGGTGTGATGCCGCCGATGGCCGAGGCGGTGGGCACGCCGCAGGATGTGCGCAACGTCGCGCATTACGTGCTCAGCCTGTCGGGCAGCGCCCACAACTCGGCCTACGCGCAGCTCGGCAAGCCGAAATTCGCGGTCTGCGCCGCCTGCCACGGTGCCGACGGCAAGGGTATGAAGGCACTGGGTGCGCCCAACCTGACCGACAAGGTCTGGCTGCACGGCTGGGGCGAGGCCGCCATCGTGTCGATGATCAACAACGGCAAGACCAACATCATGCCGGCCTTCGGCGAGCGGCTCAGTGCCGAACAGATCCACGTGCTGGCGGCCTATGTCTGGAGCCTGTCGCAGGCTGCCGCGGTCGCGGCCAAGTAGCCCGAAGCGATGAACCCGGCGGCGGCTGCAGCCAACACCGGTGCCGCCGACGCGGCGGCCGGCGCGGATGGCGACGACGCGGCCAGTGCCGTCGTCTCGTTGTACGTCAAGCAGCGCAAGATCTATGCGCGCGCCGTCGGCGGCTGGTTCGCCGGCTGGCGCTGGGCTTTCGTGTGGGCCACGCAGTTGTTGTTCTACGGGCTGCCGTGGCTGCAGTGGAACGGGCGCCAGGCGGTGCTGTTCGACCTGGGCGCGCGCCGCTTCTACCTGTTCGGCATGGTGCTGTACCCGCAGGATTTCATCTACCTGACCGCGCTGCTGATCATCTCGGCGTATTCGCTGTTCCTGTTCACCGCGGTGGCCGGGCGCTTGTGGTGCGGCTTCGCCTGCCCGCAGACCGTGTACACCGAAATCTTCATGTGGGTGGAGCGCAAGATCCAGGGCGACCGGGTCGCGCGCATGAAACGCGACGCCGGGCCGTGGACCTTCGACCGCGGCTGGCGCGCGCTGGCCAAGCAGGCGGCGTGGGTGGCCATCGCGCTGTGGACCGGCTTCACCTTCGTCGGCTACTTCACGCCGATACGCACCCTGTGGCAGCTGGCGGGGCAGTTCGCGCTCGGGCCCTGGGAGAGCTTCTGGGTGTTCTTCTACGGCCTGGCCACCTATGGCAACGCAGGCTTCCTGCGCGAGCAGGTGTGCAGGTACATGTGCCCGTACGCGCGTTTCCAGGGGGTGATGTTCGACAAGGACACGCTGATCATCAGCTACGACCCCGAGCGCGGCGAACCGCGCGGCTCGCGCTCGCGCAAGGCCGACCGCCAGGCCATCGGCAAGGGCGACTGCATCGATTGCACGTTGTGCGTGCAGGTATGCCCGACCGGCATCGACATCCGCCACGGCCTGCAGTACGAATGCATCGGCTGCGCCGCGTGCATCGACGTGTGCAACGGCGTGATGGACAAGATGAACTACCCGCGCGGCCTGATCCGCTACGACACGCAGAACGCGATGGCGCTGCACCTCACGCCGCACCAGCGGCTGCAGCGCGTGTTCAGGCCCCGGGTGCTGGTGTACTCGGCGATCCTGCTGCTGCTGGTGGCCGCGCTGGTGGCGAGCATGGCGCTGCGCAGCCCGTTCCGGGTCGACATCGTGCGCGACCGCGCGTCGCTGGCGCGGCTGGTGGACGACGGCCAGATCGAGAACATCTACCGGCTGCAGATCATGAACGCCACCGAGACCGCGCAGCGCTACCGCGTGGCCGTGCGCGGTCTGCCCGGCATCCGCATCGAAGGCAGCGACCGCGTCGAAGTGCTGCCGGCCGAGGCGCGCTGGATGACGGTGGCGGTGCGCGTGCCGCCCGACACCGCCGCCGCGCAACCCAGCGGTGCGCACGCCATCGAATTCGAGGTGCAGCGCCTGGACGACCAACCCGATGCGCGGCCGGCGCGCGCGGTCGAAGCTTCCACCTTCGTGCTGCCGCGCTAGCCCAACCTCGTCAGCGGAGCCATCGATGAACGACACCCACACCGCCCGCCAGCGCAGCGAGCCCGACGTTCCGACGCCGCCGTGGTGGCGCGTCGGCATGGTCTGGCTGGTGCTGGGCGGGCCGCTGGCGGTGGTGGTGGCCTCGCTGATCACCGCGGCCATCGCCGTCGACGGTGCCGAGGAGGTGCTGACACGACCGGCAGCCAGCGAGCTCGAGGTGCAGGACGCCGCCACGCTGCCGGCGATGCAGGGGCGCAACCACGCCGCCTCGCCCAAGCGCTGAGCGCGGCGGCCGGCGCGCCACGAGATCGACGAGGCCCACGAGGTCCACGCGATGCATGAGATGCCGCTGCCACTGCGTACGCTGAGCGTGCTGTGGTCGGCGTTCCTGGTGGCCGCGGTGTTGGAACTGCTGGTCTTCGCGCTGGTCGACCCGGGCGACTTGCGCTGGTTCGGCGGCGGCACGCTCGGCTGGCCGCCGAACGCGGTGTACACGATCGCCTTCTTCGTCTTCTGGGCCGTGGCTGCGGCCGGCGCCGCACTGGCGCTGCTGCTGTGCAGCCCGGCACACGGCGCCGCGGGCCGCAGCGCGCGCTAGCGGCGCCGGTGGGCGGCGATCGAGGGCCACGATGGACCTTGCGCTGGTGGTCGGTGCGCTGCTGCTGGGTGCGGCCGGCGCGCCGCATTGCGCGGCGATGTGCGGGCCGGCCAGTGCCGCCTTGCTGCGCGGCTGCCGTGCTGCAACGCCGCGCGCGACGCCGCTGTCCTTTCACCTGGCACGGGTGCTCGGTTATGCCGCCGCCGGTGCGGTCGCGGCGTCCAGCGTGGGGCTGCTGGCGCAGCTCGGGCGTTCGGCGCCGGTGCTGCGGCCGCTGTGGACGCTGCTGCACTGCGCGGCGCTGGCGTTGGGCCTTTGGCTGCTGTGGCATGGCAGGCAGCCGGCCTGGATCGAGAACCTCGGGCGCGGCAGCCGGCAGCTGGCGCCGCAACACGGGGTGCATGGGGTGCAAGGCGGCTGGCAGCGCATGCACGGGCCGGCGCGCGCGTCGGCGGCCGGGTTGTTGTGGGTGGCCTGGCCCTGCGGCTTGCTGCAATCCGCACTGATGATGGCGGCCCTGGCCAACACGGCTTGGGGCGGCGCACTGGCGATGGGCGTGTTCGCCGGCGCCAGCGCCGCCGGGTTGGGACTGGTGCCCTGGCTGTTCGCGCGCCTGAGCGGCGGCGGCGCGGGCGCGCTGCAAGCCAGCGCCTGGGCCGTGCGCCTGGCCGGCGCGATGCTGGCCGGCGCATCGGCCTGGGCCCTGGGCCACGATCTGTTTCGCCGCGTCGTCGCCTACTGCCTGTCCTGAGCGCCGGCGCGGCCGGACGTGTGCAGCGCGGCCCGGGGCGGTGCACCACGCCGCGACGCGGTGGCCGTTAGGATCGGCGCATCCGCACCGATGCACCGCGGCTCACCGACCCTCGCCCCTGCAGCCATGCACCGCATCGATCCACTGCGCCGCGCGGCCCGATGAAAGGGCTCGATGCCATCGTCGCGGCCACCGATCTTTCGGCCGGTTCCAAGCACGCGCTCGACCGCGCCGCGAGCCTCGCGCAGGAGCACGGCGCCGCGCTGACGCTGGTGCATGTGCTGGCCAGCAGCGCCATCGACGCCTTGCGCCGCTGGGCCGGCGACGCCGCGGCCGTGCAGGCCGTCGAAGACGAGGCACGCTCGCGCCTGGACGAAGTGGCCGACGAAGCGCGCCAGCGTCATGCACTGCCGATCGATGCACGGCTGGTGCAGGGCCATGCGGTGCAGCAGGTGGCGCAGCTGGCGCATTCGCGCGGCGCTGACCTGGTCGTCACCGGCACGCGCGGCGCGGGTTTCGTGCGCGCCGGGCTGCTCGGCTCGACCGCCGAGCGCATCGCACGGCGTGCGTCGCAGCCGGTGTTGATGGTGCGGCAGATGGTGCACGAGCGCTACCGGCGTGTGCTGGTGCCGGTGGATTTCTCCGACTGGAGCCTGGCCGCGGTGCACTTGGCCGATCGCGTCGCGCCGCGCGCGACGCTGGTGCTGATGCACGCGGTGAGCGTGCCCATGCTCGGGCGCATGCGGCTGGCCGGCGTCGGCGACGCCACCGTCGCGCACTACCACGACGCCGCGCGCGCCGAAGCAAGGCAGCAGCTGTATGCGCTGGCCGAGCGTTCGGGGCTGCCGGCGCAGCGGCTGCAGCTGTCGACACCGCAGGGTGACGACCCCTGGGTGCTGATTGCCGAGGAAGAGCAAGCGCGCGACTGCGATCTGGTGGTCATCGGGCGGCAGGGCCGCCATGCGCTGGACGAACTGCTGCTGGGCAGCACCACGCGCCGCGTGCTGGCCGAGTGCAGCGCCGACGTGCTGGTCTCGGTCCACCACGACGACGGCGCACCGCCACAGCAGGCGGCGCGCGCAACGGCCACGCGCGCCGGGCGGCCGGGCTGAGCGGCCCCCGTGCGCCGCGGCGCGGCCACGGCCAGCAAGCTCGTGCGCCGCGGCGCGGCCACGGCCAGCAAGCTCGTGCGCCGCGGCGGGGCCGCGGCCAGCAAGCTCGTGCGGCGCGGCGGCGGGCGTGTGTCGCCTAGACTGCGCGCCCATGTCGTTGTTCGCGCTGCTGCTGTTGCCCTTCGCCGGCTGCGTGGCCGCTGCGCTGCTGCCGACCAACGCGCGCAACCTCGAGTCGTCGTGGGCGGCGCTGGTGGCGCTCGGCGTGGCGCTGCCGCTGGCGTGGCTGTACCCGCAGCTGGCCGGCGGGGCGGTGCTGGTCGAGCGCCTGGCCTGGATGCCCGGCCTGGGCGTCGATCTGGTGCTGCGCATCGACGGCTTCGCCTGGATGTTCGCGATGCTGGTCAGCGGCATGGGGCTGCTGGTGATCGTCTACGCGCGTTATTACCTGTCGGCCGAGGACCCGGCCGCGCGCTTTTATTCGCTGCTGCTGGGTTTCATGGGCGCGATGCTCGGCGTGGTGCTGTCGGGCAACCTGGTGCAGCTGGTGGTGTTCTGGGAGCTGACCAGCGTGTTCAGCTTCCTGCTGATCGGCTACTGGACCCACCGCAAGGACGCGCGCCGCGGCGCGCGCATGGCCTTCAGCGTCACCGCCAGCGGCGGCCTGGCGCTGCTGACGGGCGTGCTGCTGCTGGGCCACATCGTCGGCAGCCTCGAGCTGGACCGGGTGCTGGCCGCCGGCGGCCTGGTGCGCGCGCACCCGCTGTACCCGGTGGTGCTGGGGCTGGTGCTGCTGGGCGCGCTGACCAAGAGTGCGCAGTTTCCATTTCACTTCTGGCTGCCGCATGCGATGGCCGCACCGACCCCGGTGTCGGCCTACCTGCATTCGGCGACGATGGTCAAGGCCGGGGTGTTCCTGCTGGCACGGCTGTGGCCGGTGCTGGCCGGCACCGAGGCCTGGTTCTGGATCGTCGGCGGTGCCGGGCTCGCCACGCTGCTGTTCGGCGCCTACGTGGCGATGTACCAGAACGACCTGAAAGGTCTGCTCGCCTATTCGACGATCAGCCACCTCGGCCTGATCACCTTGCTGCTGGGCCTGGGCAGCCCGCTGGCCGCGGTGGCGGCGGTGTTCCACATGATGAACCACGCGACCTTCAAGGCCTCGCTGTTCATGTCGGTGGGCATCATCGACCACGAAACCGGCACGCGCGACATGCGCCGCCTGGGCGGCCTGTACCGCGCGATGCCGATCACCGGGGTGCTGGCCATCGTCGCCAGCGCGGCGATGGCCGGCGTGCCGCTGCTCAACGGCTTCCTGTCCAAGGAGATGTTCTTCGCCGAGACGGTGTATGTTCAGGCCAGTGCCTGGGTCGAGATCGGCCTGCCGCTGGCGGCCACGCTGGCCGGGCTGTTCGCGGTGGTCTATTCACTGCGGCTGGCGCACGGCGTGTTCTTCGGCGGCCCGCCCGACTGCCCGCGCCAGCCGCACGAACCCGTGCCCTGGATGCGCGTGCCGGTGGAGCTGCTGGTGCTGGCCTGCGTGGTCGTCGGCACGCTGCCGGCCTGGGCCATCGCGCCGTTGCTGGCGCTGGCGGCGCAGCCGGTGGTAGGCGCCGCGCTGCCCGACTACAGCCTGCGCTTGTGGCACGGCTTCAATGCGCCGCTGGTCATGAGCCTGGTGGCGATGCTCGGCGGCGCGGTGGTCTACCTGCGCTTTGCCGCGGCCTTCGAGCGCCGCGGCCAGCGTGGCGCCTGGGGGCTGCAGCGCGTCGACGCACGCCGCATCTTCGATGCCGCGCAGGCGCTGGCCAGCGCCGCGGCGCGCCGCGCCTTGCGGCTGTGCGGCACGCGCCGGCTGCAGCCGCAGCTGCTGGCGCTGGTGGTGATCGCCGCGCTGGCCGGCGCCGGCTCGGCGCTGGTGGTGCCGCTGCGCTGGGGCGACCGGCCGCGCGTGCCGCTGACACCCGAGTTCGGCATGTTGTGGGCCGTGGGCGCCGTGTGCGCCGTCGCCGCGGCCTGGCAGGCCAAGTTCCATCGGCTGGCCGCGCTCGCGCTGCTCAGCGTGACCGGGCTGGCGCTGTGCATCACCTATGCGTGGTTCTCGGCACCCGACCTTGCGTTGACGCAGCTGGCCGTCGAAGTGGTGACGATGGTGCTGTTCCTGCTGGGGCTGCGCTGGATGCCCAAACGCACCGCACAGGACGAGCCCGCGGCCACCCGGTCGGCCGCGGCGCTGGCCTGGTGGCGGCGGCGGCGCGACCTGGCGATCGCGGTGGCGGTTGGCGCCGGGCTGGCCGCGTTGTCGTATGCGCTGCTGACGCGCCCTGCGCCGCTGTCGATCTCGCCGTACTTCATCGAGCAGGCGCTGCCGCTGGGCGGCGGCAGCAACGTGGTCAACGTGATGCTGGTGGACTTCCGCGCCTTCGACACCCTGGGCGAAATCACCGTGCTGGGCATCGTCGCGCTCACCGTGTACGCGCTGCTGCGGCGCTTTCGCCCGCCGCGCGAAATGGCCACGCTGCCGCCGCAGCAGCGCGCCATCGTCTCCGACCTGGTCACCGACCTGATCAACCCGCGCACCGCGCCCGACACGGCGCTGGGCTACATGCTGGTGCCGGCCGTGCTGGTGCGCCTGCTGCTGCCGGTGGCGGCGGTGATCGCCATGCACCTGCTGATGCGCGGGCACAACCTGCCGGGCGGCGGCTTTGTCGCCGGGCTGGTGGTGGCGATCGCCTTCATCGCGCAATACGTCGTGGCCGGCACGCTGTGGGTGGAGGCGCACCTGCAGCTGAAGGTGATCCGCTGGATCGCCGTCGGCCTGCTGCTGGCCGCGCTGACCGGCCTGGGCTCGCTGCTGCTGGGCTACCCGCTGCTGACCACGCACACCGCCCACCTGCAACTGCCGCTGCTGGGCCAGGTGCATGTGCCGAGCGCCGTGTTCTTCGACCTGGGCGTGTTCGCCGTGGTGGTGGGCGCCACGCTGCTGATCCTGACCGCGCTGGCCCACCAGTCGGTGCGCGGCCACCGCCAGTCGGGCGACACCGCGGGCAGCGACGCCACCGCCCTGCCGGAGGCCGGCTGAGATGGAGGTGATCATCGCCATCGCCATCGGTGTGCTGGGCGGCTGCGGCGTGTGGCTGGTGCTGCGGCCGCGCACCTTCCAGGTGCTGATGGGCCTGTCGCTGCTGTCGTACGCGGTCAACCTGTTCATCTTCGCCATGGGCAGCCTGTTCGAGGACAGGCCGCCCATCGTGCAGGCGGGCCTGCCCGCCAGCCTGACGCACTACACCGACCCGCTGCCGCAGGCGCTGGTGCTGACGGCCATCGTCATCGGCTTTGCCACCTCGGCGCTGTTCCTGGTGGTGCTGATGGCGGCGCGCGGTCTGGCCGACAACGACCACGTGGACGGCGAGGCGATCGACGACAACACGGCGCGGCCGCTCGAGCGCGGGGAACCGGGAGCGCGCCGGCCATGAACGTCATCCACGCGATCAACGGGCTGATGCCGCACCTGGTGATGGCACCCGTCCTGCTGCCCATGCTGGCGGCGGCCGCCATGCTGCTGCTGGGCGACACGCGCCGGCCGCTGAAGGC
>CAYZGL010000073.1:0-16908 GCA_964477985.1 uncultured Rubrivivax sp. | reverse complement strand
CGATCGGGTGCGACACCTTCATCATCGTCGCCTTGACGTGCAGCGAGAACATCACACCGGCCTTGCGCGCGTCCTCGATCTCGCGCTCGTAGAAGGCCAGCAGCGCCTTCTTGCTCATGAACATCGAGTCGATCACCTCGCCGGCCAGCAGCGACACCTTGGGCTTGAGCACCAGCGTCTTGCCGCTGTGGGTGACCAGCTCCATCTTCACGTCGCGCGCCTTGTCCAGCGTCATCGACTTCTCGCCGTGATAGAAGTCGCCGCCGTGCATGTGCGACACGTGCGTGCGCGAGGCCTGCGCCCATTCGGACATCGAGTGCGGGTTCTTGCGCGCGTATTCCTTCACCGCCTTCGGCGCACGCCGATCGGAGTTGCCCTCGCGCAGCACCGGGTTCACGGCCGAGCCGATGCACTTGGCGTAACGCGCGCGGATCGCCTTTTCGGCGTCGGTCTTCGGGTCGTCGGGGAAGTCGGGCAGCTGGTAGCCCTTGGCCTGCAGCTCCTTGATCGCCGCCACCAGCTGCGGCACCGACGCGCTGATGTTGGGCAGCTTGATGATGTTGGCGTCGGGCTCGAGCGTCTTCTTGCCCAGCTCGCTCAGGGTATCGCTGACGCGCTGCTCGGGCGTCAGCCGGTCCGAAAACTGGGCGAGGATGCGCGCGGCCACCGAAATGTCGCTCTTGTCCACGCGCACGCCGGCCGGCTTGGCGAAGGTGCGGATCACCGGCAGGAAGGCGCAGGTGGCCAGCAGCGGCGCCTCGTCGGTCAGCGTGTAGATGATGGTCGGTTCGGTGCTCATGCGGTGTCTCCTTGCAGGACCAGCCAATATACGGGAACGCCTGTACATCGATTCACGCGGCCATTGTCCCGGCGGCGCCTTGCGGTGCGCTTGCGCCGCGGCTGCGCCGCGCCCCGGCGATCCCCCAGAATCGCCAGCCTTGGCCGCCGGCCACCGACCCGACCACCGCACCCATGCGCATCACGACGGCCGCAGCCCGCCAGGCCGGCACGCGGGCACCACGCTGGGCCGGCGCAGCCCGCGCCGCTGGCGTCGTGCATGCATGGCGGCACCCGCGCCGGCTGTGTCTGGCCGCATGACGCGCCAACGCCGCCAACGCGAGCGCATCGGCGTTGCACTGGCGCTGTCGCTGCTGGCGCATGCGCTGCTGCTGGGACTGCTGTTCGGCGCGAGCGGCGTCGGCAGCCCGGGCTGGGCCTGGCCATGGAGCGCGCGCCGCATCGCGGCGCCCACCTTGCAGGTCGTCGCCGTGCCCTCGGCGCCGGCACGCTTTGAGCCGTCGGCGGCGCCCTCACCGCCCTCACCGCCCTCACCGCACTCACCGCCCACACCCCAGCCGCGGCGCGGCGGCGCGACCGCGGTCGTTGCGCCATCGGCGGCGCCCCGGGCCTACACAGCGCCACAGCGGCCGGCGCCCACCGCGCAGGCCGCGGCGCTGGCACGGCCGCCCGAGCCGGCGCCACCAACCTCCGGCGAGCCCGACTTGAGTCGGCACGCGAGGGCACGCGAGCCGGCCCCAGCCGGCGCGTCGCAGCTACCGCAAGCGCCGCCGGCAGCGCAGCCCCCAGACCCGGCGCCCGAGCAGCCCGTGCACGGCACCACCGCCGAGGCCCCGCGGCCGGATGCCGGCAGCGCGCCGCGGCCATCGCCCGACACGCCTGCACCACCCGTGGCAGCGGCGCCGCAAGCCGCCGCGGCGCAGCCAGCGTTGCAGGACCACACGCCGCAGCCGGAACAGTCGATGGCCGAACGGCTGGAACACGGGCGACGCCAGGCCAAACAGGAAGCCGAGCATCTGGAATTGGCCAAGCTGGAAGCGGCCCGGGTGGAAGCGGCTCGGGTGGAAGCGGCTCGGGTGGAAGCGGCTCGGGTGGAAGCGGCTCGGGCGGAGGCGGCTCGTGAAGCGGCGAGCCGCGAGGAAGCCGCCCGCATCGAAGCGGCACGCCAGCAGGAGGCGGCACGTCATGAATCGGCACGCGCCGAGGCCGCCCGCGATGAGGCGGCTGGCCTGGAAGCCGCGCGTCGACAGGCGGCGCGCGACGAAGCGGCTCGCGCGCAGGCGGCGGCACAGGCGGCGGCACAGGCGGCGGCACAGGCGGCGGCACAGGCGGCTGCACAGGCGGCTGCACAGGCCGCTGCACAGGCCGCTGCACAGGCCGCTGCGCAGGCCGCTGCACAGGCTGCGGCACAGGCGGCTGCGGAGCAGGCCGAGCGGCGCGAGCAGGCGCGGCGCGCGATGGGCCGCGAGCTGGACGAGCAAGCCGCTCGTCGCGAAGCGGCCGCCGCCGAATCACGCCGGCCGCCGCCGGCATCCGGCGGCACACGCCGCGGCCGCCTGTACGGCCGTGCCGACGCCAATGCCGAGCTGGTGCGCTACGCCGAAGCCTGGGCGCGCAAGATCGAGCTGAACCCGACCTTCGACATGGTGCGCGAGGCAGCGCACCAGCCGCACACCCCGCCGCTGGTCACGGTGGCGCTGCGCAGCGACGGCTCGGTGGAATCGATCGTCTTCGTGCTGTCCAGCGGCGTGGCACAGATCGATGAAGCCGTGCGCCGCATCGTGCACAGCCAAACGCCGTATCAGGCCTTCCCGAGCGCTCTGGCGCGGGACTTCGACGTGGTGGAGATCCGCCGCAGCTGGCACTTCGACAGCGCGGTGCGCCTGTATTGACGGGGCTCGGGCCCGGCAAAGCGGCCTGGCCGGCCGGTACGGCCGGAGCGGGCACTGCATCCGCACCTGATGCGGCGATGATCCGATCAAGTACCCCCGCGCGCTGCCCACCGGGCGCAACCTGTACGGCTTCGACCCCCGCCGCGTGCCGACCCAGGCCGCATGAAAGGCCGGCAAGAAGGCACTGGACCAGCTGCTGGCGGCGCACCGTGACAAGACCGGCCGAGTGCCGGCCAAGCTCGCCTTCACGCTGTGCTCGGTGCAAACGATGCGCCACCTCGGGCTGCTGGAAGCGCAGGCGCCGTAAGCGCTGGGCGGCGAGCCCGAGTGGGGTGCGGGTGGGCGCGTCACCAGCGTCGAGCCGATCGCGCGCGAGCAGCTCGGGCGGCCGCGCGTGAACGTGGCGCCGTCGGCCACCGGGCTGCACCGCGACGATTTCCCCAACGTGATGAAGCAGCTGGCGCAGGCCGCCGGGCTGGCGTCGCAGGCCCGCGCCGAGGGCGCAGCCCAGTTGCTGGCCAAGGAGCTGGCGACGCGCAACTTCCACCCCGGCCACATCCAGGGCCTGATGGCCGAGGGCTGCGCCGGCACGCTGCAGGTGCTGGACGGCATCAACAACTTTGCCGGCCGGCAAAGCGTGGCGCGCGAGGTGGTGCGCCACGACCCGTGGCAGGGGTTCATGGACGTGTACCGTGCGCGACAAGCACAACCTCGGCTTGAAGGACTGGTTCGAGAAGAACAACCCGCACGCGCTGGCGCAAGGCATCGAGCGCATGCTCGAAGCTGCGCGGCTGAAGCAGTGGGACGCCGACCCGGCCAGCGTGGCCGAGCTCAAGTCGCGCTGCAACGAACTGGCGCAGCGCTGCCAGGTGCGCAGCGAGAACAAGGCCTTCGAGGCTTTCGTGGCTGCTGTCGCGCCAGGCTTCGGGCTGGCGGCGCCGGCCGCGCCCCTAGTACCCGCTGCGCCGCTGGACGCGCCGGCCCGAAGCCTGGCGCGACAGCAGCCACGCCGCAGCCCCGGCCACGCCGCAGCCCGAGCCGCCGCCGCAGCCAGCCCCGGCACCACCGCCGATCCAGGGCATCAAGCTCGAACACGCAGCCGAGCCGCCGGCACCGGTGGCCGCCGTGGTCGACGCGCTGGCGGCCGTGCTGCTGTTGGCGCTGGCCGTCGCCGGTGGCGCCTGGCGCGGCTGGCGCACCGATGGGCGCGCTCCTCTGGCGCGGCGCGTGGCACCTGCGCTGCGTCCCGCCTGAAACCACTCCTCCTCCAACCCCATTCCCCCACCATGTCCACCGCACTCGAATCCACCATGTACACCGCGACGCAGCTGTTCGTGCTGCCCACCTTGCTGCTGATCGCCGCGCTCTTCCTGTACGCCTTCTGGGTGCTGGGCGAGTTCGTGATGCTCGCGCTGCGCCGCCGCCAAGGCGCCGGGCGGCCGCTGGTGGCCGCGCACCGCGCCGCCGGCCCCAGCGGGTTGAGCGAGGACGAACTCGACCTGCGCGCGCACAAGCTGATGGAAGGCCCGCGCATCGCCAGCCGCGTGACGCCGCTGCTCGGCCTGGTGGCGACGATGATCCCGATGGGCCCGGCGCTGAAGGGCCTGTCCGACGGCAACTTGGCGCAGGTGTCGAGCAACCTGACGGTGGCCTTCTCGGCGGTGATCCTGGCGCTGATCGCCGCGGCGATCACCTTCTGGGTGGCCAACGTGCGGCGGCGCTGGCTGGCCGAGGAGGTACTGGAAATCGCGCAAGGGCGCCACACCGGTGCCGCCGGCAGCGCCGCCGCGGCACGCCCGGCCATCGCCGCCACCGAAGCCGCGTGATGACGCTGCGCCTGCTGCACGAACCCGAGACCGACGACCCGATCCTGTCGGTGGTCAACCTGATCGACATCGTCCTGGTGATCATCGCGGCGCTGCTGATCACGGTGGCGCAGAACCCGCTGCTGAGCCCCTTCGCCAGTCGCGACGTGACGGTCATCACCGACCCCGGCAAGCCGAACATGGAGATCGTCGTGAAGAAGGGCCTGAAGGTCGAGCGCTACCCGGCCAGCGGCGCCATCGGCAGCGGCGACGGCGAGAAGGCCGGTGTGGCCTGCCGCATGAAGGACGGCTCGATCGTCTACGTGCCCGAGGGTGGCGGCTGAAGCGGCGCGGGCAGGGTCGGCAGCCGCGTTGCTTGTTCGCCGCAGCGTGCGCGAAGCGTTTTCAGGCGGCGCCGCCGAAATGCGCTCGGCGTCCAGCCTGACTGCGGCAGGCCAGTGCGTGCTGCATGGCCTCGCGGCAAAGGCGGGTCGCGATCGGCGGCTGGGCCACCCGGCCCGACACCACGCCGCGGCGCGGCAGCCGTGGGGGCGGCCACAACGCAAAACGGCAGCGCCCGTGGGACGCTGCCGTCGCTGACGATGCCGGCACGGCGGCCGGCTCGGCCCTGCTACTTCGGGTTCTGCATTTGCCCTTCGGTCTGCGGGATGGTGCCGGCCTTGTTCGCGGCTGCCGTGGCTTTCTTGCGCGCCTCCGGCGACGTCGTCGAGGTGGCGGCCTTTTGCTTCGGGGACTTCTCTCCGGCGCTGTCCTCCGACGGCCCGGTGCCGGTTCCAGGGATCTTGCCGGCCTTGTTGGCGGCCGCGGCCTCCTTGTTCACGTCGGCACGCGTGGTGTCCGACTTCGTCGAAATCGGCGGCGTGACGTCGGCGCCCGGGCCGGTGCCGGTACCGGGAATCTGGCCGGCCTTGTTGGCTTCGGCGGTTTCCTTCTTCACCTCGGCGCGCGACGGCGCCTGGGCCAGCACGCTGTGGGCGCAGAACAATGCAGCCGCGGCAACGGCGAACGAGCTAAGAGTCTTCTTCATCAACAGATCCTCCTGGGTTGAATCGGCATGAAACCAACAGATATCGACTATACACATCGAGCAGCAATGCGGCTGCCACTTCGCACCTCGAGAGCGCTTAGAGTTGTCGCGGGGCAACCCGATAACGCGGCTCGCCAGCATGGGTTGACATCCGTTCGGCTCGACGCCGCAACGCTTTCGGGTCGTTTCGATGTCGCGGCAGCCGCGTTTTCCGCCAGGCGGCGTGCCCGGCGTGCGGTGTCGGCAGGCATGTCGGCGCGCACCGAGCGCAGCTAAACTCCGCGCTCCCGCTTCGCAGCCCCTGGATCCACACCATGATTCGCTGTGCTTCAGCCATCGCCCTTGGCTGCGCGCTGCTGTTGCCGCTGGCCGCACACGCGCAACGCACCTTCACCGCCAAGGCGCTGCGCGGCGAAGTCGTCTTCGGCATCCCGCCCGAGATCACGCTGAACGGCAAGCCGGCGCGGCTGGCGCCCGGTGCGCGCATCCGCGACGAAAACAACATGCTGCACCTGCCGGCCACGCTGGCAGGCCGCAAGGCGGTGGTCAACTACACCACCGAGTTCGAAGGCATGCTGCTGGACGTGTGGCTGCTCAGCCGCGACGAAGCCGCACGCAAACCCTGGCCGACCAGCGAGAAGGAAGCGCTGGCCTGGAGCTTCAACCCCAGCGCACAGGCGTGGACCAAGCCATGAGCACGCCGGATTGCGCCGCGCCAAAGAAAGTCTTCATCCGCAGCTTCGGCTGCCAGATGAACGAATACGACTCGGCCAAGATGGCCGATGTGCTGCACGCCGCCGAAGGCTACGAGCCCACCAGCGATGTCGAGCAGGCCGACCTGGTGCTGTTCAATACCTGCTCGATCCGCGAGAAGGCGCAGGAGAAGGTGTTCAGCGACCTGGGCCGCGTCAAGCACCTGAAGGACAAGGGCGTGCTGATCGGCGTCGGCGGCTGTGTGGCCAGCCAGGAAGGCGCGGCACTGATCGAACGTGCGCCCTATGTGGACCTGGTATTCGGCCCGCAGACGCTGCACCGGCTGCCGCAGATGATCCAGGCGCGGCGGCAAACGCAGCAAGCACAGGTGGACATCAGCTTCCCCGAGATCGAGAAGTTCGACCACCTGCCGCCGGCGCGCGTCGACGGCCCGAGCGCCTTTGTGTCGATCATGGAAGGCTGCTCAAAATACTGCTCGTACTGCGTGGTGCCCTACACCCGCGGCGAGGAGGTCAGCCGCCCCTTCGACGACGTGCTGACCGAAGTTGCCGTGCAGGCCGAACAGGGCGTGCGCGAGGTCACCCTGCTCGGGCAGAACGTCAACGCCTACCGCGGCGCGATGGGCGCTGCCGGCGACATCGCCGACTTCGCGCTGCTGATCGAAGTCGTGGCCGAGATCCCCGGCATCGAGCGCATCCGCTACACCACCAGCCACCCGAACGAGTTCACACAGCGGCTGGTCGAGGTCTACGCACGCGTGCCCAAGTTGGTGAACCACCTGCACCTGCCGGTGCAGCACGGCAGCGACCGCATCCTCGGCGCGATGAAACGCGGCTACACCGCGGTGCAATACAAGAGCATCGTGCGCAGGCTGCGTGCGCTGCGCCCGGGCCTGTCACTGTCCACCGATTTCATCGTCGGCTTCCCCGGCGAGACGCCCGCCGACCACGACCTGACGCTGAAGCTGATCGACGAGCTGGGTTTCGACTCGAGCTTCAGCTTCGTGTTCAGCGCGCGCCCCGGCACACCGGCGGCCAACCTGCACGACGACACGCCGCAGGCGGTCAAGCTGCAGCGGCTGCAGCAGTTGCAGGCGCGCATCGAAGCCCATGCGCGCAGCATCAGCGCATCGCGCGTGGGCACGGTGCAGCGCATCCTGGTCGAAGGCGCGTCGCGCAGGTCCAGCGCCGAAGCCCCCGAGCTGATGGGCCGCACCGAGTGCAACCGCATCGTCAACTTCGCCGGGCCGAACGAGTTGGTCGGCCAGCTGATCGAGGTGCAGATCACCGAGGCCTACCCTCACTCGCTGCGCGGGCGCTGGCCTGCCGGCGCGCGGCCGGCCCACCACAACACCAAGGCCGACGCGACGACCATCGCCCCGTAGCTGGCGATGCGGCCGTCGCGGCCCAGCAGCAGCAGCCCGCCCAGCAGCGCCGCGGCACCCGCCGCGGCAGTGCCGAGCGCCAGCCGCATCCAGCCGATACGCCGCAACCGGGCACGCCACAGCAGCTTGGCCGCCCCGGCGGCGATCGCCGCGGTCAGCAGCGCGGGCGCGAACAGGCCGAGCACGTGCCAGATGGCGTCGATGGCGCTCATTTCTTCGGGTGGTCTGCGGCTTGACGCGGCGCAAGGCCTGGTACGGCGAGCGACAAGGGCAAGCAAGCGCCGCGATTTTATAATTCGCCGATGAGCGTCATCGCCCTCGGCCTGAACCATGCGACCGCGCCGCTGGATTTGCGCGGCCGCTTTGCGTTTGCGCCGGAGCAGTTGGGCAGCGCGCTGCACGGCTTTCGCGAGCGCCTGCGCCCACACGACCGGCCCGAGGCCGCGCTGCTTTCCACCTGCAACCGCACCGAGCTGTACTTCGCCGCGCGCGACGGCGAACCCGGCGAGCTGGTGCGCCCGGCGATCGACTGGCTGGCCGCGCACGGCAGCATCAGCGGCGAGCGCATGCTCAGCCACAGCTACGTGCTCGAAGA
Source organism: uncultured Rubrivivax sp. (assembly GCA_964477985.1). Classification (GTDB taxonomy): domain Bacteria; phylum Pseudomonadota; class Gammaproteobacteria; order Burkholderiales; family Burkholderiaceae_C; genus Rubrivivax. The sequence goes on along the minus strand of CAYZGL010000073.1, from coordinate 8,672 downwards.
CCGCGCCGCGGCACGGCACGCCTTTCGCGTCGCCTCGGGGCTGGATTCGATGGTGCTGGGCGAGCCGCAGATCCTCGGCCAGATGAAGGCCGCGGTGCGCCAGGCCGAGTCCGCCGGCACGCTGGGCAGCACGCTGCACCAGCTGTTCCAGCGCTCGTTCTCGGTGGCCAAGGAGGTGCGCAGCGCGACCGAGATCGGCAGCCATTCGATCAGCATGGCGGCCGCGGCGGTGCGGCTGGCGGCGCAGCTGTTCGAGGACCTGGGCCAGCTGCGCGTGCTGTTCGTCGGCGCCGGCGAGATGGTCGACCTCGTGGCCACGCATTTCGCCGCGCGCCGGCCCAAGGCCATGGCGGTGGCCAACCGCACGCTCGAGCGCGGCGAGAAGCTGGCCACCCGCTTGGGCGCGCAGTCGCTGCGCCTGGCCGAGCTGCCCACCGTGCTGCACCAGTTCGACGTGGTGGTGTCGTGCACCGCCAGCACGCTGCCGATCATCGGCCTGGGCGCGGTCGAGCGTGCGCTGAAGGCGCGGCGCCACCGGCCGATGTTCATGGTCGACCTGGCGGTGCCGCGCGACATCGAGCCCGAAGTCGCCGAGCTGTCCGACATCTACCTGTACACGGTCGACGACCTGGCCGGCGTGGTGCAAACCGCCGGCGAGAAGCGCCAAGCGGCGGTCGAGCAGGCCGAGGCCATCGTCGACGCCGGCGTGCAAAGCTTCGCCCACTGGCTGGACCAGCGTGCCGCGGTGCCGCTGATCCAGGCGCTGAACCGCCAGGCCGACGACTGGCGTAGCACCGAGATGGCGCGCGCGCGCAAGCTGCTGGCGCGCGGCACCGATGTCGATCAGGTGCTGGATGCGCTGTCGCGCGGCATCACACAAAAACTGCTGCATGGCGCGCTGGCCGAGCTGCATTGCAGCGACGGCGCCGAGCGCGACCAGTTGGCGCAAACCGTCTCGCGCCTGTTCCTGCGCCAGGCCTCGCGCAACCCCGCGCGCAACGGCCGTTAGCTGCGCCGGCAGCGGTGCCGCGGCGCCTGGGCCGCGACCCTTTTCGTCTTCGAGCATCGTCCCATGAACCCCAGTCTGCGTGAGCAGTTCGAACGCCTTTCGCTGCGCCTGAACGAACTCGATGCCAGCCTTGCCGACCCGCTGGTGCTGGCCGACATCGCGCGCTGGCGCAGCCTGTCGCGCGAGCAGGCCGAGGCCGCGCAGGTGGTGCAGCAGTTCCGCAGCTACCAGCAGCGCGAGCGCGACCTGCAGGCCGGCCGCGACATGCTCGGCGACCCCGAACTCGCCGAGATGGCAGCCGAGGAAGTCGCCAGCGCCGAGGCCGACCTCGAGCGGTTGGACACTGAGTTGCAGCTGGCGCTGCTGCCGCGCGACCCCGACGACGCGCGCAACGCCTTCGTCGAGATCCGCGCCGGCACCGGGGGCGACGAATCGGCGCTGTTCGCCGGCGACCTGGCGCGCATGTACCTGCGCTACTGCGAGCGCCGCGGCTGGCGCACCGAGGTGATGAGCGAAAGCGAATCGGAACTGGGCGGCTACAAGGAGCTGGTGTTGCGCGTGGCCGGCGAGCAGGTCTATGAAGCGCTGCGTTTCGAATCCGGCGGCCACCGCGTGCAGCGCGTGCCGGCCACCGAAAGCCAGGGCCGCATCCACACCTCGGCCTGCACGGTGGCCGTCATGCCCGAGCCCGACGAAGCCGAGGAAATCACGCTGAACCCGGCCGAGCTGCGCATCGACACCTTCCGCGCCAGCGGCGCCGGCGGCCAGCACGTGAACAAGACCGACAGTGCGATCCGCATCACGCACCTGCCCACCGGCATCGTCGCCGAATGCCAGGACGACCGCAGCCAGCACCGCAACAAGGCCAAGGCGATGGCCGTGCTGCAGGCGCGGCTGCGCGACAAGGAGCGCAACGAGCGCGCGGCCAAAGAGGCGGCCACGCGCAAGGGGCTGATCGGCAGCGGCGACCGCTCGGACCGCATCCGCACCTACAACTTCCCGCAGGGCCGGCTCACCGACCACCGCATCAACCTGACGCTGTACAAGCTGGACCGCGTGATGGACGGCGAACTCGACGACGTGATCGCCGCGTTGCGCACGGCGCGCGCCGCCGAGCAGCTCGCAGCGCTGGAGTCCGGCGCATGAACGCCGCCGCGGCGCTGGCGCAGGCTCGCGCGCTGGGGCTGGACCGGCTGGATGCGCAGTTGCTGCTGGCGCGGGCGTTGCAGCGCGATCGCGCCTGGCTGCTGGCGCACGACGACGCGCCGCTGTCGGCCACCCAGCAGCAGGCCTATGCCACCGACTGCCGGCGCCGCGCCGCCGGCGAACCGCTGGCTTATGTTCTGGGGCAGCGCGAATTCCACGGCCTTCGGCTGGAAGTCGGGCCGGCGGTGCTGGTGCCGCGCGCCGACACCGAAACCCTGGTCGACTGGGCGCTCGAGCGCCTCGCGGCGCTGCCGCACGCGGCGCCCACCGTGGTGGACCTGGGCAGCGGCAGCGGCGCCATCGCGCTGGCCGTGAAGCACGCGCGGCCCGCGGCCAGCGTGTGCGCGGTGGAACTGAGCCCGGCCGCGCTGGCGATCGCACGCCGCAACGCCGATCGCCTGGGCCTGAGCGTGCAATGGCTGCAGGGCGACTGGTGCCGGCCCTTGCACGGCCGGCGCTTCGACCTGGTGCTCAGCAATCCGCCCTACATCGCCGCCGGCGACCCGCACCTGAGCGCACTGCGGCATGAGCCGCTGCTGGCGCTGAGCCCGGGCGGCGACGGCCTGTGTGCGCTGCAGCACATCGTACATACCGCCCCTGCCCACCTGGCCGAAGGCGGCTGGCTGCTGCTGGAGCACGGCCATGACCAGGCCGAGGCCGTGCGCGGCATGTTGATGCATGCAGGCTTCGCCGAGGTGGCCACGCGCAACGATCTGGCCGGACACGCACGCTGCAGCGGCGGGCGCCGGCGCAAGGCCGCGCCGTCCGGCATGTGACATCCTGCGTGGGCAAAGCTCACGCCTGGCCCGTGGGCGGTCGACCGCCCCCTAAAGTGGCGGCCGCGAACGCTTGGCAGCCGCTAGCATCGAATCACTGGCGGCAAGAGTCTGCCCAAGCCAGCCCGCAAGGAGTCGGCCATGCGAATCCAACGATGCTCGAGCCTGATCGGCCTGCTGTGCGCCGCGGGTGCTGCCGCGGCCGGCGACGGGCTGAACGTGGAAAAGATCGGCGGCTATTGGTCGGCACAGCAGACCCGGCTGCAGCTCAATGCGGTGGTCGTGGATGCCGCCGTACCCTGGGCCGGCAGCGGCACTTCCTACGCCTGGGCCGGCCCTGCCGCAGCGGCGGCCAGCCTGAGCGGCGACTACTACTTCTCGAAGAACCCGGCCGATGCCGCCGCGCCGCAAAGCGGCTTGCGCGCCAGCGGCGCGCTGCTGGTACGCCCGTCGGGCGTGTCGCTGTCCGAACTGGCCCGGGCGTCGCGCTCGATGTCGAGTTTCGCCGCGCCCGGCCGGCCGATGCTGGGCTACCGCGGATCGGCAACGTACGACGCGCCGGGGCAGCCAGTGGATGCACTGCCCTATGTGGGCATCGGCTACAGCGACTTCTCGCTGAAGAGCGGCTGGGGTTTCTGGGCCGACATCGGCGTGGTGGCGCACAGCCCGGGGGCCATCGGCGGGCTGGGCCGCACCCTGTCCGGCACCCAGGGCCTGGAAGACGTGGTGCGCGAGCTGCAGCTGTCGCCGATGCTGCAGTTGGGCGTCAACTATTCGTTCTGAGCGCCCGCGGCGCCGGCGGCGCCGTCCTGCGGCGCGATGGCCACGACGCCCTGGCTCGCGGCCTCGCCGGCCAGCACACCCGCGTCGATGCTGCGGGTGCGGCTTTGCCGTATAACTTGCGCCTGGGACTCAACACCCCGAACGGGGCAAGGAACGGTTTTCGATGAGCGACACGCAACAACGCATCGACCAGGTGGTCAAGGGCAACCGGGTGGTGCTGTTCATGAAGGGCGATGCCCAGTTTCCGATGTGCGGTTTTTCCGGGCGCGCGATCCAGGTACTCAGTGCCTGCGGCGTGGCGGATCTGAAGACGGTGAACGTGCTCGAGGACGAGGCGATCCGCCAGGGCATCAAGCAGTACGCCAACTGGCCGACGATCCCGCAGCTCTATATCGACGGCGAATTCGTCGGCGGCTCGGACATCATGACCGAGATGTACCAGTCGGGTGAGCTGCAGCAGATGCTGGCACCGCGCTGAGGGCCCGCATGCGCCTGGTCGTCGGCATCACCGGCGCCACCGGCGCGATCTATGCGCAGCGGTTGCTGCAACGCGCGCGCGAACTGGGGGCGCAGACCCATCTGGTGATCACGCCGGCCGGCGTGCTCAATGCGCACCACGAACTCGGCCTGCAACGCAATGCGATCGAAGCGCTGGCCGACCACGCCTATGCCCCGGGCGACATCGGCGCCTGCCTGGCCAGCGGCAGCTTCGATGCCGCGGCCATGGTCATCGTGCCGTGCTCGATGAAGACGCTGGCGGCAGTGGCGCATGGCTACGGCGACAACCTGCTGACGCGCACCGCCGACGTGATGCTGAAGGAGCGCCGTGCGCTGGTGCTGATGGTGCGCGAGACGCCGTTCAACCTGGCGCACCTGCGCAACATGTGCGCCGTCACCGAGATGGGCGGCATCGTCTTTCCGCCACTGCCGAGCCTGTACCACCGGCCGGCGAGCATCGATGCGATGGTGGCCGATACCGTCGAACGCGTGCTGCAGACGGTGCGCGTGCCCGGGGCTGCAGCACAGCGCTGGGGCGGCTTGCGCCCGGCCTGAAGCGCGCGACCGGCTCAGCCACCGGACGGCGTCGCGCGCGACGCCGCCAGCGCAGGCTCGCCGCCCAGCCAGAGCCGCCGGTTGGCGAACACCGCAGTCGGATACTCGGCGCGGCCACGGCTGCCGTTGTAGCGGCCCAGCGCCAGGAACAGGTCGCCCTTTTCCAGATCCAGGTAATGGCGCAGGATCACGCAGCCGAAGCGCAGGTTGGTCTGCATGTGGAACAGGCCCGCGGCATCGCCGTTGCCGATGGTGCGCGACCAGAACGGCATCACCTGCATGTAGCCGCGTGCGCCGGCGTGGCTGATCGCGTACTTGCGAAAGCCGCTTTCCACCTGGATCAGCCCGAGCACCAGCGCCGGCTCCAGGCCCGCACGCTTGCTTTCGTACCAGACGGCTTCGAGGAATTCGACGCGCACCGCGTGTTCGCTCTTGCGCTTCTTCAGCTTCTCGCTGGTCGCGCCCAGCCAGCGCAGATAGGCCAGGCGATCGTCGATCGAATCGAAGCTCGGCCGCGGGGGTGCGGTGTCGGCCACCGCCGCTGTCAGCGCGCCGCGCACCTTGTCGGCCAGCGGTTCTTCGAGCTGGGCACCGGCATGCGCCGCGGCCGACAGCGTCAGCCCCAGCCACAGCGCGGCGAGCTCCTTCATGCGTGCAGCCGCGCCTTCACGAAGGCGCCAACTTCGGCCAGCGCGACGCTACCGGGCTGCGCGTCGCGCCGGCCCTGCACTTCGAGCCTGCCTTCCTTCAGCGCACGCTCGGACACGACGATGCGCTGCGGCACGCCGATCAGCTCCCAGTCGGCAAACATGGCGCCGGGGCGCTCGCCGCGGTCGTCGAGCATCACGTCCACGCCCAGCTTCGCCAACTCGTCGTGCAATGCGTCGGCGGCCTCGCGCACCGCCGGCACGCGCTCGTAGCCGATCGGGCAGATCACGGCTTCGAACGGCGCGATGGCGTCGGGCCACAGGATGCCGCGCGCATCGTGCCCCTGCTCGATGGCCGCGCCGAGGATGCGCGTGACACCGATGCCGTAGCAGCCCATCTGGAACAGCTGCGGCTTGCCGTTCTCGTCGAGGAAGGTGGCACGCATCGACTCGCTGTACTTGGTGCCGAGGTAGAACACATGGCCGACCTCGATGCCGCGCTGGATCGCCAGCACGCCCTTGCCGTCGGGTGACGGGTCGCCGGCCACGACGTTGCGGATGTCGGCCACCAGGTCGGGCTCGGGCAGGTCGCGGCCCCAGTTGACGCCGGTGTGGTGGTAGTCCTCGTCGTTGGCGCCGCAGACGAAGTCGTGCATCGCGGCAACAGTGCGGTCGGCCACCACCCTGACCGGCCGCACGGTGCCGATCGGGCCCAGGTAGCCGGGCTTGCAGCCGAAGTGCGCGGCGATCTCGGCCGCGGTGGCGAAGCGATAGCCGGCCTTCAGGCCCTCGAGCTTGCCGGCCTTGACCTCGTTGAGACTGTGGTCGCCGCGCACCAGCAGCAGCCACAGCGTAGTGCCCGAGACATCACCTTCGGGCGAGCGCTGGTCGGTGGCCAGCACCAGCGACTTGACCGTGGCCTGCAGCGGAATGCGCAGCAGTTCGGCGACCTCTTCGCAGGTGGCCTTGCCCGGTGTCGGGGTCTTCGTCAGCGCCGCACCGGGTGCCGCGCGGTGTGCGAACAACGGCAACGCCTCGGCCAGCTCGATGTTGGCGGCGTAGTCGCTGGCCGGGCAGTAGACGATCGCATCCTCTCCGGTGTCGGCGATGACCTGGAATTCGTGCGACGCGTCGCCGCCGATGGCGCCGGTATCGGCCGCCACCGCGCGGTACTGCAACCCGAAGCGGTCGAAGATGCGGCAGTAGGCCTGGTACATCGCGTCGTAGCTGCGCAGCGCCCCGGCCTGGTCGCGGTCGAAAGAGTAGGCGTCCTTCATCGTGAACTCGCGTCCGCGCATGATGCCGAAGCGCGGCCGCCGCTCGTCGCGGAACTTGGTCTGGATGTGATAGAAGTTGCGCGGCAGCTGCCGGTAGCTGCGCAGTTCCTGGCGCGCGATGTCGGTGACGACCTCTTCGCTGGTGGGCTGAATGATGAAGTCGCGCTCGTGCCGGTCCTTCACCCGCAGCAGCTCCGGCCCATAGGCCTGGAAGCGGCCCGACTCCTGCCACAGTTCGGCCGGCTGCACCACCGGCATCAGCAGCTCGACCGCCCCGGCGCGGTTCATTTCTTCACGGATGATGGCCTCGACCTTGCGGATGACACGCAAGCCCATGGGCATGTAGCTGTAGATGCCGGCCGAAAGGCGCTTGATCATGCCGGCACGCAGCATCAGCCTGTGGCTGGCGACCTCGGCGTCGGACGGGGCTTCTTTAAGCGTGGAGACGAAGAACTGGCTGGCTTTCATCGGCAGGGCAACTTGGCGGGCGCACACGCCCGGCGGCCCGGCATGCGGCGGTGCCGGGTACGGCGATGCAGGGGGATCGCATGGCCAGGCGGCCGGTGCAATAATGATTTCAATAGAGAAATCGGGGTTTGATTATGCTCGACCGTGAAGGCTTCAGGCCCAACGTCGGCGTCGTTCTGCTCAACTCGCGCAATCAGGTCTTCTGGGGCAAAAGGCTTCGAACCCATTCGTGGCAGTTTCCCCAGGGGGGCATCAAACACGGCGAGACGCCCGAGCAGGCGATGTTCCGTGAACTGCACGAGGAGGTCGGGCTGCATCCGCAACACGTGCAGATCATTGCGCGCACGCGCGACTGGCTGCGCTATGAAGTTCCAGACCACTACATCCGCAAGGAATCGCGCGGCCACTACAAGGGGCAGAAGCAGATCTGGTTCCTGCTGCGTCTGATCGGCCGCGACAGCGACATGAACCTGCGCGCCACCGACCATCCCGAGTTCGACGCCTGGCGCTGGAATGACTACTGGGTGCCGCTGGACGTGGTCATCGAGTTCAAGCGCAACGTCTACGAGATGGCGCTGACCGAGCTGTCGCGCTTCCTGCCGCGGCTGCACCACCACAACCGCTACCTGCGCGCCGGCATGCGCGCGCAGCGTCACGACGAGCAAGCGGCAGCGCCGATGCCGCGATCCGCGGCCGACACGAACTGAGCGCCTTGCGTTGGCGTGTGCTCAGCGCGCGTCCGATTGCATCAGCACCAGGTTCGTGCGGTGGATCAACTCGGGTTCGTTGACGTAGCCCAGCGCTGCCTCGATCTGCGTCGACGGCCGGCGCGCAATGAGACGGGTCTCGGTGCCCGAGTAGTTGGCCAGCCCGCGCGCCAGTTCCTTGCCGAGGCGGTCGCGCACCGCGATCACGTCGCCGCGGCGGAAGTCGCCCTGCACTTCGGTCACGCCGATCGGCAACAGGCTCTTGCCTTCGTCGCGCAACTTCTGCGTGGCCCCGTCGTCGACCACGACCGCGCCGCGCAGCTGAAGGTGATCGGCCATCCACTGCTTGCGCGCAGCGAACTTGGGCGTGCCGGCGATCAGCGCACTGCCGATGCGCTCGCCCGCGGCCAGGCGCAGCAGCACGTCGGGCTCGCGACCCCACGCGATGATGGTGCTGGCGCCGCTGCCGGCCGCGCGCTTGGCGGCCAGCACCTTGGTGATCATGCCGCCGCGGCCGATCGACGAGCCGGCCCCCCCGGCCATCGCCTCCAGCGCCGGATCGGCGGCCACCGCCTCGTCGACGAAGCGCGCCTGCGCATCCTTGCGCGGGTCGGCCGAATACAGGCCGCGCTGATCGGTCAGGATCACCAGCGCATCGGCCTCGACCAGGTTGGCCACCAGCGCGCCCAGCGTGTCGTTGTCGCCGAACTTGATCTCTTCGTTGACCACGGTGTCGTTCTCGTTGA
>CAYZGL010000072.1:0-17016 GCA_964477985.1 uncultured Rubrivivax sp. | reverse complement strand
GCCGGCACCGGCGTGGGCAAGAGCGTGCTGCTGGGCATGATGGCGCGCTACACCGCGGCCGACGTGATCGTGGTCGGCCTGATCGGGGAGCGCGGCCGCGAGGTCAAGGAATTCATCGAGGACATCCTCGAAGACGAAGGCCGCGCGCGCAGCGTGGTCGTCGCCGCGCCGGCCGACTCGGCCCCGCTGGTGCGTTTGCAGGGCGCCAACTACGCGACGGCCATCGCCGAGCATTTCCGCGACCAGGGGCGGCACGTGCTGCTGCTGATGGACAGCCTGACGCGCTATGCGATGGCGCAGCGCGAGATCGCATTGGCCATCGGCGAGCCGCCGGCCACCAAGGGTTATCCGCCCAGCGTGTTCGCCAAGCTGCCGGCGCTGGTCGAGCGCAGCGGCAACGGGCTCGCCGGCCGCGGCTCGATCACCGCGTTCTATACCGTGCTGACCGAAGGCGACGACCCGCAGGACCCGATCGCCGACGCCGCGCGCGGCATCCTCGACGGCCACGTGGTGCTGTCGCGCGAGCTGGCCGAGGCCGGGCACTTTCCGGCGATCGACGTCGAGCGCTCGATCTCGCGCGTGATGGGCAGCGTGGCCGCGCGCGAGCACGTGGCGGCGGCCCGGCGCGCACGCGCGCTGCTGGCGCGGCACAACAAGGCGCGCGACCTGATCCAGCTCGGCGCCTACCAGGTCGGCCACGACGCCGAGCTGGACCAGGCGGTGCGCCTGCAGCCCGGCTTGAACGCGCTGCTGCAACAGGACATGCACGAGCCGGCGGCGCTGCACGCCAGCTTCGCGCGGCTTTGCGAAGCGATCGAAGGCTGATGCCCATGCCCCCACGGCCCCAACAGTCGCTGCAACTGCTGTTGCAGCACGAACAACGGCAAACCGACCAGGCGCTGCTCGCGCTGCGCCGCGCCGACGAAGCCAACGACCGCGCTGCCGCACAGCGCGAACAGCTGCACGGCTACCGCAACGAATACGAGGCGCGCTGGTCGCAGCGGCTGCGCGCCGGCAGTCCGGTCGCGATCGTGCTGCACTACCGCAGCTTCATGCAGCGGCTGGACCAGGCGGTGGCGATGCAGTCGCGCCAGGCCGAAGTCACCGAGCGCCACGCCGCGCAGGCGCGCCAGCGGCTGCTCGACTGCGAGCGCCGCGTCGCCTCGGTGCGCAAGCTGCTGGAGCGGCGCGGCGCCGAGCTGGCGCAGCGCTCGCGCCAACTGGAACAGAAGGCGAGCGACGAACAGGCGCAGCGCCGCCGTTGGCGAGCGACGCAAACCGATTCACTGCGGGCGCCCTGAACCGCGCCGCAACCCAGCCCATGCCGATGTTGACCCCCACCCCTGCCGCATCGAGCGAACCGGCACTGCCGTCCCATCCCGGCGGCAGCGCCAGCAGCGGCGCCGAAGCCGCGCCGGGTTTCGCGCAGGCGCTGCAGCGTCATACCGTGCAGCAGCACGGCAGCGCTCGCGACGTCGGCGGCGGCGACCGCGCGGCCGCCGCCGCCGCGCGCCAGGCGCCGGCCCAGCCGCATGGCCCGCATGGCCCGCATGGCCCGCATGGCCCGCATGGCCCGCACGCGCCGTTGCGCGGCGCGGCACGGTGCGGCACTGCGGGCCAAGCGCAGCCGGCCGGTCTGGCGCTGCTGCCGGCCGACGCGCGGCGCGCTGCGGCCGAGGCCACGGCCCCACGCGCCGATGGCCGCGCCGCCGCGCCGGCAACCGACGAACACGACGACGCGGCACACGACGCCGGCGCGCCGGTGCTGCCCGATCTGCTCGCCTGGATGGCCAACCTCGCGCTGCCGGGCCCCGGGGCACCGATGACCCCGGAGCCGGCGCGCGCCGCCGCCGAGGCCCCTGCCGCCGCCGACACCGCCGCCGATACCACCACTGACACCACCGCCGTGGCCGGCGCGGCACCGCCGCACGCCCAAGCCGCTGCCGCGGCGCTGGCCGCAGCGTCCACAACGGCCGACGCCCAAGGCGGCGCCGCCGAGGCCGCCGCGGCTGGCCAGGCGGGCGCCGGCCCTCGCGGCCACACGCTCGCCGCCAGCGCGGCCACCGCCCGCGTGGTGTCGGCTGCGGCGCGCCACGACGAGCGCGCCGCGGCGCCCGACGGCGCGGCCGCGTCGGCGCCGGCACGGCCGCAGCGCGAAGACACGCCCGCACCGGCCGCGGCCTGGCTGGCGCAGGCCGGCGCGGCGCCGCAAGAGCCGCCGGTGCAACAAGCCTCAGCGCCGGGCAGCGCCGCGGCGGCGCCGATGGCGGGCGCACTCGCCGCGCCGGCGCGGCCCGCGCTGCCGCACGCCGCCGCACCGCTGCAGTCCGAGCTGCGCGAGCGTGTCGGCAGCGAGGCTTTCGCCCCGGCATTGGCCTCGAGGCTGGCGGTGTTCGTGCGCGACGGCATCGAGCACGCGCAGCTGCGGCTGAACCCCGCCGAGATGGGGCCGATCGACGTGCGCATCCGCCTCGACGGCACCCAGGCGCAGGTGGACTTCAGCGCCGCCCATGCGCACACGCGCCAGACCCTGCAGGAGGCCGTGCCGCTGCTGGCCGGCGCGCTGCGCGAAGCCGGGCTGACCCTGGCCGGCGGCGGCGTGTTCGAGCAACCGCGCGACGCGCAATCGCAGCAGCGGCACGACGCGCCGCCGCGCACCGATGGCGGTCGGGGCCGAACCGGCACCGCAGCGCCGGCCGCGCCCGCCGCGCCCGCGCACCCCGCGCGCGCGCGCGGCGCGGTCGATCTGTACGCCTGAGGCCGAAGCGCAATGCAGCGCAGGCGGCGGGCAAGCCCTTGCGGCGAGTGGCGGCCACGCGCCGCAAGCGGCCCCGGTGCTTCACCACCGAACACGCACTCGCATCGGCCGGGCGCGGCGCGCGATGCGCGCGGCCGCGGCCGCGGCTGCGCAGTGGGCGCGCTACGCCATCTGGCCGACGACCATCTTCAATGCCGTACCCAGCAGCACGATGACGCCGGCGTACATCAGCGCCACGCCCCAGCCATGGCGGCGCGCGCTGAAGCCGCCCACCAGGGCGAGCGCACCGGCGCCGATCAGGGCCAGGTCGAGCTCGACGTTCATTTCACCGAACCCAGGTTGCCGATGCCGGCATTGAAGGCCTGGCTTTGCACCGCACTCGGACGGCCCTGCGGCTGCGGCGCCGACGCTGCGGCGAGGTCGACCCAGCCGCCGCCCATCGCCTGGTAGACGTTGACGATCTGCACATAGCTGCTGGCGCGCAGGCTGACCGAGGCCAGCTCGGCGGCGAACAGTTCGTTGTCGGCCACCAGCACCTCCAGGTAACCCGACACGCCCTTGTCGAAACGCAGCTTGGACAACCGCGCGAACTCGCGCAGCGCCACCACGCGCTCGCGCTGCACCGCGTATTCCTCGGCGCGCTTTTGCGAGCCGCTGAGCGCGTCGTTGGTCTCGCGCAGCGCGTTCAGGATCGTGCGCTGGTAGGTCGCCAGCGCAGCGCGCTCGCCGGCCTCGGCCGCCGCCACCTGGCCCTCGATGCCGCCGAAGGTGAAGATCGGCCCGGCAACGCTGGCGCCGATCAGCCCGGCCGCCGCCGGCCCCGTGAACAGCGCGCCAGTGGCGGTGGCGGTGGTGGCCAGCGCCGCCTGCAGCGACAGGTTCGGGTAGTACAGCGCGCGTGCCGCGCCGATGTTGGCGTTGGCCGCCACCAGGTTCTGCTCGGCGCCCAGGATGTCGGGGCGGCGCTGCAGCAGCGCGGCCGGCAGCTCGCCGGGAATCTGCGGTGCCAGCAGCTGGTCGATGCTCTTGCCGCGCGGGATCGGCCCCGGCGCGCGGCCGAGCAGGATCGAGATCAGGTTCTCCTGCGTGGCCACGGCCTGCTCGAACTGCGGGATCGCCGCCAACGCCTGCTGCACCTGCGAACGCACCTGTGTCAGCTCGGTCTTGGAGATGATGCCGTGCTTGAAGCGCGCCTCGAAGATGCGCAGCGTGTCCTGGAAGTTCGCGGCGGTGGCTCGCGCGATCTCGAGCTGGCGGTCCAGCGAGCGCAGCACGATGTAGCTGGTGGCCACGCCCGACACCAGCGTCAGCACCACGCCGCGCTGGCCCTGCTCGCTGGCGTAGACCTGCGCCTGCGCGGCCTCGGTCTGGCGGCGCACGCGGCCGAACAGGTCGGTCTGCCAGCTCGCGCCCAGCGACACGTTGTACAGCGAGAAGTACGGGTCCAGCGTCGGCGGCAGCGGCGGCATGCCCACCTGCGAGGCGCGTGCGCGCGTGGCGTCGGCGCCGTAGCCGATCTGCGGGTACAGCTGCGAGCCGGTGGCGGTGAGCGCGCCGATGAACTGGTCCACGCGCGCCGCGGCCACCCGCAGATCCTGGTTGTCGCGCAGCGCGGTTTCCACCAGATCGTCCAGCACCGGGTCGCCGAACTGCTGCCACCACTTCAGGTTGGCCACGTCGGCGGCCTTCGGGTAGTCGATGCGCCAGGCCGGCGGCGTGTCCACCGTCGGGCGCACGTAGTTCGGGCCGACCGTGCAGCCGGCCAGCACGGCGGCGATGCAGGCGGCGGCGATGTGGAGTTTCATGGCCTTGTCCTTCCAGGATTCAGATTCTGAGCGCACCGCTGGCCAGCGCCCACACGCCGGCAACGGCCGCCACGCACAGCGCGGCGAACAACCCGCGCTCGCGCGCGCCGAACAGGGCCTGCCCCTGCTCGCGCCGCGCCATCGCATACAGCAGCGTGCCCGGCGCATACAGCAGCGCCGACAGCAGCAGGAACTTCGCCCCACCGGCCATCAGCATGGCCGCGGCATACAGGGTGGCCAGCGCGCCGACGATGCGGTCCTTCGACCGCGCACGGGGCTGGCCGGCATAGGTGTGGCCACTCAGCGCCAGCTTCAGGCCGTAGGCGGCCACCAGCAGGTAGGGCAGCAATGTCATCGCGCTGGTCATCTTCAGCGCCAGCAGGAAGGCCTGCTCGGCGAACCAGGTGACGATGAGGAAGCCCTGGATCGCCAGCGTCGTCATCCACAGCGCGACGTGCGGCACCGCATGGGCGTTCTCGCGGCCCAGGCCGGCCGGCATGGTGCGGCTGCTCGCAGCCGAATGCAGCACCTCGGCGGCCAAGAGAGTCCACGACAGGTAGTTGCCGGCCACCGACAGGATCAGCCCGGCGCTGATGAACACCAGCCCCCAGGGCCCGACGATCGCCGCCATCACGCCGGCCATCGACGGGTTCGCCAGCGCAGCCAGCTCGGCGCGCGGCAGGATGCCGTAGGCGAGCAGCGTCACCAGCATCAGCAGGCACAGCACCGCCAGGAAGCCCAGCACCGTGGCGATGCCGACATCGTCGCGCTTCTTCGCATAACGCGAATACACGCTGGCGCCCTCGATGCCGACGAAGACGAACACCGTCAGCAGCATGGTGTCGCGCACCTGCTGGCCCAGGGTGGAAAGCCCCGGCGGCTCGCCGCCCCACAGGTTGGGCGTGAACAGCTCGGCGCGGAAGGCGACGATGACGACGAGCACGAAGATGGCTATCGGCACCACCTTGGCCACCGTGGCGATGGTGTTCAGCGCCGCCGCCTGTTTGACGCCGCGCAGCACCAGAGCGTGCACGGCCCAGATCACGACGCTGGCGCTGAGCACCGCCACGGTGGTCGAGCCGTCGCCGAAGGCGGGGATGAACTGCCCCAGCGTGGCCTTGATCAGCATCAGGCAGGCCAGGCAGGCCAGGCAACAGGCCATCCAGTAGCCGAAGGCCGCCAGATAGCCCAGGTAGTCGCCGAAGCCCGCCTTGGCGTAGGCGTAGATGCCGGCGTCCAGCTCGGGCTTGCGCCGCGACAGCGTCTGGAAGACGAAGGCCAGCATCAGCATGCCGCTGCCGGCGATGCACCAGGCGACGAAGGCGCCCAAAGCCCCCGTGCTGCGGCCGAAGGCCGCCGGCAAGGTGAAGATGCCGGCGCCGACCATCGAGCCGACGACCAGCGCGACGAGCGCACCGCGCGACAGCTTGGCGTCGCTCATGAGCCCTTGCCCACGACATCCGCCGCCCCAGAGCGCCATCCGCGGGCGTGAACCCACACAGGCGCGCGACCGCCGCGGATCCGGCTCCGCCGGTCCGCCAGCGGGCCTTGCAGGCCGCGCCACGGCTTGCGCCGCGGCCGCTCACCTGGGATAGAAGGTCCACTGGACCTTCTATGTCCCGGCTCGCCCCCCTTGAGGGGGCGCGCGAAGCGCGTAGGGCGTGGTCCATTCATCCACGCACCAGCAGCCACACGCAGCCGCCGGCGATCAGCAGCAGCGCCAGCATCGCCGACGGCCAGCGGCGCACGAAGCGGTCGCCGCCCTCGAAGGCCGCGCCCAGCATGGCCACGCCGCCGCGCGCTGCGGCCTGCGGCGCGAACAGCGGCTTGCGCGACAGCGCGGCGGCGAGCAGCGCCCCGGCGGCGAAGGTCAGCGCCATCGTGCCCAGCTCTTTCAGCGACAGCGCCTTGGACAGCAGCTCGTCGGACAGCGGCCCGTAGACCGCGGCCAGCGCCAGCGCGAACGAGGCCAGCGTCAGGCCCAGCGCCGCCCATTGCGACAGCAGCGACACCGGCTTCACGCCCTGCAGCGGCGCGGCCGGGCGGCGGAACACACGCGCGGCGATCAGCACCACGTAACCGGCGGTGAAGGCGGCGCCGCCTGTCAGCACCCAGGTCCACCACCACTGGCCGGATTCGTCGGCCGAGGCCAGCAGCAGCTTCTTCGCCAGGTACGCGCCGCTGGGCAGCACGCCCATCAGCGCCAGGCCGCCGATGAAAAACGCCGCCACCGCCAGCGGCAGCGCACGCGCCGCACCGGCCAGGTCGTCGATGCGGTCGTGGCCGAGGGCGGCGTAGATCAGGCCCGCGGCCATGAACATGCCGGCCTTGGCCGTCGCGTGGGCGATCGCCTGCAGCAGCCCGGCCGCTTGCGCCAGCTCGCCCCAGGCCATCACGCCGTCGGCGTCGAAGGCCATCGGGAACAGCAGGAACAGGTAGCCGATCTGCGCCACCGTCGAATAGGCCACCAGCAACTTGAGGCGCTGCTGGCGCAGCGCGACCACGCTGCCGACGACGATGGCCGCCGCGCCCAGAGCGGCCAGCAGCTGCGCCGCCGACGCGGTGGCCACGCCCGGCATCACGTCCAGCCACAGCCGCAGCACCAGGAACCACGAGCCCTTGATGACCAGCGCCGACAGCACCGCGCTGGCCGCGGCCGGCGCGCCGCCGTGCGCCGGCGGCAGCCAGATGTGCAGCGGGAACAGGGCCGTCTTGGCCAGCAGCCCCACGGTCATCAGCGCCAGCGCGGCCCAGGCGATCGGCTCGGGCCGCACCGCGTCGGCCAGCAGCGGAATGTCGAGCGTGCCGTAGCCGCCGTACAGCAGCACCGCGCCCAGCAGGTACAGCACCGAGCCGCACAGTGCGAACAGCAGGTAGCGCAGCGCGGCGCGCAGCGTCTCGCCGCTGCCGGCCAGGCACACCAGCGGCACGCCGGCGAAGGTCAGCAGCTCCAGCGCCACGTACAGCGTGAACAGGTCGCCGCTGACGAACACCAGGTTCAGCGCGCCCCACACCGCCAGCAGCAGCAGCCAGTAGCCGAAGGCGGCGCGCGACTCGCGGGCCTCGGGCGGCGTGCCGAAGTCGGCGCGCGCGTACAGGCCGATGCCGCACACCACCACCGCCACCGCCAGCAGCATCGCCACCGCCGCACCATCGGCGCGCAATGCGATGCCCAAGGGCGGCGCCCAGCCGCCGAGCAGGTAGACCAAGGTGTCGCCGCGCAGCCAGAACCAGGCGATCGCGGCGCTGACGGCCAGCTGCAACGGCATCAGCGCGAACACCACGCGCTGCATCCAGCGGCCACCGAGCGCCAGGCCGAGCAACATGGCGACGAAAGGCAGCAGCACCGCCGCGGCCAGCAGCCCGGCGCCGTAGGTGGGGGTCCATGCGTCCACGGCGCTTCAGTCCTTCGATGCCGGTGCATCGGCCAGCGAGGCCGAGCCGGTGGCTTCGATCAGCCGCAGCAGCAGCGCCACCGCCACCGCGGTGGCGGCGAAGGCGACGACGATGGCGGTGATCAGCAGCGCCTGCGGCACCGGGTCGGCCAGCATGCCGGCCGCGGCGCCGCGCTTGGCCAGCGCGCCGAACAGCACGAACACGCCCGAGCCCATGATGTTGAAGGCCACCAGCTTGCGCAGCGGGTGCGGCAGCACGATCAGCCCGTACAGGCCGATGCCGATCAGCAGGCAGGCGCACAGCGCGAAGAGCATTTCCACGCTCATGGCTTCGCCCTCGGAACCGACGAATCGGCGCTGCGCGCCGGCGCCCCGCTCATCAACAACGCCAGCACCAGCGTCAGCGTCGGCAACAGCGCGATCTCGATGACCACGATCATCGGCTTGGCCCAACCCTCGGGGTAGCCGAGGAACACGCCCGCGCTCGGCAGGCCGAGCACGCCGACGGCGACGAACACCAGCGGCCCCAGCGCGATGCCGGCGCGCAGGGCACGGTTGTCGGTGCGCGGCGCGTCGCCCAAGCCCGCCATCTGCACCAGCAGCCACATGGCAGCCAGGATGGTGGCCGCCTGGAACTTGCCGCCCGGGTGGTCGGCGCCGGCCCAGAACAGGTAGATGCCGATCACGATGCCGATCGGCGGCAGCAGCCGCGCCAGGTAGGCGAGCATGCCGTCGGGGTCGGCGTCGTAGCGCGGCCCGGGGCGTCCGCCCCAGGCGCGGTCGGGCGCGAGCGACCACACGCCGATCAGCGCGATCACCAGCACGATCGCTTCGAGCAAGGTGTCCACCGCGCGGAAGGCGAGCAGAACGCCGGTGATCGGGTTGCCCACGCCGGTGGCCGGCAGATGGCGCATCACCTGCGGCGCGAGTGTGGGCGCCGGATCGGGCAGGAACAGCACGCCCAGCACCAGCGCCAGCGTCACCGCCACCGACAGCGCAGCGGCCAGCGCGCGCGTGCCCAGGCCGCAGCGCTCGGCCCAGGACAGCGCTTCGGTGCGGCGCAGCTTGCCCACCGCGCCCAGCAGCAATGCGCCGCTCAGGCCGCCGCCGATGGCCGCTTCGGTGAGCGCAACGTCGATGCCGTACAACCGCACCCACACCAGCGACAGCAGCAGGCCGTAGACGATGAAGCCGGCCACCGCCAGGAAGGCGTCGCGTGCGACCACGGTCCACAGCGCCAGCGCGAGCAGCAACAGCACGACCACGCCGCTGACCAGCGTCGTCATCATGGGTTGCCGTCCTGGCGCCGCGCCGCGCGTGCGATCAACTGCGACACCACCGCGCCCGACAGCAGCACCAGCAGCCACACCAGCACCAGCTTGGCCGCAGCGAGCAGCCCGTCCATCTGCGGCAGCAGGCCGATGACCACCAGCGCCAGCCCCAGGTTGTCGGCCTTGGTCAGCGCGTGCAGTCGCGTGTAGGCATCGGGGAAGCGCAGCAGCCCGACCGTGCCGGCCAGAAAGAAGAAGGCGCCGGCGACGATGGCGACGATGCTGAAGGCGTCGAGCCACATGGTCATGGCTGCGCCTCCTCGTCGTCGGCTGGGCGGTCCTGGCGCAGCGCGAACTTGACGAAGGCGATCGACGCGAAGGCCGCCAGCAGCGCCAGCGTCAGCGCCACGTCGACGATCGCCGGCTCGCCGCTGGCCGCGGCGAACAGCAGCAGCGCGCCGATGCCGCCCGTGCCCAGCAGCTGCGCGGCCATCATGCGTTCGGCGCGCCCCGGGCCGCGCGCCACGCGCACCAGGCCCAGCGCCACCATCAGCACCACGAAGGCGGCCATCCACTGCATGAATTCAGCCATCGCGCTGCCCCGGCATCAGCGCCTTCGCATAGGCGCGCTCTTCGGTGGCCAGTTGTTCGATCACCGGCTGCGACACGTCGAGCGCGTGGTATTCGATGTGGGTGTCGGTCTCGCCGGTCGGCACCGAGCCGGGCAGCAGGCTCGAGATGACGGCAAAGGCATTGCGCGCCGCGCCGCGCGGCAGACTCGTCGGGTACTGCACGAAACCCGGATTCAGCGGCAGGCTGGGCGAGAAGGCGCGACGCGCCACGTCGATGCCGGCCACCAGCGACTGCCACAAAAAGCGCGGCAGCAGCCGCAGCAGTGCGCCGATGCGCACGTGTGCGCCGGCCGGCGGCAGCAGCTTGCAACTGACCCAGGTGGCGGCGGCGGCCGCCAGCACGCCGAAGGCCAGGTTCGCCGGCTTGGCGCTCTGGTCGATGACGATCCACAGGCCGAAGTACAGCAGCGCGCGCGTCAGCGCCACGCGCCGTGGCGAAACGCCGCTCATGCCGGCGGCGGCGCGGCCGGCGCGCCCTCGTCGAACAGGCTGACTTCGATGGCGCCCAGGCGGTCGTACAGCTGCGCCTGCCCACGCAACGGCCACCAGTCGTAGAGAAAGATCTCGAGCGGCCGCCACAGCGCCACCCAGCCGCCGATGACCAGGCTCTCGCGCAGCAGGTAGGCAAGGCTGTCCGCGGCGAACAGACTGCCCAGCGCCTCGCCCGCGGAAATCGCCGCCGCCAGGAAGCCCAGGCCGATCGCCAGGCTGATGCGGCCCACCCTGAACAACCTGGACAGCTCGCGCCGCTTGGCGATGGCGCGGCCCTTGAAGTACTCGCGCACGGCCTCGCCGAGCAGCGCCTGGCCACCGGCGGCCGAGGGCTGGCCGTGCGTGTACAGGCGCAAGGCGAGCGGCTGGCCCTTGGGCGTCTCCTCGGCCCAGCCGACGATGTAGTCGGCAGCCTTGGGGTCGAGGTCGCGCTCGCGGAAGGGCGCCGGGTCCATCGAGTCGAACAGCTGGCGCACTTCGCCCAGGCGCAGCTCGAGCACGGCGCGGCCGGCGCTGGCCTGCGCCGCCGAAGTGCTGCCGTGCACCGTGCCCGCCACCATCGGGGTTCAGGCCGCCGTCACCGCGGGCGCGGCCGGCGGCGGCTTCTTGTCGTCGCGGCCGAACACGGTGATGTACAGCACCGGCAGCAGGATCAGCGTCAGCAGCGAAGCCACCAGCAGCCCGCCCATGATGGCGATGGCCATCGGCCCCCAGAAGATGGTCGGGGCGATCGGGATCAGGCCGAGCACGGTGGAGATCGCGGTGAGTACCAGCGGCGTCAGCCGGTTGCCGGCGGCGGTCATCACCGCGTCGCTCACGCTGGCGCCCGCGGCGCGCTCCTCCTCGATCGAGACGATCAGGATCACCGCGTTCTTGGCGATCATGCCGATCAGCGCCAGGATGCCGAGGATGGCGACGAAGCCCAGCGGCCGCTGGAACAGCAGCAGCGCGCCGACCACGCCGATCAGCCCCAGCGGCATGATGAACACCACCATCGCCAGGCGGCGGAAGCTGATCAGCAGCATCATCATGAACAGCAGCATCAGCAGGATCATCATCGGCACCACCGAGAACACGTTGGCGCTGGAATCGTTGCTCGACTCGTACAGCCCGCCGGTCTCGATCTTGTAGGGCCGCGGCAGCTTGGCGTTGTACTCGGCGATGCTCGGCCCGATCTGCGCCACCACGCTTTCCGGCAGCACGCCCTTGGTGACGTCGGCGCGCACCGTCAGCGTGGGCACGCGGTCGCGCCGCCACACCAGCGGGAACTCCTGTTCCTCGGAGAAGCGCGCGAACTGCGACATCGGCACCATGCGCCCGCTGGGCGTGGCCACCTGCAGCGAAGCCAGTGTGTCGAAGCTGGCGCGCTCGCTGTCGGTGGCGCGCGCCACCACGTTGACCAGGTAGATGTCGTCGCGCACCTGCGTGATGGTGGTGCCGGTCACCGAGGCCTGCAGCACGGCAGCGATGCCGGCGGTGCTGACGCCCAGGCGCCGCGCTTCGTCCTGGTCGATGTGCAGGCGCAGTTGGCGCGCCGGCTCCATCCAGTCGTAGTTGACGTTGCGCACGCGCGCATCGGCGGCCATCAGCTTGCCCACGTCCTCGGCGATGCGGCGCAGTTCGTCCTTGTCGGGGCCGGTGACGCGGTACTGCAGCGGCCAGCCCACCGGCGGGCCCATCTCCAGCGGCGACACGCGCGACACCAGCTCGGGGAAGTCCAGCGCCAGCTTGCCCTCGAGCCGCGCCTGCAGCCGCTCGCGCGCCTCGATGCTCTTGGCGACGACGACGATCTGCGAGAAGAAGGGGTTGGCCAGGTGCACCGACAGCGGCAGGTAGAAGCGGATCGCACCGCGGCCGACGTAGGTGCTGTAGTGGTCGACATCGGGGTCGCCGTTCAGCAGCGCTTCCACGCGCTCGGCCGTCGCCTGGCTGGCGCCGATGGAGGCGTTCTGGCGCAGCGTCAGGTCCACCAGCAGTTCGTTGCGGTCCGACGAGGGGAAGAACTGCCTGGGCACCAGCGGCAGCGCCAGCATGGCGGCGGCGAACATGGCGATGGTCACGCCGATGGTCAGCCAGCGCACGCGGATCGCGGCGCGCAGGAAGCCCTGGTAGCCGCTCTTGAGCTTGCTCGGCTTGGGCTCCCCTTCAGTGGGCGCCGGGGGCTCGAGCAGCGCCTTGCCGAGGATCGGGCCGAACACCGTGGCCACCAGCCACGACGCGATCAGCGCGATCGCCACCACCGAGAACAGCGACTGCAGCACCTCGCTGGCACCGCCCGGCGCGAAGCCCACCGGCACGAAGCTGGCGATGGTCACCAGCGTGCCGATCAGCATCGGCGCGGCCAGCGTGCGGTAGGCGAACGAGGCCGCGGTGTCGGGCGGGTCGCCGGCCGCCAGGCGGCGCTGCATCGCGTCCACCGTGGTCATGGCGTCGTCGACCAGCAGCGTGAGCGCGATGATCAGCGCGCCCAGCGACACGCGCTGCAGGTCGATGTGCATCGCGTTCATCACCGTGAAGACGAGCGCCATGGTGATCGGGATGGCCAGCGCCACCACCAGCCCCGGGCGCACGCCCAGGCTGACGAAGCTGCACACCAGGATGATGGCGATGGCCTGGTACAGCGAGACCAGGAAGTCGTTGATGGCGTGGTCGACGGTCGCCGACTGGTCGGCCACCAGCACCGGCTCGATGCCCACCGGCAGCCCGGCACGGACTTCGTCCATCGCCGCGCGCACGTTGCGCCCCAAGGCCAGGATGTCGGCCTGGTCGCGCATCGAAATCGCCAGGCCGATGGCCGGCTTGCCGTTGACGCGGAACATCGGCGTGGGCGGGTCGACGAAGCCGCGCTTGACTTCGGCGATGTCGCCCAGGCGCACCACGCGCTCGCCGATGACGAGGTTGACGTTCTCGATGTCGCGTTCGTTGTCGAAGGCGCCCGACACGCGCAGGTACACGCGCTCGCTGTCGGTATTGATCACGCCCGAAGGCCGCAGCAGGTTCTGCGCCTGCAGCGTGCCGATGATGGCCTGCATGTTCAGGCGCAGACCGGCCAGTTTCTCGTTGGAGAACTCGATGTAGATGCGCTCGTCCTGCGCGCCCAGCACCTCGACCTTGGCGACATCAGGCACCTGCAGCAGCCGCGAGCGGATGGCTTCGGCATGGTCGCGCAGCTCGCGGAAGCTGAAGCCGTCGGCGGTGAAGCCGTAGATGATGCCGAAGGTGTCGCCGAAGTCGTCGTTGAAGAACGGCCCGAGCACGCCTTGCGGCAGCGTGCCGCGCATGTCGCCGATGTTGCGCCGTACGCGGTACCAGACGTCGGGGATGTCGGCGGTGTCGGTGGTTTCGTCCAGGTCGACGAAGATCGTGGTCTGCCCGGCGATGGTGTAGCTGCGCACCGCGTCGAACTTGTGCGTCTCCTGCAGCGTGCGCTCGAGCCGCTCGGTGACCTGCTCGAGCGTCTCTTGCACCGTGGCGCCGGGCCAGGCGGCGGCGACGATCATGGTGCGCACGGTGAAGGCCGGGTCTTCGTCGCGGCCCAGCTTCTTGAAAGCCAGCGCGCCCGCGGCCACCACCAGGATCATCAGGAAGACGATGAACGACGGCCGCTTCAGCGACCATTCGGAGAGGTTCGGTCCGATCATTGGGCCGTCCCGGTGCTGGCGGCGATCAGGCTGACCTTCTGGCCCGGGCGCAGCGCCTGCACGCCGGCGGTGACGACGATGTCGCCGTCGGCCAGGCCGCCGGTGACCTGCACCGTGTGGGCGCCGGATGCGCCGACCGTGATCTCGCGCTGCGACACGGTCTTGGCCGTCGGGTCGACCAGCCACACCGACGCCTTGCCGCCGCTGCGCACCAAGGCGGTGGTGGGCACCTCGATGGCCGGCGCGGCGTCCAGCGTCATGCGCCCGGTGACCGTGGTGCCCAGGCGCATCGCCGCCGGCGGGTCGATCAGCCGCACGCGCACCTGGAAGGTGCCGGTCACCGGGTCGGCGCGCGGCGCGATCTCGCGCACCTTGCCCGCGGCCGTGACGGCCGGGTCGCTGGCCAGCGCGATGCGGATGTCGGGGTGCCGGGGCGCGGCGTTCTTCACCTGCACCGGCACGTCGAACACCGCGTCGCGCGCGCCCTCGCGCGCCACCTGCACCACCATGCGCCCGGGGGCAATGATCTCGCCGGGCTCGGGCCCGCGCGCGGTGACCACGCCAGTGACGCTGGAGAACAGCCGCGTGTAGCCCAGCCGGTTTTGCGCCAGCGAGACCTGCGAGCGCGCCGCCTCGACCTGCGCCTCGGCGGTCTTGCGCAGCGCCTCGGCCTGGTCGAACTGCGCGCGCGACACCGCGTCCTCGGCCACCAGGTCGCGCATGCGCTCGTAGTTGGCGCGCGCCTCGACCAGCCGCGCCTGCGCCGACGACAGCTGCGCGCGCGCCGCCTGCAGGCTGCTTTCTTCGTTCTGCGGGTCCAGGCTGGCGATCAGCTGGCCGGCCTTGACGTTGTCGCCGACGTCGACCAGGCGCTCGACCAGCCGCCCGTCGATGCGGAAGGACTGATTGATCTCGTTTTGCGCCTGCACGTTGCCGGTGATCGCGACCGTGCTGCCGGCGGCGCGCTTCTCGATGGTGATGGTGCGCACCGGGCGGATCTCGGGCTTGGGCTGCTCCACCTCGCGCTGGCAGGCACTGAGCAGCGCCACAACGGCGAGCAGCGGCACAACGAGGCCAAAGCGCGGACGACGGCCGCGATCAACGGCAAGCAGGGATGCGGACAAGGGCGGGCTCCCGGAGCAAAAGCATCTGCACGCCGTGGGGGGCCGGATCGAAGGATCCGCGCCGCGCCTCAGGTCATCGGGCAGACTGGGGTTGGACGCTGGGATTATCGGGCCTGGTGGAAGTCCCCCTCCCGGATGCGGGGGTGCGTCCATTCCCGATGGGAATGCCCCGATAACACCGGTCGCGGTGTGTGCCTGCCCAAGGGCGCACATGGCCAGCGCCAGGCCCTGCCGCGCCATGGCGGTCACACTTGAACGCAGCCACGGCGGCAGCTGCACTGGCCGCACTTCACTGCAAGGTGAACACGATGAAGAACATCACCTTCACTGCCGACGAGCGCTTGATCGAAGCAGCGCGCGAGCAGGCGGCCGCGGACAACAGCACCTTGGACGAGCAGTTCCGCCGCTGGCTGGAGCAGTACGCGCGCAAACGGCAGGCCGCCAGGGCGCTGGAAGGCATCGACCGCATGCGCGCCTACGTGCGCACCGGGGGGCGCAAGTTCACCCGGGACCAGATGAATGAGCGTTGACTTCCTCGACACCACCGTCCTGGTGTACCTGTTCGACGAAGCCGATGCCGCCAAGCACGCCGTGGCCCGCCGCCTGGTGGAAGAGGCGCTGATCAACGGCTGCGGCGTCATCAGCTTCCAGGTGGTGCAGGACACGCTGAATGTGCTGACGCGCAAGCTGAAGGTGATCGCGCGCGCCGAAGACGCCGCGTCCTTCCTGCAGCACACGCTGGTGCCGCTGTGGCGGGTGCAGCCCAGCCCCGCGCTGTACGCGGCGGCACTGGACATCCAGCAGCGCCAGCGCTGCGGCTTCTACGACAGCCTCGTCGTCGCCGCGGCGCTGGAAGCCGGCTGCCGCCGCCTGCTGAGCGAAGACCTGCCGCATGGCCAACGCATCGGCGCGTTGCGGGTGGAAAACCCCTTCCGCGTCTGAAGTTGCCCAGCCGCCCCGCCTCCTCGCGGCTCAGCGGCTCAGCGGCTGCGCGTTCCGCGCTTTCGGGGCGCGGCGCCGGACGTCTCGAAGGGGTTGACGATCAGCGCCGCGGCTCGGGCCTGCTTGTCGGGTGCATCGGCGGCGTCCGCGTACACCAGCACGTGGGTGTCGAGGAAGTACGCACCACGCTGCAGGTCGTCGCGGCCGATCTTCCAGCCGCGCAGGCGGCCCGGCGCATGCGCGGTCGGCTCGAGGCAGGCGGCGATCTCCGCCTCGAGCCGCGCACGCCCTGCCAACTGCTCGAGACAGTCGCGCACGGCCTGGTTCAGGCTCGTGCCCCCACCCGTGCGGCACGTGCGGCCAACGCGGGTGGGGCTCGGCGCGCATCAGCTGTTGCGCAACCTGATCTGCAGGCCCGACAGGTCGATGCTGACCATCAGCCCGATCTGGCGGCCGCTGACGCGCAGGCGCACGCCGCGCGAGTTCTGCAGGTCGGCAACGCCTCCGCCCCCGGCGAGTGCAGCGCTGGCGCCGATGGCGGTGTAGGTGCCTTCGATGTCGCTCGCCTGCTTCAGGTTGTAGACGTCCCCGTTGAACTCGATGCGCGCGACGCCGATCGTCGCACCGAAGCTGACGCCGCCGACGCTGAGCAGATAGCCGTTGTCGCGGAACATCAAAGTGCCGCTGCCGCCGCCGCCGCCGAGGATGAAGCCGGCACGAAACAGGCTGAACTCGATCGTGGCGTCGGGCTTGTCTACCCCCGGCGCGCCGGCCGGTGTCTGCGCGGCGGCCGCCGCGGCAGCCATGGCGGCGGCGCCGGCCACGAAGCCGCGGCGCGTGGCGCTTGTTTCACTCATCACATTTCTCCTTTGGGGTTGAGGAGGCCGCCGTCTACGGCCACGGCGGCCTGAGAGCTTGTGAAGATATGGGCAAACCCCGACGGCGCACGCGCGGGT
>CAYZGL010000071.1:0-17058 GCA_964477985.1 uncultured Rubrivivax sp. | reverse complement strand
CGCAAGATCTCGGTCGATTCGGCGACGATGATGAACAAGGCGCTCGAGGTGATCGAGGCGCGCTGGCTGTTCGAGCTGCAGCCCGAGCAGATCCGCGTGGTGATCCACCCGCAAAGCATCATCCATTCGATGGTGGTGTGCCGCGACGGCAGCGTGCTGGCGCAACTGGGCACGCCGGACATGCGCGGGCCCATCGGCTACGGGCTGTCGTTCCCGCAGCGCATCGAATCGGGCGCGGCACGGCTGGACTTCGACGCGCTTTGCGCGTTGAGCTTCGAGCAGGCCGACGCGCTGCGCTTCCCCGGGCTGCAGTTGTCGTGGGCCGCGTTGCGCGGCGCCGAGGGCAGCACGGCGGTGCTCAACGCCGCCAACGAGGTCGCGGTGGCGGCCTTCCTCGACCGCCAGCTGCGCTTCGACGCCATCCACGCCATCAACGCCGACACGCTGGCCGCGGTGGCGGCCGCGCCCGGCGAGACGGCGTCGTTGCAGGGGCTGCTGGCGCTGGACGAGCGCGCCCGCGCCCATGCCCGGCAGCGGGTGCAGGAGCGCGCGTCGTGATCGTCACGGTGCTGTCCTTCCTGATCACGCTGGGCATCCTGGTCGTGGTCCACGAATGCGGCCACTACCGTGTGGCGGTGGCCTGCGGCGTCAAGGTGCTGCGCTTTTCGGTCGGCTTCGGCCGCGTGCTGTGGTCTCGCCGGCGCGGCCCCGACGGCACCGAGTTCGTGCTGTCGGCGCTGCCCCTGGGCGGGTATGTGCGCATGCTGGACGAACGTGAAGCGCCGGTGCCGCCCGAGCAGCGCGATCGCGCCTTCAACCGCCAGACGCTGGCGCGCCGCTCGCTCATCGTGGCCGCCGGCCCGGCAGCCAACCTGCTGCTGGCGGTGCTGCTGTTCGCGCTGGTGCAGTGGATCGGCGTGCCCGAGCCCGCGGCGGTGCTCAGCGCGCCGGCCGGCGGCAGCCTGGCCGAGCGCGCGGGGCTGGCCTCGGGCGATCGTGTGCAGGCGGTGTCGCGCGACGGCCAGGAATGGATCGAGGTGCGCTCGATGAACGAGCTGCGCTGGCAGCTCACGCAGGCGGCGCTGGACGGCCAGGCGCTGCAGTTGTCGGTGTCGGGCGCAGGGGCTCGCGGGGTGCGCCACGCCACGCTGGATCTGCCGCGCCTGGGTTCGCGCGATGTCGGCCCGGCGTTGTTGCGCGAGATCGGCATCGGCGCACCCTTCAGCGAACCGGTGATCGGCGACGCGCAACCCGCGGGCCCGGCGGCGCGCGCCGGGCTGCGCAGCGGCGACCGCGTGCTGGCGGTCGACGGCGAAGCCATCGGCGATGCGCATACGCTGCGCGAGCGCATCCGCCATGCGGTGCAGGGCGATACGGCGCGGCCGATGCGCTGGACGGTGCAGCGCGATGGGCAGCGGCTCGACATCGAGGTGCACCCGCGCGTGCAGGACGACAACGGCCAGCGCATCGGACGCATCGACGCCTACGTCGGCCGCCCGATCGAGATGGTGACGGTGCGCCGCGGCGCCTGGCAGGGGTTGCAGCTGGGCGTGCAGCGCACCTGGGAACTCAGTGCGCTGACCTTGAAGATGCTGGGGCGCATGCTCGTCGGCGAGGCCTCGCTGCGCAACCTGAGCGGGCCGTTGACCATTGCCGACTACGCCGGGCAGTCGGCGCAACAAGGGCTGGGCTACTACCTCGGCTTTCTCGCGCTGGTCAGCGTGAGCCTGGGTGTGCTGAACCTGTTGCCGCTGCCGATGCTCGATGGCGGGCACCTCATGTATTATCTTTTCGAGGGTCTGACCGGTCGACCCGTGTCCGATCTGTGGCTCGACCGTCTGCAACGCGGCGGCATCGCCATCCTCCTGGCCCTGATGTCGGTGGCCCTCTTCAACGACGTGGCCCGGCTGCTGGGTCTGCAGTGAGTTTGTCGCCCATGCCCGATGTGTTCCTGTCGCGTGCGCCCCTGACTGTGTGGCGCTGGGTCCTCGCCTGCTGCGTGCTCATCGCCGCGCTGTATGCACCGGCGGCGCAGGCGGTCGAGCCCTTCGTCGTCAAGGACATCCGCATCGAGGGCATCCAGCGCACCGACCCGGGCTCGGTGTTCGGCGCGCTGCCCTTTCGCATCGGCGATACCTACAACGACGAGAAGGGCGCGACCGCGCTGCGCGCGCTGTTCGCCACGGGGCTGTTCAAGGACGTGCGCATCGAGATCGAGGAGCAGGTGGTGATCGTCGTCGTCGACGAGCGCGCCATCATCGCCAGCGTGTCCTTCGTCGGCCTGAAGGAATTCGAGAAGGACCAGCTGCTCAAGTCCTTGCGCGATGCCGGCATCGGCGATGGGCTGCCGTTCGACAAGGCGCTGGTCGACCGCGCCGAGCAGGAGATCAAGCGCCAGTACCTGTCGCGCAGCCTGTACGGCGCCGAGGTGGTGACCACGGTGACGCCGATCGAGCGCAACCGCGTGAACATCACCTTCACCATGAACGAAGGCGACGCCGCGCGCATCCGCGAGATCCGCATCGTCGGCGCGAAGGCCTTCAGCGAGTCGACGCTGCTCGGGCAGTTCGAAGCCAGCCCCAGCAACTGGCTGAGCTGGTACACCAAGGGCGACCGCTATTCGCGCGCCAAGCTCAATGCCGACCTGGAGACGCTGCGCGCCTGGTACCTGAACCGCGGCTTCCTCGAGTTCACGATCGAATCGACGCAGGTCACGATCTCGCCCGACAAGCAGGACATTTCGGTCACCATCACCATTCAGGAAGGGCAGGTCTTCACGGTCACCGGCGTGCGCCTGGAGGGCGATTTCCTCGGCCGCGACGACGAGTTCCGCGCGCTGGTCAGCGTCGTGCCCGGCAGGCCGTACCGCGGCGACGACGTCGCCGCCACCGTGCGCAGCTTCGGCGAGCGCTTCGCCAACTTCGGCTTCGCCTTCGCCCGCGTCGAGCCGCGGCCCGAGATCGACCGCGACGCCGCGCGCGTGGCGGTGGTGTTCGTGGCCGAGCCGCAGCGGCGCGTGTACGTGCGGCGCATCGACGTGGCCGGCAACACGCGCACGCGCGACGAAGTGATCCGGCGCGAGTTCCGGCAGTTCGAGGCGGCCTGGTACGACGGCGCGAAGATCCGGCTGTCCAAGGAGCGGCTGGACCGGCTCGGCTTCTTCAAGAACGTGGCGGTCGACACCGTGGAGGTGCCGAACGTGCCCGACCAGGTCGACCTGCTGGTCACGGTGGAGGAAAAGCCCACCGGCAACCTGTCGGTGGGTGCCGGCTATTCCAGCGCCGAACAGCTGACGCTGAGCGCGTCGATCCAGCAGGAGAACGTCTTCGGCTCGGGCCACTACCTCGGCTTCAGCGTCAACACCGGCAAGAGCAACCGTACGGTGGCGCTCAATACCGTCGATCCCTACTGGACGGTCGACGGCGTGTCGCGTGCCTTCGACCTCTACTACCGCAACTTCAGTCCGCTGAACTCCTACGGCGACAACTACCAGATCACCACCTGGGGCGGCGCGGTGCGCTTCGGCGTGCCGTTCACCGAGCAGGACACCGTGTTCTTCGGGCTGGGCTACGAGCAGACGCAGATCGCCGACGACGTCTTCCTGCCCAACAGCTACTTCCTTTATCGCCAGGAGTTCGGCCCGACCAGCTACGCCGTGCCGCTGACGGTGGGCTGGTCGCGCGACGCACGCAACAGCGCGATCATGCCCACCGAAGGCCGCTTCTACCGTGCCAACGGCGAGATCAGCGCGCTGGGCGATCTGCAGTTCGCGCGGCTGAGTCTGCAGGCGCAGCAGTACCTGAGCCTGCCGTACAACCTGACGCTGGGTTTGAACGGCGAAATCGGCTGGGGCTTCGGCCTGGGCTCGCGTCCGTACCCGGTGTTCAAGAATTTCTACAGCGGCGGCCTGGGCTCGGTGCGCGTGTTCCAGCAAAGCTCGCTGGGCATCGTCGACCCCACCGGCGCCTTCGTCGGCGGCACGCGCAAGATGAACGTCAACAGCGAGCTGTACATCCCGGTGCCCGGCATGGGCAACGACAAGAGCCTGCGCTTCTTCTGGTTCGTCGATGTCGGCAACGCCTGGGGCGAGGGCCAGGACGTCACCTTCAGCAGCCTGCGCGCATCGACCGGGTTGGGCATCAGCTGGATTTCACCGATGGGCCCGCTGAAACTGAGCTACGGCGCGCCGATCATGTACCAGCAAACCGATAGAATCCAGCCCTTCCAATTTCAGATCGGGACCAGATTCTGATGAAGTGCTTGGCGCTGCCCTCGAAGTTGCTCGCTGCCGCGGCAGGCGCGGTGCTGCTGATCGGCTCGCAGGCGGTGGCGGCGCAGGATCTGAAGATCGGCTACGTGAACAGCGAGCGCGTGTTGCGCGAGGCCGCACCGGCCAAGGCCGCGCAAACGCGGCTGGAGGGCGAATTCGGCAAGCGCGAAAAGGAACTGGCCGATCAGGGCGCGCGGCTGAAGGCCGCCGCCGAGAAGCTCGAGAAGGAAGCGCCGACGCTGGGCGAATCCGAGCGCGCGCGCCGCCAGCGCGAACTGGTCGATCAGGACCGCGACATCCAGCGCCGGCGCCGCGAATTCCAGGAAGACCTGACGCAGCGCAAGAACGAGGAACTGGCCACCGTCGTCGAGCGCGCCAACCGCGTGATCAAGCAGATCTTCGAGCAGGAGAAGTACGACCTGATCCTGCAGGAGGCGATCTTCGCCGGGCCTCGCGTCGACATCACCGAGAAGGTGATCAAGGCACTCAACTCCGCCGCGGCGGCGCCGCGCTGAGCGCGCGCGCTGCAGCCGCGTTGGCCGCATGTTCGAGGTTTCAAGCGGCGAGTTGGTCGCGCAACTGGGCGGCGAGCTGATCGGCGATGCCGCGCTCGCGCTGCGCGGCATCGCCGCACTCGAGGCCGCCGGCGCGCACGACATCGCCTTTCTCGCCGATGCGCGCCAAGCGCAGCGCTTGCCGCAATCGGCCGCGGGCTGCGTGATCGTCGCTGAAGCGCTGCGCGGCGCGGCCGCCGCGCGCCGCGCAGCGATCCTCACCGGCAACCCGTACCTGTACTACGCGCGGCTCACGCAGTGGTGGGCGCGGCATGCGCGCCCGGCGCCGCCGGCGGGCGTGCACCCGAGCGCCATCGTCGAGCCCGGCGCGCAGGTGCATGCGCAGGCCAGCGTCGCTGCGCTGTGCGTGATCGGCGCAGGCGCGGTGGTCGCGCGCGGCGCGGTGATCGGGCCGCAGTGCCATGTCGGCGCGCAAGCGCAGATCGGCGAGCACACCCGCCTGGGCGCGCAGGTGGTCGTCGGCGCGCGCTGCCGCATCGGCGCGCGCTGCATCCTTCACGGCGGCGCGGTGATCGGCGCCGACGGCTTCGGCTTCGCACCGACGCCGGCGGGCTGGGAAAAGATCGAACAACTGGGTGCGGTCGACATCGGCGACGACTGCGAGATCGGCGCCAACAGTTGCGTCGACCGCGGCGCCCTGGGCGACACGGTGCTCGAACGCGGCGTCAAGCTCGACAACCTGGTGCACATCGCGCACAACTGCCACATCGGCGCGCACACCGCGATGGCCGCCTGCGTCGGCATCGCCGGCAGCACACGCATCGGCGCGCACTGCACCTTTGCCGGCCAGGCCGGCGTGGTCGGCCATGTGCAGATCTGCGATCACGTGCACGTCGGCGCGGCCTGCGCGATCACGCGGTCGATCACCAAGCCGGGCCGCTACGGCGGCATGTTCCCGTTCGACGAAAATGGCGTGTGGGACAAGAACGCCGCGACGCTGCGGCAACTGCACGAACTGCGCGGCCGCTTGCGCGCGCTGGAAGGCAAGACTTCATGACCATGGACATCCACCACATCCTTCAGCGGCTGCCGCATCGCTACCCGATCCTGCTGGTCGACCGTGTGCTCGAGCTGGATCCGGGCAAGCGCGTGCGCGCGCTGAAGAACGTGACGGTCAACGAGCACTTCTTCGAGGGCCACTTCCCGCGCCGGCCGGTGATGCCCGGCGTGCTGATGCTCGAGGCGCTGGCGCAGGCGGCGGCGCTGCTGGCGTTCGAGACGCTGAACATCAAGCCCGACGACAAGACCATCTACTACTTCGCGGCGATCGACGGCGCGCGTTTCAAGCGCCCGGTCGAGCCGGGCGACCAGCTGATCCTCGACGTCGAGGTGGCGCGGGTCAAGGCGACGATGTGGAAGTTCCAGGGCAAGGGGCTGGTCGGCGATGAACTCGCGGTGGAGGCCGAGCTGATGCTGGCGATGCGCAGGCTGGACTGACCACGCTGCAGCGATGGCCCGCATCCATTCCACGGCGCTGGTCGATGCGCAGGCCGAACTCGGCGACGATGTCGAGGTGGCGCCGTATGCGGTGATCGGGCCGCAGGTGCGCATCGGCGAGGGCACGCGCATCGGCGCGCACACCGTGGTCGAGGGCCACACCACGATCGGCCGCGACAACCGCATCTTCCAGTTCGCATCGATCGGCGCCGCGCCGCAGGACAAGAAGTACGGCGGCGAGCCCACGCGGCTGGAGATCGGCCGCGGCAACACGATCCGCGAGTTCTGCACGCTCAACACCGGCACCGTGCAGGACGCCGGCGTCACCCGCGTGGGCGACGACAACTGGATCATGGCCTACGTGCACATCGCGCACGATTGCCAGCTCGGCAGCCACACCATCATCGCCAACGCGGTGCAGCTGGGCGGCCACGTGCACGTGGGCGACTGGGCCTTTCTCGGCGGGCTGTCGGGCGTGCACCAGTTCGTGCGGGTGGGCGCGCATGCGATGACCGGCTTCCAGACGCGGCTGTCGCAGGATCTGCCGCCCTACGTCACCGCCTCGGGCAACCCGGCGCAGGCGCAGGGCATCAACCAGGAAGGGCTGAAGCGGCGCGGCTTCGATGCGGCGCGCATCGACGTCATCAAGCAGCTGCACCGGCTGCTGTACCGCAGCAGCCTGCGTCTGGACGAGGCGGTGCAGCGCATCGCGCAGCTGCGCGGCGAGGGCGCGCCCTGTGATGCCGACATCGCGCTGATGCTCGACTTCCTCGCCGCGGCCACGCGCGGCATCGTGCGCTAGAGCGCGCGCATGCACGGTGGCGCGCCGCGCCTGGCGATGGTCGCTGGCGAAGCCTCGGGCGACCTGCTGGCCGCACTGCTGCTGGGCGGCCTGCGCCAGCGCTGGCCGGGGCTGAGCAGCTTCGGCATCGGCGGGCCGCGCATGGCCGAGCTGGGTTTCGACGCCTGGTGGCCGCAGCACAAGCTGGCGGTGCACGGTTATGCCGATGCGCTGCGCCACTATCCCGAGTTGTCGGGGCTGCGCCGCCAATTGGGCGATCGCCTGTTGCACACCCCGCCGTCGGCCTTCGTCGGCGTCGACGCGCCCGACTTCAACCTCGGCCTGGAGCAGCGGCTGAAGCGCGCGGGCATCCGGACCATCCACTTCGTGTGCCCGTCGATCTGGGCCTGGCGCGGCGGCCGCGTCAAGCGCATCGCGCGCAGCGCCGACCACGTGTTGTGCCTGTTTCCGTTCGAGCCCGAGCTGCTGCAGCGCCACGGCATCGCGGCCACCTATGTCGGCCACCCGCTGGCCGACGTCATCCCGTTGCAGGTGCCGCGCGCCGAAGCGCGCGCCAGGCTCGGTCTGGGTGAGCACGACGTCGTGGTCGCGCTGCTGCCCGGCAGCCGCCACGGCGAGGTCCGCCACATCGCACCGCCGTTCCTGCAGGCCGCGCTGCTGCTGCAGCGCCAGCGCCCCGAACTGCGTTTCGTGCTGCCGGTGGCGCCGGGCTTGCGCGCCGCGCTGGACGCGCAGGTCGCGCTGCATGCGCCCACGCTGGCGCTGCAGCTGCTGGACGGCGGCTCGCACGACGCGCTGGCGGCCTGCGACGCCACGCTGATCGCCAGCGGCACCGCCACGCTGGAGGCGGCGCTGTTCAAGCGGCCGATGGTGATCGGCTACCGCATGCACGGCTTCAGCTGGATGCTGATGTCGCGCATGGGCTACCAGCCATGGGTGGGGTTGCCGAACATCCTGTGCCGCGAACGCGTCGTTCCCGAACTGCTGCAGCACGACTGCGAGCCGCAGGCGCTGGCGCAGCAGCTGGCGCAGCAACTGGACGACCGTGCCGCCGCGCAGCGTCTGGCCGAACGCTTCACCGAACTGCACCTGCAGCTCAAGCGCGACACCGCGCGCTGTGCCACCGATGCGATCGCGCAAGTTCTGCAGGCCTGAGCAGCTGGGCCTGGGCTGGCACGGCCCGGGGCTGGTGGCCGGCGTCGACGAGGCCGGCCGCGGCCCGCTGGCCGGGCCGGTGGTGGCGGCGGCGGTGGTGCTCGACGAACTCGCGCCGATCGAGGGCCTGGCCGACTCGAAGGTGCTGACGGCGCTGCGCCGCGCCAGGCTGTACGACGAGATCCGCGCCAAGGCGCTGTGCTGCTGCGTCGCCGAGGCCAGTGCACAGGAGATCGACACCCTGAACATCCTTCAAGCCACCTTGCTGGCGATGCGCCGGGCGGTGGCCGGGCTGCGCTTGCGC
This sequence comes from uncultured Rubrivivax sp., assembly GCA_964477985.1. Lineage (GTDB taxonomy): Bacteria > Pseudomonadota > Gammaproteobacteria > Burkholderiales > Burkholderiaceae_C > Rubrivivax. The sequence continues at coordinate 8,515 of CAYZGL010000071.1, read as the reverse complement.
CCGCACTGCGTGCTGGTCGACGGCAACCGCGTGCCGGCGCTGGACATGCCGGCCTATGCCGTGGTCAAGGGCGACGCCCGGGTGCAGGCGATCGCGGCGGCGTCGATCCTGGCCAAGGTGCATCGCGACCGGCTGTGCGGCGAGCTGCACCAGCGCCACCCCGAATACGGTTTCGACGTGCACAAGGGCTACCCGACCGCCGAACACCTGCGCCGGCTGCGGCTGCACGGCCCATGCCATGAGCACCGGCGCAGCTTCGGCCCGGTGCGCTCGATGCTGAGCCCGTGAGCGCGCCGGTGCGATGTCAACCGCGCATCGCGCCGCGCGCCGCGCGCAGGCCCGTGCAGTGAACCCCGAGCCGCAGCACATCCGCTCGCGCGACAACCCCAGCCTGGTGCTGGTGCGCCGCGCGCTGCGCGATCCGGCGGCCTACCGGCGCGAAGGCGCGCTGCTGTGGCTGGAAGGCGACCACCTGCTGCGCGCCTGCGCAGCGCGCGGCCTGCCGCTGCGGCAGGTGCTGCTGACCGAGGCGGCATGGGCGCAACCGGCGCTGCGTGCGCTGGCGCAGCGCAGCGGGCGCGTGCTCGTGCTGCCGCAGCGGCTGTTCGAGGAGCTGAGCGCGCTGCCGTCGCCGGCGGCGATCGGCGCGCTGATCGAGCGGCCGGCGGCCACACCCTTGCGCGGCGACGTGGGCACCGTGCTGCTCGACCGGCTGCAGGACGCCGGCAACGTCGGCAGCATCCTGCGCAGCGCGGCGGCGCTGGGGGTGAGGCAACTCGTCGCGCTCGAGGGCACGGCGGCACTGTGGTCGCCGAAGGTGCTGCGTGCCGGCATGGGCGCGCACTTCGCGCTGCAACTGCACGAGCGCATGACGCTGTGCGGCCTGGACGCGCTGCGCCTGCCGTGGCTGGCGACCAGCTCGCATGCGCCCGCGCTGCTGCACCGCACCGCGCTGCCGCAGCCGTGCGTGTGGGTCTTCGGTCACGAAGGGCAGGGGGTGTCGGCGGCGTTGCAGGCGCGCTGCGCGCTCACGCTGCGCATCGCGCAGCCCGGCGGCGAGGAGTCGCTGAACGTCGCGGCCGCCGCTGCCATCTGCCTGCACGAGGGCGTGCGCCAGCGTGAGGCCGCTGTCGAGGAAACGCCGGGCCGCCCCAAGTTTCCTTGACCCCCGCGGGGGGCGGGCTGGGCGCAGCCCGGCCCTGGGGCGCTCAGTACACCAGCCGGTCGGGCCGGATGTCGCGCAGGATGGTGGTGGCGATCTCCTCGATCGACTTGTGCGTGGACGACAGCCAGGCGATGCCGGCGCGGCGCATCATCGCTTCGGCCGCGTGCACCTCGTAGCGGCAGTTTTCGAGCGACGCGTACTTGCTGGCCGGTCGGCGTTCGTTGCGGATCTGCGCCAGCCGCTGCGGGTCGATCGACAGGCCGAAGCACTTGTCCTTGTGCGGGGCCAGCGACTGCGGCAGGTGGCCGCGTTCGAAGTCGTCGGGGATCAGCGGATAGTTGGCGGCCTTGATGCCGTGCTGCATCGCCAGGTACAGCGAGGTCGGCGTCTTGCCGCTGCGGCTGACGCCCACCAGGATCACCTCGGCGCTTTGCAGGTTGCGTGCCGACTGGCCGTCGTCGTGCGCCAGCGAGAAGTTGATCGCGTCGATGCGGTCGTGGTATTCCTCGCTTTGCGCCGCGTCCGAGAAGCGGCCGATGCGGTGGTTGGACTTCACGCCGAGTTCGTCTTCCAGCGGCTCGACGAAGGTGCGGAACATGTCCAGCACCAGGCCCTTGCAGGTGTCGGCGGTCAGCACGCGCCGGATGTCGTCGTCCACCAGCGTGATGAACACGATCGGGCGTTTGCCCTCGTGCGCGGCCACATCGTTGATCTCCGACAGCACCACCTGTGCCTTGTCGACCGAATCGATGAACGGCCGGCGCACATGGCGCGGGCGTGTGGGGAACTGCGCGAGGATCGAGTTGCCGAAGGTCTCGGCGGTGATGCCGGTGCCGTCCGAGACGAAGAACACGGTGCGATTGGGCATGGCCTTCGGCGCTGGCGCGAGCACTTGCCGCGAAGGCGCGATGATAGGCAGGAACTCCTTAAAATCGGCGCCGACTGCCCCTGCGCGCGACCACCCTTCGGACATGCGGACCCACGGCGCCCAACAAGCACAAGACATTGCCGTGTCTGGCCGCAACGCGCCCCCGGGAGCAAAGCTTTTGCCACATCACGGAGCCCTCCCATGTCTGCAACCGCCCTGGCGGCCGCCCTGGTCGTACCGTTCGAACAACTGAGAATGACCGACGTCGAGTCGGTGGGCGGCAAGAACGCCTCGCTCGGCGAAATGATCAGCCAGTTGAGCGCCTCCGGCGTGGCGGTGCCGGGGGGCTTTGCCACCACCGCGCATGCGTACCGGCAGTTCCTGCAGCACGACGGCCTGGCGCGGCGCATCCAGGCGCGGCTCGAAGCGCTGGACACCGACGACGTGCGCGCACTGGCCGAGGCCGGCGCGCAGATTCGCCAATGGATCGTCGACACGCCGTTCCCCGACGATCTGCGTGCCGCGGTGGCCGCGCAGTTCGAGCTGCTGACGCGCGACCATCCCGGGGCGTCGTTCGCGGTGCGCTCGTCGGCCACCGCCGAGGACCTGCCCGATGCCTCCTTCGCCGGCCAGCAGGAGAGCTTCCTCAACGTCGTCGGCATCGACGACGTGCTGCACAAGATGAAGGAGGTGTTCGCCTCGCTGTACAACGACCGCGCCATCAGCTACCGCGTGCACAAGGGCTTCGCGCACGGCGACGTGGCGCTGTCGGCCGGCGTGCAGCGCATGGTGCGCTCGGACCTGGCTTCGTCCGGCGTGATGTTCACCATCGACACCGAATCGGGCTTCAAGGACGTGGTTTTCATCACCGCCGGCTACGGCCTGGGCGAAACGGTGGTGCAAGGCGCCGTCAACCCCGACGAGTTCTACGTGCACAAGCCGAGCCTGCGCGCCGGCAAGTTTCCCGTCATCCGCCGCAGCCTGGGCAGCAAGCTGGTGCGCATGGAGTTCGCCAGCGAGGCCGAGCGCCAGGCCAGCGGCAAGCTGGTGCGCACCGTCGACTGCGCCCCGGAGATGCGCAACCGCTACGCGCTGTCGGATGCCGACGTGATCGAACTGGCGCGCTACGCGCTGATCATCGAACAGCACTACGGCCGGCCGATGGACATCGAATGGGGCAAGGACGGCCAGGACGGCAAGCTGTACATCCTGCAGGCCCGCCCCGAGACGGTGAAGAGCCAGGGCGAGGGCAAGGTCGAGCAGCGCTACAAGCTCAAGGGCGACCGCAGCAAGAACACGGTGCTGGCCGAAGGCCGCGCCATCGGCCAGAAGATCGGCACCGGCCCGGTGCGCCTGGTGCACGACATCCGCGAGATGGACAAGGTGCAGGCCGGCGACATCCTGGTGACCGACATGACCGACCCCAACTGGGAGCCGGTGATGAAGCGCGCCAGCGCCATCGTCACCAACCGCGGCGGGCGCACCTGCCATGCGGCGATCATCGCGCGCGAACTCGGCATCCCGGCGGTGGTCGGCTGCGGCGACGCCACCGACAAGGTGCACGACGGCGCGCTGGTCACGGTGTCCTGCGCCGAGGGCGATACCGGCTGCGTGTTCGACGGGCTGCTCGAGGCCGAGATCAGCGAGGTGCAGCGCGGCGAGATGCCGTACTGCCCGATCAAGATCATGATGAACATCGGCAACCCGCAGCTGGCCTTCGACTTCGCGCAGATGCCGAACTCGGGCGTCGGTCTGGCGCGGCTCGAGTTCATCATCAACAACAACATCGGCGTGCACCCGAAGGCGATCCTCGACTACCCGAACATCGACACCGAGCTGAAGAAGGCGGTGGAGTCGGTGGCGCGCGGCCATGCGTCGCCGCGCGCGTTCTATGTCGACAAGCTGGCCGAGGGCATCGCCACCATCGCCGCGGCCTTCTGGCCCAAGACCGTGATCGTGCGGCTGTCGGACTTCAAGTCCAACGAGTACCGCAAGCTGATCGGCGGCGGTCGCTACGAGCCCGACGAGGAAAACCCGATGCTGGGCTTCCGCGGCGCGTCGCGTTACGTCAGCCCCGAGTTCGCCGACGCCTTCGCCATGGAATGCGAGGCGCTCAAGCGCGTGCGCAACGACATGGGGCTGGTCAACGTCGAGGTCATGGTGCCCTTCGTGCGCACCGTGCGCCAGGCGCGCAAGGTCGCCGAGATGCTGGCCGAGCGCGGCCTGAAGCGCGGCGTCAACGGGCTGCGCCTGATCATGATGTGCGAAGTGCCGAGCAACGCGATCCTGGCCGACCAGTTCCTCGAGCACTTCGACGGCATGTCGGTGGGCTCCAACGACCTGACGCAGCTGACCCTCGGCCTGGACCGCGATTCGGGCCTGGAGCAGCTGGCCGACGAGTTCGACGAGCGCGACCCGGCGGTCAAGGCGCTGATCTCGCGTGCCATCGCGGCCTGCCGCGCCAGCGGCAAGTACGTCGGCATCTGCGGCCAGGGCCCCAGCGACTACCCCGATTTCGCCGACTGGCTTGCCGCGGAGGGCATCGTGTCGATCTCGCTGAACCCGGACAGCGTGATCGACACCTGGCAGCGGCTGGCGGCGCAGCGCTGAGCCGATCGGCGCTTGCGCGATGCTGCTGCTGCTCGTCGATGTACTGCAGCTGGTGCTGTACATCGCACTGCTGGGCCTGCTGGGCCAGGGTGCCTTGCATCTGCTGGCCGGCGCGCGGCGCGATCGCAATGTGTTCTACCGCGTGCTGCGCGCGGTGGGCCGGCCGTTCGCCCGGCTGGTGCGCGCAGCGACGCCGGCGCGTGTGGCCGACCGCCATGTGCCGCTGCTGACCTTCGCGCTGCTGCTGGGCGCGTATGTCGCCGTGACCTTCTGGAAGATCGCGCTGTGCCTGCGCGTTGGCATGCAGTCGTGCCGATGAATCGCCTGCGGCGGCGGGGGCTGGCGGCGCGGGCCGCGTTCTGGCGCTTGCTGCGCCGCGACGATCGCGCGATCGCCGCACTCGACCGGCTGCTGCGGCGCTTTGCCTGCGACGCCGCTGCGCTGGCGCAACGCGCCCATCTGCACGCGCAGGCCGGCCGGCATGCCCAGGCGCTGCGCGATCTGCAAGCATTGCTGCAAGTGCAGCCCGGCAACGCCGCGGCCTGGTTCAACCAGGGTTTCGTGCTCGACCGGCTCGGCCGCTTGGATGCCGCACTGCACGCTTTTGGCCGCGCCACCGCGCTCGACGCCGGGCTGGACCGCGCTTGGTACGGCATGGCGCTGGTGCAGATCAGGCTGCGGCGGCTGGACGAGGCTGTCGCAGCCCTCGAGCGCAACACCGAACTGCAGCCGATGAGCCCGTACGGCTGGTACCAGTTGGCGCGCGTGCACGCCGAGGCGCGACGGCACGACCGCGCGTGGCAGATCGTGCGCCACCTGCAGGGCTTCGAGCCGAAGGTGGCGGCGCAGCTGCAGCGCGAGATCGGGCCGCTGCCGCGGGACTGAGGCCATGCAGCTCGACGACAACCTGCGCCGCTACTGGTCGCGCACCCGGCGCGTCACCGCGTGGCTGATGCTGGTGTGGCTGGTGGTGACCTTCGTCGTCGCGTACTTCGCGCGCGAGCTGTCGTTCGCCTTCTGCGGCTGGCCCTTCGGCTGGTGGGTGGCCGCGCAGGGCGCGCTGCTGGTGTACCTGCTGATCGTCGCGTTCTACGCCCACTACATGACCCGGCTCGACCGCGAGCACGGCGTGGCCGAAGAAGAGTAGGGCACCCGAGCCGACGCGATACAATCGCCGGCTTTTCCCTTGCTGCACCCACTTGCACGGCGGCATGGCCCTCGGTCCATGCACCTGCACCGACGCCACGGGGCAGCTTCCACCCATGGAATCCACAAGGAGTGTCGATGCGTCACTATGAAATCGTCCTGCTGATCCACCCGGATCAAAGCGAGCAGGTTCCCGCGATGCTGGAGCGGTACAAGACGCTGGTCGCCGCCGGCGGCGGCACGGTGCACCGGGTCGAGGACTGGGGGCGGCGCCAGCTGGCCTACCTGATCCAGAAGCTGGCCAAGGCGCACTACCTGTGCCTGAACATCGAGTGCAGCAAGGAAACGCTGGCCGAGCTGGAAACGGGCTTTCGCTTCAACGACGCGGTGCTGCGCCACCTTACCGTGGCGCGCGAAGCCGCGATCACCACGCCGTCGGTGATGATGAAGAACAGCGACAAGGAAGAGCGCCGCCAGGCGGCGCAAGCGCCATCGCAGCCGCAAGGAGCCGCGGCCTGAACCGACTGGTGCTGGCAGCGCGCCTGGTCGAGCGCCGTGCGTTGCGCTACACCCCGGCAGGGCTGCCCGCGCTGGACTTCGAGCTGAAGCACGAATCGCAGTTGAGCGAAGACGGCCAGCCGCGCAAGGTCGCGCTGCAGCTTCGCGCCGTGGCCATCGGCCGCATCGCCGAGCCGTTGACCGCGCTGGCGCTGGGCAGCGAAGGCCAGTTCGCCGGCTTCCTGGCCGCGGCGCGCAACGGGCGCGGGCTGCTGTTCCATGTCACCGAGTTCGCGCCTGCCATCCATTGATCACGCGTCATTGAACGTTTGTACAGATTCACGAGGAGTTTTCTATGCCCCCGCCACGTGGTAAAGGCCGGTTTTCCAAGGACAAGCGCCCGAAGCGCAACCAGCAGTCGCTGCTGTTCCGCCGCAAGCGTTTCTGCCGCTTCACCGTCGCCGGCGTCAAGGAGATCGACTACAAGGACATCGACACGCTGCGCGACTTCGTCGGCGACAACGGCCGCATCACGCCGGCGCGCCTGACCGGCACGCGCGCGTTCTTCCAGCGCCAGCTGACCACGGCCATCAAGCGTGCGCGCTTCCTCGCGCTGCTGCCGTACTCCGACCAGCACAAGGTCTGACCAAAGGACGCCGCCATGCAGATCATTCTTCTGGAGAAGATCGCCCACCTGGGCAACCTGGGTGACGTGGTCAAGGTCAAGGACGGCTTCGCGCGCAACTACCTGATCCCGACCAAGCGCGCGCGCCGCGCCACCGGCGCCGCGATCAAGGAGTTCGAAACGCGCCGCGCCGAGCTGGAAAAGGCCGCCGCCGACAAGCTGGCGGCTGCGCAGGCGCTGCAGGAACAGCTGGCCGGCAAGGTGGTGCGCATCAGCCAGAAGGCCGGCGTCGACGGCCGGCTGTTCGGCTCGGTGACCAACGCCGACATCGCCGAAGGCCTGGGCAAGATGGGCTACACCATCGCGAAGTCGCAGGTGCGGCTGCCGAACGGCCCGCTGAAGGTGACCGGCGAGCATCCGGTGTCGGTGTCGCCGCACACCGACGTCGTGGCCGAGATCACCGTGCAGGTGGTTGCGCAGGTCGACTGACGGCGTTAGCCTGAGGGCCCGTCGTTCACGAAGGCCGGCTTGCCAAGCCGGCCTTCGCGTTTCTGGCGTGCGGCTTGCCCACCGCCGGTGCCCAGCCTATCCACAGACTTGCTCACAAAGCGACCATGCCTGCGATGCTCGATTCCCGCGACAGCGGCCCGCGCGATGAAGAGGTCGCGCGGCTGCGCGTGCCGCCCAACTCCAACGAGGCCGAGCAAAGCGTGCTCGGCGGGCTGCTGCTCGACAACCTGGCCTGGGACCGCGCCGCCGATCTGCTCGGCGACAGCGACTTCTACCGCCACGAGCACCGGTTGATCTACGCCGCCGTCGGCGCGCTGGTCAGCGCCGGCAAGCCGGCCGACGTGATCACCGTGTTCGAGCATCTGCAGGCCCAGGGCAAGGCGGCCGATTGCGGCGGGCTGGCCTACCTGAACGCGCTGGCGCAAAGCGTGCCGAGCGCCGCCAACATGCGGCGCTATGCCGAGATCGTGCGCGAGCGCGCCGTGCTGCGCAAACTGATCGCCGCCAGCGACGAGATCGCCACCACCGCCTTCAACACCCAGGGCCGGCCGGTCACGCAGATCCTCGACGAGGCCGAGAGCAAGATCTTCAAGATCGGCGAGGAAGGCTCGCGTCAGCGCCAGGGTTTTCAGGGCATCGACAAGCTGGTGACCGCGCTGATCGACCGCGTCAACGAGCTGGCCGAGAACGGCGCCGAAGAAGTCACCGGCGTGCGCAGCGGCTTCTACGACATGGACCGCATGACCGCGGGGCTGCAAAAGGGCGACCTGATCGTGCTGGCGGCGCGCCCGTCGATGGGCAAGACCGCGTTCGCGCTGAACATCGCCGAACACGTGGCGGTGGCAGAGGGCCTGCCGGTGCTGGTGTTCTCGATGGAAATGGGCGCGTCGCAGCTGGCGCTGCGCATGGTCGGCTCGCTGGGCCGCATCGACCAGCAGCACCTGCGCACCGGCGCGCTGCGCAACGAGGAATGGGAGCGGCTGGCCGAGGCGGTCGACCGCCTGGGGCGCGTGCAGTTGTTCATCGACGAGACGCCGGCGCTGAACTCGGCCGAGCTGCGCGCGCGCGCGCGGCGCATGGCGCGGCAGTTCGG
>CAYZGL010000070.1:0-17335 GCA_964477985.1 uncultured Rubrivivax sp. | reverse complement strand
CCGACATGCTGCTGCTGGACGAACCCACCAACCACCTCGACGCCGAATCGGTGGAGTGGCTGGAAATCTTCTTGAAGCGCTTCCCCGGCACGGTGGTGGCGATCACCCACGACCGCTACTTCCTGGACAACGCGGCCGAGTGGATCCTCGAGCTCGACCGCGGCCGCGGCATCCCCTACAAAGGCAACTACTCCGACTGGCTCGACCAGAAGGAACAGCGCCTCGAGCAGGAGCAGAAGACCGAGGACGCGCGCACCAAGGCGATGAAGGAAGAGCTGAAGTGGGTGCGCTCCAACGCCAAGGGCCGCCAGACCAAGAGCAAGGCGCGCCTGGCACGCTTCGAGGAACTGAGCGACGTCGAATACCAGAAGCGCAACGAGACCAACGAGATCTTCATCCCGGTGGCCGAACGGCTGGGCAACCAGGTGATCGACTTCAACGGCGTCAGCAAGAGCTTCGGTGAGCGGCTGCTGATCGACAACCTGAGCTTCAAGATCCCGGCTGGCGCGATCGTCGGCATCATCGGCCCGAACGGCGCCGGCAAGTCCACGCTGTTCCGGCTGATCCAGGGCGCGGAGAAGCCCGATTCGGGCGAGGTGGTGATCGGTGCGACCGCCAAGCTGGCCTTCGTCGACCAGAGCCGCGAGAGCCTGGCCAACGACAAGACGGTGTGGCAGGACGTGTCGGGCGAGCTGGACAACATCGTCGTCGGCAAGTTCGTCATGCCCAGCCGCGCCTACCTGGGCCGCTTCAACTTCAAGGGCAACGACCAGCAAAAGCTGGTGGGCCAGCTGTCGGGCGGCGAACGCGGCCGGCTGCACCTGGCCAAGACGCTGGCCCAAGGCGGCAACGTGCTGATGCTCGACGAGCCGAGCAACGACCTGGACGTGGAGACGCTGCGCGCGCTGGAAGACGCGCTGCTCGAGTTCGCCGGCAGCGTGATGGTGATCAGCCACGACCGCTGGTTCCTCGACCGCATCTGCACCCACATCCTGGCGGCCGAAGGCGACAGCCAGTGGTTCCTGTACCCCGGCAACTACCAGGAGTACGAGGCCGACAAGAAGAAGCGCCTGGGCGAAGAAGGCGCCAAGCCGCACCGGCTGCGCTTCAAGGCCCTTAAATGACCCACCCCCTGCGCGCTTCGCGCGCCCCCTCCAGGGGGGCGAGCCCGGACATGAAAGGTCCAGTGGACCTTTCATGCCTAGCGAGCGGCAGGGGCGTCAGCCCCGGCGCGGCCTGCAGGGCCCGTCTGGCGGCCCGGCAAAGCGCTTGCGCTTCAGCGCAGACTCCTATCGCGCCAGCGATGTGATGTCGCAGCTAAAGCCGGTTCCGCGGCGGTCGCTTGGTGGGCAATGCGCCGCGCTGACGATCGCAGCGCCAGGAAAGACTGACTTGACAAGCAATGCCGCAGCGCCCGGGCGCGCGGCGGCGGTCGTGATCCTCGCCGCCGTCAGCGCGGCGCTGCACATCGCCAAGCTGCCGCCGGCCATCCGTGCGCTGCAGGCGGACCTGGGCATCAGCTTGCTGCAGGCCGGCTTCCTGCTGTCGCTGGTGCAGACCGCCGGCATGGCCGCCGGCGTGGTCTTCGGCGTGCTGGCCGATGCGCTGGGCGGCAAGCGCAGCATGCTGTGCGGCTTGCTGGTGCTGTCGCTGGCCAGCGCGGCCGGCGCGATGGTCGACGCGGTGCCGCTGCTGATGCTGCTGCGCGCCTGCGAGGGCTTCGGCTTCCTGCTGGTGGTGCTGCCGCCGCCGGGGCTGCTGCGCCGGCTGGTGCCGCCGCAGCGGCTGAACCGCGTGCTCGGCCTGTGGGGCAGCTACATGCCCTTCGGCGCCGCGCTGGCGCTGCTGGCCGGGCCGGTGTGGATCGATGCCTTCGGTTGGCGCTCGTGGTGGTGGCTGCTGGGCGGCATCTCGCTGGCCATGGCGCTGTGGCTGGCGCGCGCGGTGCCCGGCGCCGCAGGACGCAGCACCGCGCCCGCCGCGATGGGCCTGTGGCAGCGCCTGCGCCTGACGCTGGGTGCGCCGGGGCCGTGGCTGGTGGCACTGAGCTTTGCCGTCTACGCCGGCCAGTGGCTGGCGGTGATCGGCTTCCTGCCGTCGATCTACCTGCAAGCCGGCGTGTCAGGTGCCATGACCGGCTTGCTGACCGCGCTGGCCGCGGCCGTGAACATGGCGGGCAACATCGCGGCGGGGCGCTTGCTGCAGGCCGGCGCGGCGCCGACGCGGCTGCTGCGCATCGGCTTTGCGACCATGGCGCTGGCCGCGTTTGCCGCCTTTGCCGAGCTTGGCGGCGTGGCGCTGCCGCCGAGCGCTCGTTACGCGGCGGTGCTGCTGTTCTCGATGGTCGGCGGCTTGATCCCGTCGACGCTGTTCGCGCTGATGGTGCGCGTGGCGCCCAACGAGCACACCTTGTCCAGCGTGGTCGGCTGGGCGCAGCAGTGGTCGGCCTTCGGCCAGTTTGCCGGCCCGCCGCTGGTGGCCTGGGTGGCCGCGCGCAGCGGCGGCTGGCAATGGACCTGGGTGGTCACCGGCGGCAGTGCCTGGGTCGGGCTGCTGCTGGCCGGGCGCATCGCCGCGGTATTGCGCCGGGGCGCGGCGGCGGGTGCGGCCGTACGGGACAATGCGCCGTGCGGCCGCAGCGGCGGCTGAACCAAGCGGCCGACATCGACTCCGATGCCCAGCCCGGCCACCGGCACCGCGCCGCCCACCTTGTCACCCTGGTTGCTGCGCTGCCGCCAGCCCTTGTCTGCCGCCATGCCCCTCGTCCGCCCGTTGTTCTGCCGTTGGTCGATCGCGCTGCCCGCGCTGGCGCTGCTGGGTTGTGCGAGCGCGCCGCCGCAGCCGCCGGCCACGGCGGCGGCTGCGGCCGCACCGGCCGCACCGGCCGCGAGCAGCGCCAGCGGTGCTGCCAACGGCGCGGCGGCCAACGGCGCAGCGCGGCCTGCAGCGGCCCCGCCGCCGGCCTTGGTGCCGCCCTTCGAGCTGGTGATCAAGGACGCCAAGCGCATCGAAGGCCCGATCGTGGCCTGGCAAAAGGACGACAAGCTGTGGCTGGAGTTGGCGCCCGAGCAGTTCGGCAAGCCCTACATGTGGTCGCCGAAGCTGGCCACCGGCATCGGCGAGGCCTTCGTGCTCGGCGGGCTCATGGCCTACGGCGTCAGCGGCGCGGGCGGGCCGCAGGTGGTGGAGTTCGTGCGCGTGCACCACACGGTGCGGCTGCAGTCGCGCAACACGGACGTGACCGCCAAACCCGGCAGCCCCGAGGCGCGCGCGGTGGCGGCGTCGTTCTCCCCCAGCCTGCTGGGCAGCATGGCGGTGGCGAGCCAGCCGCACCCGCAGCGCGCCACGGTGCTGGTCGATGCCAGCACGCTGTTCCTGTCCGACCTGCAGGGCGTGGCGATGCAGTTGCAGCGCGCGTTCCGCCAGGGCTACAGCCTCGATCCGCGCCACAGCAGCATCGTCGCGGTGCGCGGCTCGGCGCGCTCGCTGGAGGTGAGCACGCAACACCACTACTACGCCGGCAGCATCGCGGTGCCGCAGCCGGGGGCGCCGCCGGGCACGCCGCTGCCGATCGTGCCGCGCTACGTGCCCGATACGCGCAGCCTGTTCGTCGGCCAGCACTATTCGCTGGCGCCGCTGCCCGACACGCCGATGCGCGCGCGCCGCGCCGACGCGCGGCTGGGGCTGACCACGCAGTCGGTGCTGGACTACAGCGACGACCTCGCGCGTTCGCCGCGCGTGAGCATGGTCGAGCGCTGGCGGCTGCAAAAGAAGCAGCCGGATGCAGCGCTGTCCGAGCCGGTCGAGCCGATCACCTACTGGATCGACCGCAACGTGCCGCTGAAGTACCGCGATGTGGTGGCCGAGGCCATCCTCGAATGGAACAAGGCCTTCGAGCGCATCGGCTTCAAGGGCGCGATCGTCGTCGAGCAGCAGCCCGACGATGCCGCATTCGACACCCTGGACTTCGGCGTCAGCTCGGTGCGCTGGCTCGCGTCGGCGGTGCCGGCCTTCGGCGCCATCGCGCCCAAGCACGTGGACCCGCGCAGCGGCGAGATCCTCGACGCCGTCATCGGCTTCGAGAGCCTGAGCGCGCGCTCGCAGCGCAACCTGCGCGCGCAGACGCTGGCCGGCGCGGCCGCGTTCGACGCGGCACCGGGGGCCGGCGCCGCAGCGGGCGATGCGCCGCCGGCGCAGCTGCGGCATTGCCGGTACGGCGACATGGCGGCCGAGCAGCTGGGCTATGCGCTGGACCTGATGGCCGCGCGCGGCGAACTCGAGCCCGACAGCCCGCAGGCCGAGGCCTTCGTGCGCGCCTACATCAAGGACACGCTGATGCACGAGGTCGGCCACACGCTGGGGCTGCGCCACAACTTCCGCGCCTCGCGCGTGTACAGCGAGCAGCAGCTGGCCGACGCCGAGTTCACGCGCGAGCACGGCACCGCCGGCTCGGTGATGGAATACAACGCCATCAACCTGCCGCGCCCGGGCCAGCGCGGCGGCGCGCCCTTCATGACCACGCTCGGGCCCTACGACTACTGGGTCATCGAATACGCGTACAAGCCGGTCGCCCCCGAAGACGAAGACGCCGAGCTGCGGCGCATCGCCGCACGCAGCAGCGAGCCGCTGCTGGCCTACGGCACAGACGAGGATGCGGCGCTGGGCATCGACCCCGAAACCCTCCAGCTCGACCTCGGCGCCGACCCGATCGCCTTTGCCGCCAAACGCCTCGAGATCGCGCGCGAGCTGTTCGCGCGCCAGGAACGGCGCGCGCTCGACCCCGACCAGGGCTACGCCGTGCTGCGCCGCTCGCTGGCCTATGCCATCGCCGACGCCAGCCGCGCGGTGGGCGTGCTGGTGCGCCAGGTCGGCGGCGTGCGCACGCTGCGCGACCACCCCGGCAGCGGCCGCGACCCGATGGTGCCCACCGACGCCGCCACGCAGCGCCGTGCGCTGCAGCTGATCGCCGCGCAGCTGCTGGCCGCCGACGCCCTGGCCGTGACACCGGCGCTGCAGCGCCGGCTGGCGCCGGACTTCGAAGAGCGCGCCGAGAACCCGGCGCTGCCCACCGACTTCCCGGTGGCGCAGCGTGTGCTGGAGCTGCAGCGCATGGTGCTGGCCACGCTGATGAGCGACGCGGTGGCCGCGCGCCTGCTCGACGGCGTCGGCAAGGCCGACCGGCCCAAAGAGGCCTTCCAGCTGGCCGAGCTGTACGAGCGGCTCGACCGCGCCATCTGGAGCGAGCTGGCCAGGGGCGGCAACATCGGCGCGGCGCGCCGCGAGCTGCAGCGCGAGCACCTCAACCGCGTCGCCGGCACGCTGCTGCGCCCGAGCCCGCAGGCGCGTGCCGACGCGCGCAGCCTGCTGCGCGTGCAGGCGCTGCAGTTGCAGGCGCAGTTGCACAAGGCATTGCAGCACCAGGCATTGATGGACGCGGCCACACGCGCGCATCTGCAGGACAGCGCCGACACGCTGTCGCAGGCGCTGGCGGCGAAGCTGCTGCGCGCGGGGGTTTGAGCGCAGCGCCTGCCCGCGCAGCGCGCCAGCGCGCCAGCGCGATCGGGCAGCCGCGCCGCTCGCATGCAGTCCGACCGCCCCCATGTCGATCAAGCCCTTCATCGAGCTTCTCGAGCGCCGGCAGTTGGGCGCGGCAGTCGCGGCCTTCGCGCTGCACAAGCCGTTCTACAAGCTGAGCTTCCTCGCAGCACTGGCCGATGCCGGCCTGCTGCAGCGGCTGCACGCCGGGCCGCTGACCTTCGACGCGCTTGCCGCCGGCTGCACCGCGCACGCCAAATCGCGCGAGGCGCTGCAGGCGTGGCGGCAGATGGGCTGCAGGCTCGGGCTGCTGCTGCGCAGTGATCGCGGCTGCGCGCTGGCCGGGCTGGCGAAGCAGCTCGCGCAGCCGCACAACGATGCGACGCTGGCATTGACGCAGGAAGCCGCCGGCCTGCACTACCGGCTGATCACGCAGACGCCGGCCAAGCTGCGCGCGGGCGAACTGTGGGGGCTGGACAACCAGGACGGCGAACTCACCGCGCGCTCGTCGCGCGCGCTCGAAGCTTTCCAGCTGCCGGCGCTGCAGCGCTTCGTGCCCGCGTCGGGCCGCTGCCATCTGCTCGAGATCGGCTGCGGCTCGGGCATCTACATCCGCCATGCCGCGCTGCGCAACCCGCAGCTCAGCGCGCTTGGGCTCGAGCTGCAGCAGGATGTGGCGCGCATCGCGCAGCACAACATCCAGGGCTGGGGTCTGCAGCAGCGCGTGCGCATCGAGGTCGGCGACATCCGCGAGCGGCCCGCCGAGCCGGCGTTCGATGTGGTCACGCTGTACAACAACATCTACTACTTCGCGGTCGACGAAAGGGTCGCGCTGCTGGCCAGGACCCGCTCGCTGCTGCGTGCGGGCGGCGCGTTGCTGCTGGTCAGCTGCTGCCAGGGCGGCAACCTCGGCATCGAAGCGCTGAACCTGTGGGGCGCGTCCAACGCGCACGGCGGCCGGCTGCCCGAGCTGGGCGAGATGCTCGAGCAGTTGAACCAGGCGGGCTACTCGAAGGTGGACACGATGCGGCTGACTGCGCGCGACCGCTTCTACGCCTTTCACGCCCGGCCCTGAGCGTGAAGGGCGCGGCGGCCGCGGCCTCGCCCGAGCGCGACGGCCCCGTGCCGATCAGAAGTAAGCCAGCATCCGCTCCAGCGCCATCGTGAACGGCTGCTGCAGCAGCGGCAGCGTCAGCAGGATGCCCAGCAGCCCCACGCCCAGCGTGATCGGGAAGCCGATGGCGAAGACGTTGATCTGCGCGGCCACGCGCGAGATCACGCCCAGCACCAGGTTGACGAACAGCAGCATCGCCACCATCGGCAGCGCGATCCACAGCCCTGTGGCGAAGATCATCGCGCCCCATTCGTGGGGCCGCGCCTGGGCGACGAAGGCGAAGGGCGCGTCGCCCACCGCAAAGGCGTCGAAGCTCTTCACCAGCGCGGCGATGACCAGCAGGTGGCCGTTGACGACGATGAAGAGGAACCCGACGACGGCGCCGAAGAAGCGGCTGGTGGCCGTGGTCTGGCCGGCCGTCACGGGGTCGAAGAAGCCGGCGAAGTTCAGCCCCATCTGCAGGCCGACGAGCTCGCCGGCCAGCTCGATCGCGGCGAACACCAGCCGCACCGCGAAGCCCAGGCTGATGCCGATCAGCAGCTGCTGCAGCACCAGTTGCAAGGCCAGCCACGAATCGAGAGGCACCGCCGCAGGCGGCGGCAGCGAAGCCTGTGCGGCCAGCGCGATCAGCGCCGCCAGCGCCACACGCACGCGTGCCGGCACCGCGCGCGTGCCCAGCAGCGGCAGCACCGACAGCAGCGCCAGCGCGCGCAGGAAGGGCCACAGCAGCGGCGTGATCCAGCCCAGCAGCTGGGCTTCGGTGAAAGTGATCACCGCTTCGGCGCCGGGCCGCCCCAAGCCGAACGCTCCCCCCCGGGGGGGCGGCGCCGCAGGCGTCTGGGGGGCGTCATCCAACCGCGCCGGGAATGGATTGCAGCGTGCGCTGCAGGTACTCGACCAGTGTGCTCATCATCCACGGGCCCGCGAAGGCCAGCACCAGCACCGCGGCCACCACCTTGGGCACGAAGGACAGCGTGGCTTCGCTGATCTGCGTGGCGGCCTGGAAGATGCTGACCACCAGCCCCACCACCAGCACCGTCAGCAGCACCGGCGCGCTGACCCACAGCAACTGCATCAGCCCTTCCTGGCCCAGCGTGAAGACCTGCTGCGCGTTCATGAGCCGAAGGACGAAGCCAGCGAGCCCAGCAGCAGGTTCCAGCCGTCGGCCAGCACGAACAGCATCAGCTTGAACGGCAAGGCGACCAGCACCGGGCTCAACATCATCATGCCCAGGCTCATCAGCACGCTGGCGACGATCATGTCGATCACCAGGAAGGGGATGAAGATCAGGAAGCCGATCTGGAACGCGCTCTTCAGTTCGCTGGTGACGAAGGCCGGCAGCAGCACGCGCAGCGGCACGTCCTCGCCCTTCACCTCGGCCGGCAGCTTGGCCAGCCTGGCGAACAGCATCACGTCGGCCTGGCGCGTCTGCTTCAGCATGAACTCGCGCATCGGCGCCTCGCCGCGTTGCAGCGCTTCGTCGAAGGCGATCTGGCTGGCGGCGAAGGGCTGGTAGGCGCGCTGGTAGACCTGGTCCAGCGTCGGGCCCATGACGAAGAAGGTCAGGAACAGGCTCAGGCCGATGATCACCTGGTTGGGCGGCGCGGCCTGCGTGCCCAGCGCCTGGCGCAGCAGGCTCAGCACGATGACGATGCGCGTGAAGCCGGTCATCAGCAGCAGCACCGCCGGCAGGAAGCTCAAGGCGGTGAAGAACAGCAGCGTCTGGATCGGCACCGAATAGCTGGTGCCGCCCGCGCCCTGGCCCACCACCAGCGGCAGCCCCGCGCCCGCCTGCGCCGATGCCGCGCCGGCAAGGCTCAGCAGCAACGCGGCGGCGGCAACGCGGCGCATGGTCAGGCGTCGCGCCCGAGCCGCCGCAGCAGCGGCGCGAAGCTGCGGCCGTGGTCGCCCGCCTGCCCCGGCGCGGGCGGCGGCGGGTCTTGCGGTGCCATGGTGTGCAGCGTGTGGATGGCCTGCGCCGTCACGCCCAGCACCAGCCAGCGCCGTGCGTCGCCGCTGCCGACCTCGACGATGGCCACGCGCTGCGACGCCGACAGCGGCAGCGCCGCGATCTGCCGCATCGCGCCATGCGCCGCCGCGCCGCCCAGCGGCGTGCGCTTGAGCAGCCGCAGCAGCAGCGGGATCAGCACGACCACGGCGGCGAACCACAGCAGCGGAGTCCAGTCGACGGCCATCGCGGATCAGTGCAGCTTCGGTGGCGATTCGGTGGCGCTTCGGTGGCGATTCAGTGGCGATTCAGTGGCGGCTCAGTGGCGGCTCAGCCGGCGCAGCCGCTCGCTGGGGGTGACGATGTCGGTCAGGCGGATGCCGAACTTGTCGTTCACCACCACCACCTCGCCCTGCGCGATCAGGTAGCCGTTGACCAGCACGTCCATCGGCTCGCCGGCCAGCGCGTCCAGCTCGACCACCGAGCCCTGCGCCAGCTGCAGGATGTGCTTGATCGGGATCTTGGTGCGCCCCAGCTCCACCGTCAGCTGCACCGGGATGTCCAGGATCATGCTGATGTCGTTGCCCGCGCCGGCGCCGCCGCCGGTGGGCGCGAAGTTGGCGAAGGTCGCCGGGGCGACGTGGTCGCCGGCGACTTCGCTGGCGACCTCGTGCGCGCCGCCGCGTTCGTCGTCCGGGGCCTCGCCCCAGCCGGCGGCGCGCTCGTCGTCGGGCATCGCGGAAGACGGCTCAGCGGACATGCGTGGTCTCCCCCAGCCAGCTCAGCTTGGAGCCGGTCAGCAGTTGGTCGATCTTGATCGCGTAGTGCTTGTTCGAAGTGCCGTAGTGGCAGTCGAACACCGGCACGCCGTCGACCTTGGCCTGGATCACCGGGTCCAGGTCCAGTTCGACGAAGTCGCCGGGCTTGAACGACAGCAGCTGCTCCACCGTGGCCGGCGCGGTGGCCAGCGTGGCCACCAGCTCGACCTGCGCCGACTGGATCTCGGTCTTCAGCAGCTGCACCCAGCGCCGGTCGGGCTCGCCGGCGTCGCCCTGGCTGGTGGAATACAGCACGTCGCGGATCGGCTCGAGCGTCGAATACGGGAAACACAGGTTGATCGAGCCGCTGCTGTCGCCGATCTCCAGCGTGAAGGACGCGCTCACCACCATCTCGCTGGGCGAGGCCACGTTGGCGAACTGCGGCTGCATCTCGGCGCGCTGGAACTCCAGCTCGAGCGGATAGATGCCCTGCCAGCTCTTGCGGTACTCGGCCATGATCGTCTGCAGCAGCCGCAGGATCACGCGCTGCTCGGTGGGCGAGAACTCGCGGCCCTCGATGCGCGTGTGGTACTTGCCGGCGCCGCCGAACAGCGCGTCGATCACCGCGAACACCAGGTTCGGGTCGCACACCACCAGCGCCGAGCCGCGCAGCGGCTTGACGCTGACGATGTTGAAGTTGGTCGGCACCACGATCTCGCGCAGGAAGGCGCCGTACTTCTGCACCTTGATGCCGCCGATCGACACCTCGGGGCTCTTGCGGATCAGGTTGAACAGGCCGACGCGGATGTTGCGCGCGAAGCGTTCGTTGATCACCTCCATCGTCGGCATGCGGCCGCGGACGATGCGTTCCTGGTTCGCCAGGTCGTAGGTCTGCGGCCCGTCGCCGGCCGCCGCCTGCTCCTGCTCGGGCGACGGGCCCTCGCCGGTGATGCCTTGCAGCAGCGCGTCGACTTCGCTTTGCGTGAGGATCTGCTCGTTCATGCGAGGCGTTGGCGCGGCGTCACTGGATGATGAAGTTGGCGAAGTGCACCGCGCGCACCGGCCGCGCCTCGGCGTCGGCGGTGCGCCGCTTCGGCGAATCGGCGGGCAGCGGCTCCAGCCCCAGCGCGCGTTCGGTCTCGCGCAGCACCTCGCCGGCGAGTTTTTCCTTGCCGGCGCGCTCGAGCAGCTCGCTGGCCTGCTTGTGCGCCAGCACCATCAGGATGTTGTTGCGGATCGCCGGCATGAAGGCCTTGATGCGGTCGGCGGCCTTGCTGTCGGCCAGCTCCAGCGAGATGCCGATCTGCGCATAGCGCTCGGCGTCGCGGTCGGCCAGGTTGACGGTGAAGTTGTCCAGCGCGACGAACACCGGCACCACCTTCGGATCGCGCTGCGGCGCGGCCTTGGCGCCGTCGGCGCTGGCGTGCACCTCGGGCTCGTCGTCGTCGGCGTGCGCCGCCTGCTTGGCCTTGAGCCAGAACAGCAAACCGCCGCCGGCCGCTGCCGCCGCCAGCAGCACCAGCGCGAGCAGCAGGATCAGCTTCTTCTTGCCGGTCTTGGCAGGTGCTGCGCCGTCGACGGCTGCGGCAGTGGACATGGGTTCTCCCACCCGGGTTGGTCGCAGCGCGTGGCGCCGCGAGGGCTTCGTTGGCAACCGATTATTCGAAGCGCGGCCGCGGCGGAAGGCGGGAAAAGGGCCCTAAACGCAGCCGTCCAGCGCTCGCCCGGCGCCAGGTCCGCGCGGACGGACTCGCGCTCGAAGCACGGGAACGGGCGCGTGCTGCCGGCGCAAAGCGGCCTTCGGCCGCTTTGCGCCAAGGCGCATCGATGCGGCTCCCCCGCGCCCCCTCCGAGAGGGGGCTCCAGCATGGCCGTCGAGCCGGCCTTGGGGCCGGCGAAGGCCAGCTACGCCCTTCTGTTGGCCGCCAGGCCAACCGGTCGAACGAACTGGAGCCCCCTCTCGGAGGGGGCGCGGGGGAGCGGTGCATAGCGCCCAAGGCGCAAAGCGGCCGAAGGCCGCTTTGCGCCGGCAGCGGCCGCGCCGGCGCTTTGACCCCGCATCCGCGTCAATCGCCTGGCGTGCCCCAGCCGCCGCCGCCCGGCGTCTCGATCACGAAGACGTCACCGGCTTGCATCTGCACCGAGCCGATGTGCTGCAGCGGCTCGATCGTGCCGTCGGCACGTTCGACGCGGTTGATGCCCACCGCGCCGGCGCCGCCGCCGGCCGAGCCGAAGGCGCCGTGCTCGCGGCCGTTGCTCAGGATCGACGCCTGCATCGGCTCGAGGAAGCGCACGCGGCGCACGCCGCCGTCGCCGCCGCGCCAGCGCCCGGCGCCGCCCGAAGCCGCTCGGATCGCATAACTTTCCAGCCGCACCGGGTAGCGCCATTCCAGCACCTCGGGGTCGGTCAGCCGCGAGTTGGTCATGTGCGTTTGCACCACCGCGGTGCCGTCGAAGCCGCCGACGACGCGCCCCGCATCGTCGGTGACGGCACCGGCGCCGCTGCCGCCGGACAGGGTCTCGTAGTACTGGTGGCGCTCGTTGCCGAACGTGAAGTTGTTCATCGTGCACGGGCCCGAGGCCATCACGCCGAGCGCGCCGTACAGCGCGTTGGTCACGCACTGCGAGGTCTCGACGTTGCCCGCCACCACCGCCGCCGGCGGGCGCGGGTTGAGCATGCAGCCCTCGGGCACGACCACGCGCAAGGGCTTCAGGCAGCCGGCGTTCAGCGGGATGTCGTCGTCGACCAAGGTGCGGAACACATACAGCACCGCGGCCATCGTCACCGCCTTGGGTGCGTTGAAGTTGTTGGGCAACTGCGCGCTGGTGCCGCTGAAATCGATCACCGCTTCGCGCGCCGCGGCGTCGGCCTGCACGCGCACGCGAATGACCGCGCCGTTGTCGAGCGGCAGCGCGAACTGCCCGTCCTTCAGCGCGCCGATCACGCGCCGCACCGATTCCTCGGCGTTGTTCTGCACGTGCTGCATGTACGCGGCCACGGTGTCGCGGCCGAACTGCGCCACCATCGCGCGCAGCTCCTGCACGCCCTTTTCGTTGGCGGCGATCTGCGCGCGCAGGTCGGCCAGCGTCTGCTGCGGGTTGCGCGCCGGCCAGCGGTTGGCGCTCGCGCCGCCGATCGCTTCGCCGCGCAGCCGCGCCAGCAATTCGGCCTCGCGCAGCCGGCCGTCGCGCACCAGCAGGAAGTTGTCGAACAGGATGCCTTCTTCGCCGATGCTCGTGCTGAACGGCGGCATCGACCCCGGCGTGCTGCCGCCGATGTCGGCATGGTGGCCGCGGCTGGCGACGTAGAAACTGGGGCGGGGCGCCGCGCCGGCCGCGCCCGCCGCGGGCTCCAGGTACACCGGCGTGACCACCGTCACGTCGGGCAGGTGCGTACCGCCGTGGTAGGGGTCGTTGAGCACGTAGACATCGCCGGCACGCATGCCGGGGTTGCGCTCGATCACGGTCTTGATCGATTCGCTCATGCTGCCCAGGTGCACCGGCATGTGCGGCGCGTTGGCGATCAGCTCGCCGGCCGCGCTGAACAGCGCGCAACTGAAGTCCAGCCGCTCCTTGATGTTCACCGAGTGCGCGGTGTTCTGCAGCCGCAGCCCCATCTGCTCGGCGATGTTCATGAACAGGTTGTTGAACACCTCGAGCATCACCGGGTCGGCCTCGGTGCCGATGGCGTGCACCATGCGGCGCGGCCGCGTGCGCTGCAGCTCGAGGGCGCCGCCGGCGGCGAGCCGCGCCTGCCAGCCGGGCTCGACCACGGTGGTGGCGTTGGCCTCGGCGATCACGGCCGGGCCGTCGACGCGCGCGCCGGGGCGCAGCCGCTCGCGCCGCACCAGCGCCGCGTCGCGCCAGCCGGCCGGCTGCGCCTCGTCGGCATCGCAGTACATGCGCACGCGCTCGTCGGGCGGCACGGCGTGGGCCGCGGGCCTTGCGCCGGCGGCGGCGCGGGCCGCGGCCGGCGCCTCGCCGGGGCTGATGGCCTGCACCGCCACCGCCTCGATCATCAGCGCCCGGTCGGGCATCAGGAAGGCGAAGCGCTGGCGGTAGCCGTCCTCGAAGGCCGTGCGCAACTGCTCCAACTGCTCCAACTGCCCCGGCGACACCGGCGGCGCCAGCGGCACCGCCAACGCGGTGTCGGTGCCCTGGTAGCGCAGGTGCAGCGTGCAGCACCGCTGCAGTGTGTGTGCGGGCACGCCTTGCCCGAGCAGTTCGCCGGCCGCCGCACGGCCCAGCTCGTCCAGCCGCGCGTGTGCGGCCTGCAGCCCCGGCGCATCCAGCGGCAGCTCGAGCGAGGCCTCGCGCATCGCGATGCGGTCGGCCAGCCCCATGCCGTAGGCCGACAGCACGCCGGCCAGCGGGTGCACGTACACGCGCGTCATGCCCAGCGCGTCGGCCACGCCGCAGGCATGCTGGCCGCCGGCGCCGCCGAAACACTGCATGGTGTAGCCGGTGACGTCGTAGCCGCGCGCCACCGAGATGCGCTTGATCGCATTGGCCATCGCCTGCACCGCGATGCGCAGGAAGCCCGCGGCCAGGCTTTCGGGCGTCGTGTCGCGGCCGCTGGCTTGTTGCACCTGCGCGGCCAGCGCCTCGAAGTGCCTGCGCACGCCGGCGGCGTCCAGCGGCTCGCCGCCGCCGGGGCCGAACACGTGCGGGAAGTGTTTGGGCTGGATGCGCCCAAGCAGCAGGTTGGCGTCGGTCACCGCCAGCGGCCCGCCGCGGCGGTAGCTGGCCGGGCCGGGGTCGGCACCGGCGCTTTGCGGCCCCACGCGCAGCCGCGCGCCGTCGAACTGCAGGATCGAGCCGCCGCCGGCGGCCACGGTGTGGATGCTCATCATCGGCGCGCGCATGCGCACGCCGGCCACCTGGGTTTCGAAGGCGCGTTCGAATTCGCCGGCGTAGTGCGACACGTCGGTGCTGGTGCCGCCCATGTCGAAGCCGATCAGCTTGTGGTGGCCGGCGCCGGCCGCGGTGCGCACCATGCCGACGATGCCGCCGGCCGGGCCCGACAGGATCGCGTCCTTGCCCTGGAAGTGGTGCGCCTCGGTCAGCCCGCCCGACGACTGCATGAAGAACAGCGGCACGCCCGGCATCTGCGCCTGCACCCCCTCGACGTAGCGGCGCAGGATCGGCGACAGGTAGGCGTCGACCACGGTGGTGTCGCCGCGCGAGACGAATTTCATCAGCGGGCTCACCGCGTGCGAGGCGCTGACCTGCGCGAAGCCCGCCGCGCGCGCCAGCGCCGCGGCCGCGGCCTCGTGCGCGGCATGGCGCCAGCCGTGCATGAAGACGATGGCGCAGGCGCGCAGGCCGTCGCCGCGGGCCTGCTGCAGCGCGCCGCGCAATGCGGCTTCGTCCAGCGCGCGCACCACGGTGCCGTCGGCGCCGATGCGCTCGTCGGCTTCGACCACCCGCTCGTACAGCATCTCGGGCAGCACGATCTGGCGCTCGAACAGCTTCGGCCGCGCCTGGTAGGCGATGCGCAAGGCGTCGCGAAAGCCGCGCGTGGTGACCAGCAGCGTGCGCTCGCCCTTGCGTTCGAGCAGCGCGTTGGTGGCCACCGTGGTGCCCATCTTCACGCACTGCACCTGCTCGGGCGTGATCGGCTGGCCCGCGCCCAGGCCCAGCAGCCGGCGCATGCCCTCGACCGCGGCGTCGGCGTAGTGCTGCGGGTCATCGGACAGCAGCTTCAACGTGCGCAGGCTGCCGTCGGCGGCACGGCCGACGATGTCGGTGAAGGTGCCGCCGCGGTCGATCCAGAACTGCCAGCGCATCGCGGGGTCGTGGGTCATGGTCGCAGCTCCTTGCTCGGCGGGTCGCGCATCGGCGCATCGGCGTATCGGCGCCGTTGCGCAGTTGCGCACCTTCGCAGTATCGCGGTGCGCCGCGGCGGCGCATCGCCGGGCCGGTGCGCACGCAGCCCCGCTCACGGCGCAGGCCGGCGCATGCGGCTGCGGCCGGTGTAGCGCCCGCCCGGCAGCGCAATTCGAGGCTTCGCGCGGCGCAGTGCCTCCTACGATCGGCGGCATCCGTGCACGCGCGTGAGCGCGCCGCGCGGCTGCCGCCGCCGCGCCGAGGAACCACCATGACCGACCTGTCCACACCGCCGCTGTCGCTGGTGGGCGCCGAGGACGCTGCCCCGCCGGCGCCCGCGCGCGCTTTCGCCTGGCCGACGCCGGCCTATGCCTGCTACGCGGCGCCGCAGCCGCTGACCGAGCCCGAACCCTGCCAGATCGAAGCCAGCAACGGGCGCACGATGAACGGCGCGCTGCTCGAGCTCGACCCGGCCGCCGGCGTGGCCAAGGTGCGCATCCCGCCCGCGCGCATCGCGATCCCGCTGCGCTTCGAGCAGTTGCGCAAGCTCACGCTGCTGCGCCCGCTGCTGCCCGCGCCGGCACAGGACGACGGCGCGCTGGGCAGCTTCATGGCGCAGCGCCCGGCCGTGGGCGTGAAGGTGCATCTGAAAGGTGCCGCGCCCATCGACACGCTGAGCATCGGCCACCACGAGGACGCCGGCGGCATCTACCTGTTCGCGCCGGTGGACACGCGCGGCAGCGTGCAGCGCGTGTTCGTGCCGAAGTGCGCCTACGAGCGCGCCGAGATCGGCGAACGCATCGGCGAAGTGCTGGTGGCGCAGCGCGCGGCCAGCGCGGCGCAGGTCGGCCAGGCCTTGGCCGAGCAGCAGCAGCTGCGCTCGCGCAGGCTCGGCGAGGTGCTGCTGACCAAGCAGATCGTCGACGCCGCGGAACTGGAGCAGGCGATCGCCGAGCAGGCGCGCATGCCGATGGTGCGCATCGGCGAGGCGTTGATCGCGCTGGGCTTCATCGACCAGGCACAGCTCGACCAGGCGCTGGCGCAGCAGCGCGACGACCGCAGCGTGCCGCTGGGCGAGCTGCTGGTGCGCCGCGGGCTGGTCACGCGCGCCGACCTGCAGACCGCGCTGGCGCGCAAGATGGGCTACCCGCTGGTCGACGTCGCGCAGTTCCCGGCCGAGACCGAGGCGCTGTCGCGGCTGCCCTATACGGTGGCTTGCCGTGTGCCGGCGCTGCCGCTGCTGCTGCGCAGCGGCCGGCTGGTGGTGGCGGTGGAAGACCCGTCGCGCCCGGCGGTGCTGGACGAGCTGGAGTTCGCGGCGCAGACCAAGGTGGTGCCGGTGCTGGCGCGCGTCCATGTGTTGCCGGCGGCCATCGCCCGCGCCTACGAGCGCATCGGCGTGGCCACCGCAGCGGGCGGCGGCGACGCGGCGCCGGCCGAGTTCGACGTCGAGGAGGCCGGCAGGCTGCTGGCCACGCTGGAGCAGCAGCAGGCCGGCGACGGCGGCGACAGCGACGAGCCGAGCATCGAGCAGTCCGACAACTCGCTGGTGCGGCTGATCAACTCGATGATCGCCGAGGCGCAGGTGCAGGGCGTGTCCGACATCCACGTCGAATGCCAGCCCGGGCGCGACAAGGTGCGCATCCGCTTCCGCAAGGACGGCGCATTGCGCCCCTACATGGAGCTGCCGCACACCTACCGCAGCGCCATGATCGCGCGCATCAAGATCATGTGCGACCTGGACATCTCCGAGCGGCGCAAGCCGCAGGACGGCAAGATCAACTTCGGCAGGTTCGTGCCCGGCCAGCGCCTCGAGTTGCGCGTGGCGACGATCCCCACCGCCAACGGGCTGGAAGACGCGGTGCTGCGGCTGCTGGCCTCGGCCAAGCCGATCCCGCTGGACAACCTGGGGCTGTCGCCCGACAACCTGGCGCACATCAAGGCCGCATCGCAACGGCCCTACGGCATGCTGCTGTGCGTGGGGCCCACCGGCTCGGGCAAGACGACGACGCTGCATTCGGTGCTGGGCCACATCAACCGGCCCGATCGCAAGATCTGGACCGCCGAGGACCCGGTGGAAATCACCCAGGCCGGCATGCGCCAGGTGCAGGTCAACCCGAAGATCGACTGGACCTTCGCCAAGGCGCTGCG
>CAYZGL010000069.1:0-17473 GCA_964477985.1 uncultured Rubrivivax sp. | reverse complement strand
CCGCACCCGGCAGGTACAGCGCGAACAGCCGCTGATCGGCGCTGGCGGCGCTGGCCGTGCGGTGGCAGGCCCGCACCGCGGGCATCAGCACCGAGGCATCGGCGGCCACGAGTCGAAAGCCGCACCAGCGCGGCGCCATCTGCATGCGCTCGGCGCCATCGAGCAACTGCGCGTTGAGCCAGCTCAGCGCCGGCAGGTGAAGCCGCTGGCGGGCCTGGGCGAAGGCGCGGTCGCTGGCCGCGCGCACCTGGCCCGACTCGCCGAGCAGCGATGCGAAGAACTCATCCGCTCGAGCCCATCGTCAGCACCTTCGATGGCAACGAGGATTTGAGTGTGGTTGGCCATATTCCTTCAATCGGCTA
Organism: uncultured Rubrivivax sp.; assembly: GCA_964477985.1. Taxonomy (GTDB): domain Bacteria; phylum Pseudomonadota; class Gammaproteobacteria; order Burkholderiales; family Burkholderiaceae_C; genus Rubrivivax. The sequence goes on along the minus strand of CAYZGL010000069.1, from coordinate 17,111 downwards.
GAGTGCGGGATCTGACTTGTATGGTCAGACTTCGCGAATGAAGGGGGATCGCCCATGCAAACATGGCAACTGCAGACCGCCAAGGCGCGGTTCTCCGAGCTGGTCAAACAAGCGGCCGATGACGGCCCGCAAGAAATCACCGTGCATGGCCGCTCGGTGGCCGTGGTCGTCTCCAAGGAGTTGTTCGACCGCCTCAGCGGCAATGAGGCCTCACTGGTCGACTTCATGCGCCGGTCGCCTCTGTACGGCAGCGAAGACATCAGCTTCGAGCGCGACCGCAGCCTGGCGCGCGAGTTGGACTTGTGAGCTACCTGATCGACACCAACGTCCTGTCCGAGTTGCGGCGCAGAGACCCCGATCCGCGGGTCGTGGCCTGGCTGCAGCAGCGCCCGCGCCAGGCCTTGTTCCTGAGCGTGTTGACGCTGGGGGAAATCCGCAAGGGGTTGGAACGGGTGCAGGAGCCCACTCGCAAGCAGGCCCTGCTGGACTGGCTGGAGGTCGAGCTGCCGAACTACTTCGTGGGCCGCGTGCTCGCCATCGATGCCGCCACGGCCGACCGTTGGGGCCGTTTGATGGCGCAGGCAGGCAGGCCCTTGCCGGCGATCGACGCGCTGCTGGCCGCGACGGCCTTGCACAACGATCTCACCCTGGTGACCCGCAACATTAAGGACTTTGCGGGGCTCAACGTGCCTGTCATCAACCCCTGGGATTGAAGCCCGCCTTCGCGGTGCCGGGATGACTCTATTGACCGCAGCGGCCAGGCGCGGGATGCGGCCAGCGGCCAAGCGCTCCACATGCTCGCCGATGGCGGTGGTGTTTGTTCTTGGCGGACGGCGTGTCCGCTTGTTCGTGCCACGGCGAGTCGTGCCCGACAAGAGCATCTCAAGGCAACGCCAAGGGCTCCTCGGCGGCGATCTGTGTCGCCCGGCTTGCGACCCAGCGCCACGCATTCGGATCGAGCCGGAACGCCTCATCGACTGAGCGCTCGATGACCTCGTACATCGGCCGAATCAGCGGCCGCAGGCCGGCCACCACCTTGCTCGAACTGAGCAGCGACGGCACCCGCGTCCCCCGATGTTCGATCGCGCCGCCGACGGGCCGGATGTCGAAGCCTATGCGGCTGAAATGGCTTGCCAGCCGCGGCTCGGTCAGCACGAACACGTGCTCGATGCCGAAGCGCCGCGCGATCGCCGCGGCGCCCAGATACAGGCTCACCGGCACGAACGGGAACCGCGCTTGCGGCCCGGGGCCGCCGAAATCGTCCTCGGTCATGGATACGGCCGAGGAATCTTCGCCCCTGCGCTGGCGGAAGGTGTTCAGCACCGCCAGTCGTGAAACTTCGCCGAGGGTATGGCGCGGCAACTTGGCGGGATCCGCAACGCTGCGATCGAGTACCTCCTTGCAGCTGTGCTCGAACGGCAACGGGTGGTGGGGGGCCTCCGGGCGCGCAAGGATCAGCCGCGTGCACCCGACCGGCTCACCCGTCGTGCGGCGGCGCAGCAGGCAGTGCAGTGAATGGCGATCGAACTCGTCGGTCTCCAGGCCGTTTTCGCGCGCGGGTTCCCAGCCCAGGTCGCGGCAGTACACGTCGTGGCGGACGCGATACACCTGCTCCAGCGCCACGTCATCCAGCGCCGGGATCAGCTCGAACATCTGGCTGAAGCTCGCGCCCAGATCCCTGCTCTTCGGTTTGGCTTCCACTGGCGACTCCTCGGGTCGGCAACGCTGGCGCAGCGCCGCAAAGTGCTGTTGAGTGTGTGCTTCGGCTTTGCCTGGTCTGCGTGGCGCCGACTGCAGGCCACTGCAGGGCTATCGGCACTTCGAACACGGGTCTTCGTCGATGTCCTCAGATGTAACCGCAGGTTTCCGGTGTAAAGTCACATCGGGCGGCAGCGTCGACGGTGGGGTGAAGCGGGTCAGCGGCCTTTGGTCGTGTCGTCCTGCCAGCGGTACGCCACACGACGGGCCGGCCTGCACCGTGACGCGGCCCGGGCGTCACCGCCAGCGCGATTCAACCTGTTACAGGATGCGGCGGCATTGCAATGCACAGTCCGCGCTGGTTTTGGAGTGTGCGCTGGAGGTTGGTTTGGACGAAAACATCGATGGCCGTACGTTGAACGCCGAGCACCCGTTTCGATCGATGCTGGCCGGGCGGACGACCGCCATCGACCTGCCCTGCGAATCGGATCGCAAGCGGCTGTTCAACATCCGCGCGGCGCAAACGACAAGAGAACGGCGCTCGGCCAGCAGCCTGTTGAGCCGCATGTACGCGACGCGCGGTTACGAAGGCGCGCACCTGGCCGACGAAGAGTGCGAACTCGCCAAGACCTTCCTCGCCAGCGACCACGACTCGGCGATCGGCACGCTGACCATCGGCCTGGATTCATCGTCCGGGCTGAAGCTGGAGCCGCTGTTCCCCGACGAGGTGGACCGCTTTCGCGATGCGGGCCACCGGATCTGTGAATTCACCAAGCTGGCGATGGACCGCCGCGCACGCTCACCGCGCCTGCTGGCGTCGATGTTTCATGTGGCGTACATCTACGCGCACCGCGTCAAGAACCTGACGCATCTGCTGATCGAAGTGAACCCGCGCCACGTTCGCTACTACGAAACGATGCTGGGTTTCAAGCTCGTTGCGGCGGCACGGCACAACCCGCGGGTCAACGCGCCGGCGGTGCTGCTCGCGCTCGACTTGTGCCATGCCGAGGAGCAGATCCGCCGCTTCGGCGGCAAGCCCGAGTTGAGTGCGGTGGAACGCTCCGCCTATCCGCATTTCTTTTCGTCGAAGGACGAAGCCGGCATCATCGGCCGGCTGTGCAGGTGCGACGAGGACATCGCACACGTGTTCGAGCTCGACGCGGTGCGGGCAGCAGAAGCCGGCGCCGCAGCGCCGCTGCACTGACACTGGCCGTCGTACGCGGGGCGGGCGCCCCGCCCCCAACAACGCCCACCGCGCGCCCCGTTGGGCGCTATAGGCTCTTCAGCAGGGTGGCCACTTCGGCTTGAGCCGGGAATTTCTCGCCGAGCTTGGCCAGCGTATCGAGTTCGGCCTTTGCCTTGGCGTTGTCGCCGGCCTTGACGTAGATCTTCGCCAGATTCAGCCGCAGCCCGGCGCTGGCCGGCTGCAGCTCGAGCGCCTTCAGCTGCAATTCGATGGCCCGGGTGTACTCCTTGTTGTCGGCCAGCAGCATGGCCAGGGTGTCCATGAAGGCCGGCTGGTTCGGCGCCACCTGGTTCGCCTTCTCGGCATAGGCCACCGCGCCCTCCTTTTTCAGCAGGCCCAGGGTCCATGCCAGGTTGTTCAACGCCATGGCACTGTCGGGCTGCAGCTCGAGCACGGAGCGATAGGCCTTCTCGGCGCCCACGTAGTCCTTGCGCGCCAGCGCCAGCTCACCCAGGTGAAGCAGGAAGGCCTGGTCCTTGGGGTGGTCCTTGCGCCATGCGGCCTGGAAGCGCTCGGCCTCGGCCGCCTTGCCCGCAGCCACCAGCACCGTGCTCAACTTGATCGCCAGTTCGGTGCTGGCGCCGCGCTGCAAGCCGGCGCGGTACGCGGCGGCAGCCGCATCCCAGTTCTTCTGCGCCACATCGATGTCGCCTTCCATCGCGTAGCCCACCAGTTCCTTCGGCCGCTGCTCCTGCACCGTGCGCGCCAGCTTCAGCGCGTCGCCGTAGCGCTTGCCGTCCAGCGCCAGCAGCACCAGCCCGCGTTGAGCTTCGAGCATGTCCGGCTTGAGCTCCACGGCCTTGCGCAGGCTCTGCTCGGCCGCCTTCAGGTCCTTGTTGACCACCTGCGCCTCGGCCAGGCGGATGTACGGCACGGGTGACAACGGTTGCATCGCCACCAGCTTGCCGTAGGTGGCGATGGCCTGGTTGACGTCGCCCGACACCTGCTGCACGCGGCCCAGTGCACTCAGCAGCTCGGCACTGTCCGGCAGCGCGGTCGCGGCGTTCTGCGCCACGCTCAGCGCCTGCTTGTTGTCCTTGTGGCGCAGCAACAGGTCGATCAGCAGCAGCCGCGGCGCCGCATCGGTGGGGTTGGCGTCCACCGCCTTGGTCAGCAGTGCGGCGACCTCGTCCTTGCCGCCGCCGTTCACCGCGGCCAGCTGCGCCAGCGCCAGCAGCGCCGGGCCGTTCTTCGGGTTCTTCGCCAGCAGAGCCTCGAAGCGCTTCTTGGCGTCGTCGGGCTTCTTGTCGGCGAGATCCATCGCCGCCAGGCTGGCGGCGGCGGCGAAGAAGTTCGGGTCGATCTCGAGCGCGCGCTCGAAGCTCTTGCGCGCCGCGGCGTTGTCCTTTTGCGCCAGCTGCACGCGCCCGCGCAAGTTGGCGGCGATCGGCTTGTCGGGCTGCTTGGCCTCGAGCTTGTCGATGGCGGCCAGCGCCTTGTCGAACTCGCCGCGGCGCACATGCACGCTGACCAGCGCCAGGTCGGCGGTGACGCCCGCATCGGTGGCGGCGATGTCCTGCAATTCGTCCAGCGCGCCGGCGGTCTGGCCGCTGGCCAGGTGGGTGATGGCCACCGCGGTGCGCTTGCGCGCGCTGTCGGGGTCGAGCTTGAGCGCCTTGGCGAAATACTCCTCGGCCTTCTTGGCGTCACCGCTTTGCAGGTAGACCTCGCCGGCCAGCGAATACAGCCCCGGCTCGATGCTGCCGTCCTTGCCCGCGGCCGCGTTCAGCGCCGCCAGCGCCTTGGCCGGCTGGCCCGAACGGACGTAGGTGGCAATCAGCAGCCGCCGCGCCGGTGCCAGCTGCGGCGCCAACTGCACCGCCTTGGCCAGGTAGATCTCGGCCTGCGCCACCGCGCCCAGCTGCAGCTCAGCTGCGCCGGCCAGCTGCAGCAGCTGCGCATTGCCGGGCAGTTGCTGCAGCAGCGGCTGCGCCAGCTCGCGCACGCGCTTGTAGTCCTTGTTCTGGTAGGCCAGTTGCGCCTCGAAGAATTTGGCCTGCGGGCTGTTGGCGGCAAAGCTCTTCAACTGCTCGAGCTGCTTGGCGGCATCTTCCGTCTTGCCCTGCTGCAGCAGCAGGCTCAGGATGGCCACGTGCGCCGGGCCGTACTTGGCGTCGATCTCCAACGCCTTGCGGTACGCGGCCAAAGCCTCGTCGGGCTGGTTCTTGGTGTACAGCAGCAGGTCGCCCTTGAGCTTCCAGGCTTCGGTGTTGGCGCCGTCGCGGCCGATCACACCGTCGACCACGGCGAGCGCGCCATCGAAGTCGTGCGCGCCGGCCTTCTGCCGTGCGCTGATCAGCAACGCCGGCGCATGGCTGGCATCGGCCGCCAGCGCGGCCGTCAGCGCCGCCTGCGCCTGCTCGGGCTTGCCCAGCGCGGCATAGGCCGCGACCAGCGTGGTCTGCAAGCTGGCGTTGGCCGCCGGCTTGCCCAGCTGCGTCGCGCCGAACTCGTCGACCACCTTCTTCGCCTGCCCCGACATCAGCATGCTGCGCGCCAGATCGGGCACGACGGCGTCTTCGGCGTACTTGGCCTGCAGCGCCTTGCGCAGCTCGACCTCGGCGCCGGCAACGTCGCCCTGCTGCAACAAGGTGGAGCCCAGCAGATAACGCGCTTCGCCCATTTCGGGGTTGGCCTGCAGCGCGTTCTTGATCTCGATGACGGCGGCCTTGGTGTCCTTCTTCTGCAGGTATTCCTTGGCGGCGGCGACGCGCTTTTCGGGGCTCTCGTCGCCGCAGCCGGGCAAGGCCAGCATGGCCAGCACGATGGGCAGGGCGATCAGGGGCTTGGGCTTCATCGGGTGCTCACTTCAGGTTCAAACGTTGCATCAGGTCGTACAGCGTCGGCCGGGTGACGCCCATCAGCTCGGCCGCCTTGGCGATGTTGCCGTTGGCGCGGCCGAGCGCGGCGACGATGGTGCGTTTTTCCACTGCCTCACGCGCGGCGCGCAGGTCGAATTCGTTGTCGGCGCCGGCGGCGGCCGGCGCCGCGAGGCCCAGATCCTGGCTGGCGATCTGGTTGCCGTCGGCCATGATCGTCGCACGCCGGATGCAGCTCGCCAGCTCGCGCACGTTGCCGGGCCAGCTGTGCGCTTCGATCGCGCGCACCGCCTCTTCGGACAGCCCGATCGAGCGGCTGTGCTGCTGCGCGAAGCGCCGCGCAAAGGCATGCGCCAGCAGCGCGGCATCGCCGATGCGCTCGCGCAGCGGCGGGATGTCGACCACGATCTCGGCCAACCGGTAGTACAGGTCTTCGCGGAAGCGCCCCTGCTTGACCAGCTCCGGCAGGTCCTGGTGCGTGGCGCAGACGATGCGCACGTCCACCGGGATCTCCTGCCGCCCACCCACGCGCTGCACCGAGCGCTCCTGGATGAAGCGCAGCAGCTTGGCCTGCAGCGGCAGCGGCAGGTCGCCGATCTCGTCGAGCATCAGCGTGCCCTTGTGCGCGGTCTCGATGTGGCCGATGGTGGTCTTGGCCGCGCCGGTGAAGGCGCCCTTCTCGTAGCCGAAAAGCTCGCTTTCCAGCAGGTTCTCCGGGATCGCCGCGCAGTTGATGGCAACGAAGCGGCCGGCGCGCCGCGGCGAGGCCTGGTGCAGCCCTTGCGCCAGCACCTCCTTGCCGGTGCCGCTTTCGCCCAGCAACAGCACCGTCACCGTGCTGGGCGCCACCTTCTCGATGGTGCGGCAGATGCGCAGCATCCCGGGGTCGCGCGTGATCAGGCCGGCCAAGGCCTCGGTCTGGTGCAGCTCGCGCAGCCGGCGGTTTTCCCTTTGCAGCTCGAACACGCGGAAGGCGCGCTCCACCGTCAGGTTCAGCAGCTCGGGCTCGAAGGGTTTGGCGAAGAAGTCGTAGGCGCCCATCGCCACCGCGCGCAGCGCGTTCTTCTGGTCGTTCTGCCCGGTCAGCACGATGACCTTGGTGTCGGGGTCGGCCGCCAGCAGTTGCTCGAGCAGCTTGAAGCCTTCGGACACCGAATCGGCATCGGGCGGCAGCCCGAGGTCCATCGTCACCACGGCCGGGTCGTGGCGGCGCATCTGCGCCAGTGCCGATTCGCGGTCGTGCGCGGTCACCGATTCGAAGCGGTCCATCGCCCACTTGATCTGCTTTTGCAGCGCCAGGTCGTCCTCGACGATCAGCAGCGAGCGCGCCGGCGCGCCTTCGGTTGCCACGGCCATCAGGGCACTCTCGCCATGTGCAGCGCGGATTCGTCGTGCGCTTCGAACAGCGGCAGCAGCAAGCTGACTTCGGTGCCCTTGCCGGGCTCGCTTTGCACGTCGATGCGCCCGCCCAGTTCCTGCACGTACTGGAAGCTTTCGTAGGCGCCGATGCCCATGCCGGCCTGTTTGGTGGTCTGGAAGGGCTTGAACAGCCGCTCGCGCATGAATTCGGGCGACATGCCGTGGCCGGTGTCGCCGACCACCACGCGCGCCTGCCCCGCGCTGCGGTCGACCTTCAGCCACACGCGGCCTTGCGCGCCGGTGGCGTCGAAGGCGTTTTGCACCACGTGGCCGATCACGCGCTCGAGCCTTTCCTCGTGGCCGCGCGCGAGTACACGCTCGCCCAGGCCCAGCTCGAGCCGGTGCGCGCGCTGCGCGGCACTGGCGGCGATGCGCTGCGCCAGGGCGCCCAGGTCCACGCCGAAGGCCGCGCCCGGGGGCGTGGCGCCTTCGCGCAGCTGCAGCATGAGTTGGCGCATCTTTTCCACCGAGTTCTCGATTGTCATCAGCATGTCGCGCTGGAACTCGGGGTTGGCGTGCAGCCGCTGGGCGTTTTTCGTCATCAGCGACAACTGCGTCACGATGTTCTTCAGGTCGTGCACGACGAAGGCCGACATGCGGTTGAAGGCGTCGAACTTGCGCACCTCGAGCAAGGCTTCGGTGGCCTGCATCTGCGCCAGGAAGCTCGCCGCCTGGCGCCCTGCGGTCTTCAGCAGATCGTTGACTTCCCAGTTGACCTCGATGTCGGTGCGCGCGCTGGCCAGCACGACGAAGCCGATCAGCTCGTCGCCCACGCACAGCGGCACGACCAACCAGGCGTTGCGCAGACCCAGCAGCCAGGCGGGCAGCGCCAGGCCGTCGTAGCGGCGCGGGATCGAGCGGTATTCCTCGAGGTTGACGACCCAGCCGGTGCGCCGCAGGAAGCTGCACAGCGACGCGCTTTCGTCCTCGGCTTCGTCGCGCTGCGCCATGTTCCAGCGTGCGCTCTGGCGGAAGGCGGACGTGTTGGCGCCCTGGGTCCACAGCGCGCCACCCGGGCTTTCGAGCATGTCGGCCAGGCCGCGGATCACCTGCTCGCCCATCTGCTGCGGCGAGGGCCGCGACGACAGGGTCTGCGTGAAGCGCAGCCACTCGTCGCGGTAGTCGTAGCGGTAGCGGAAGAAGTGCTTGCCCAGCACCACGCGCAGCCTGGCGCGCACGCTGCGCGACAGCGCCAGCGTCGTCGCCAGCACCAGCGCGACGAACACCAGCCCCAGCTGCAGCGCGCGGCCCCATTCGCCGCCGAAATAGCGCACGTAGTAGCCCACCGCCGACATGAACAGCAGGTAGGCGCCAGCCAGCAGCAAGGTGGCCGAATGGAAGGCCGCGGTACGCGACAGCCGGATGCGCACCAGCCAGCCCTTGCGCCGCGTGGTCGACAGCAGCAGCAGCGGCACTACCAGCGCACGCACCGCGCCGCGGATGTCGGCCGCATCGGCGTCCAGGCTGTGGAACAGCACCGCCTGCGAGAACAGGTACAGGTCGAACAGGAACACGGCGCCCAGGCCCAGGCACAGCGGCTTGGCGTTCCACAGCGCGTCCTCGTGCAGGTTGCGCAGCAGCTGCTCGACCAGCACCAGGCCCAGCACCGGCAACACCATCCAGCCCAGCAGCACCGGCCGCGAGCCCGCCTCGACGCCGCCGATGCGCAAGGCCAGCAGCAGCTGCAGCAGCCCGCACCCGAGCACCACGAGCGCCGCCACCCAGGCCAGGCCGCGGCTGCCGGCCGCGGCGCCGGCCTGTGCCGAGGGGCGCAGCAAGGCCAGGAAGAAGGCGAACCAGCCGCCGTAGGCCAGCAGGTCGGCCTGCGCTCCAAGCCGTATGAACAACACCGTGGCCGCGAACGGGTCGGCCACGCCGCACCAGCCCCACAGCGCCGACGCGGCCACGGCCAGCAGCAACAAGCGGCTCGCCCACTGGCCGGGCTGGCGCCAGGTACCGGCGCGCAGCAGGTGCAGCGCGAAGGCCGAGTAGGCGACGCCGGCCAGCCCGTAGCTCCAGACGGCCAGGCCGAGGCCGGCGCTATTCATCACGCGGCGCGCCGCAGCGCAGGCAGATCGACCGGGACATCGTCGGCAAAGCTTTCACAGGATCGTATTGTCCGTGCAGGCGCGGGCTTACCCTCATGCATACTTGGCGACCGCGCAGCGCGCGGCCCCTCCAGACCCCCGCCGGCCGTGACCAAACGCATCCCGCAACCCCGCTGCGAGCTTTCGCCCGGCGTGCGCGCGCACGAGGCCCGGCTGCTGGCGGCGATGCTGCGCACCTCGAGGCTGACCTGGGTGTTTGCCGAGCCGGGCGCCGACAAGAGCGCACTGTTGAAGGACGGCGTGATGCCGTTGTTGCAGCGGCGCCGCAGCGACAGCGGCAGGCCCGACGCCGCGGTGCCGGCTGCGGCCGGCCCAGCGCTGCCGCGCGAGCGCCGGCGTGCGCGCCAGCGGCAGCGGCGCGAGCTGGCGATCTATTTCGACGCCTGGGGCGACGCGCCGCTGGCGCTGCTGAAGCGCCGGCTGCTGGCGATCGCGCCCGTCGCGCCCGCCGCCGCCGTCGACGAGGCCGGCGACGACAGCTTCGCGGCCTTGCTGCAGCATCTGGCGCAGCAGCAACTTCAGTTCGTCTTCGTGTTCGACCGCTTCGAGGCCTATCTGGCGCAGCCGCCCGGCGATGCCGGGGTCGCGCAGTTCGCCAACGAACTGATCGAGGCCATCGCAGCGCAGGCATCGTCGGACGCGAGTTTCCTGATCGCGCTGGATGAAAGCGCGCGGCCGAGGCTCGAGCGCTTCCGCTCGCGCCTGCCGGGCTTCGATCACGACGTGCTGCGGCTGTCGCCGGTGGCGGCACCGGCCGAGCCAATGCCGTGGCTGCCGTCCGAGGCACACGCGCAAGCGGCGCCGCCGCCGCCGCGGCACGGGCCGCCGCCGCGCACGCCGATCAAGGTCGAGGACGTGTATGCGCTGATCGAATCGACGCTGGCCCGAAGCCGAGCGCAGCAGCACCCAGCCGATGAGCCCTGCGGCGCGGTACGCAGCCCGGCGCCGGGCAACGACCTGCGCTGACGGCGCCCGAAGTCGATCGCCTGCAGGCCGGAGCAGCCTCAGGGCGGTGCGCCCGCCGCCGGGGTCGCGGCAGCGCCCTGGCCGGCGCGCATCTTGTGCCACAGATGCGGCAGCAGAAAGCGCCATGGCAGGCGCTGGCGATGGTGCCGCACCAGCAGCACGGTGGCTGCAAGGCGCTGCCGGCGCGATGGCCTGTCGTCGGGCTCGGTGGGTGTCAACGCGGCGCCGAGCAATGGCAACAGCCAAGCCCGGCGCAAGCGGCCCGGCCCGCGGGCGCGGATGGCTTCGAGCGCGTCTGCAGCCATCGGCGTGCCGAGCCAGTTCACGCAGAAGTGGCAGGCCAACGCCAGCGGCTCTTCCAAGCCCAGCCTCTGCGCGCGGGCCTGCAGCCGCACCATGAATTCCGGCGCGGCGCCGAAGTGCCTGAACAGTCCATCCAGATCGACAAGGTCGCGCAACCGGTCGCGCAGTTCGGAGTCGTGAAACAGGTGCGCCGCGCTGTGCAGCACCTGGTCCACGGGATCCAGCACCTGCCACGCCGGCCACTTCGACGGGCGCAACTGCGCAAGCAGCAAATCGGCGTCTACATGGGTGCGCGCCACCGGCGGCAGGATGTTGTGGTGCAGGTCGAGTTCCATGCCGAACAGTGCGTGCCGCAGCGGCGGCACTTCATGGCTCCACTCGTGGTAGTAACGCCGATCATGGTCGTCGAGTTCCACCATCTGCCAGCCAGCCTGCACCAGCCGCGCCTGGGCGTCGGCAATCTGCGCGCGTGGCACCAGGATGTCCAGGTCCGACGGCAGCCGGCCGGCGGCAATGGGCAGATCCTGCCCGATGTAGGCAGCGCCCTTGAGCAGCACGCGCGGATGTGCACCATCGCCGAGCATGGCGGCGACGCGCTCGATGGTCCATCGTATCGACGCCGTACGCCACTGCGACAGGCGCTGCTCGGCAATCAGGTGTCGGCGGGCCTGCGGCGCAATGCGCTGCAGCAAGCCCGCATCGGCAAGACTTTGCGCCAGGCGCGCCAGCAGCCGCAGGCGCCGCGCGAGCCGCACGACGCGCTCCCACTCGGGCAGCGTCCAGTCCAGTGCCAGCTGCGGCCGCTGCAGGGCTTGGAGCCACGCCAGACGCGCCGGCAAGGCAGGCTTTGCGGCCTTCATGCCGACGCCGCGCGGTGGCGTTCGACGACCTGCGGCCATGCCTTTTCTATCGTGGCCAGCGCATCGTCGAGGTCGCTGTACACCAGCTGCCAGGCGGGGCAACGGCGAACCATGCCGAGCACGGCGCGGAAACCGGCGGCGCCGGTGACGGGGTAGTTGAACGCGTTGAAGGCCAGCGCCGAAAACAGGTCCTGCTCGTCGAGCGGCTCCCACAGTGTGGGCTGCCCGGCCTGCCACTTGGGAAGGATGACCGCGCCCGGCAGGCACCGTTGCCCGACGCTGGCCACCGCGCCGGCCGTGGCGGCAAGGTGCGCCACCACGCCCTTGCGCGTCTTGGGGAACGACGGCCCGATCGGCGCGCTCGGCTCAAAGCGCCGGATGACCGCGATCGACTCGTTTTTCAGCGCCACCGGCTTCAATGCCGCGCCGAATTCGCCGCGGTGCGGGTCGAACACACCAAACTCGTCGGACAGCAAGCGCCAGCCGCGCAGGCTCAGCGCCGCCGTCAGCGTGCTCTTGCCCGACCCGGGCGTCGCCGGCATCACCAGCGCCAGCCCATCACGCTCGACGACGCCCGCGTGCAGCAACAGCAGGTCGTTGGTGCGTCGACCGATGAGCCAGTTCGCGCCCCATTCCAGCAGCGGCAATGGCGTATCGGCAGCAAACGGCGCGAAAGGCTGCAACCCGTCGCTGCGCAGCAGCACCTGCGGGCGCAGCCAGCGGCGCGGGCCGCGCGGGCGCATCAGCTCGATGTGCAGATCGGCCCAGTGCACCTCCGGCCGAAATGGGAAGTTGGCGTAGACCCAGCGCAGCTGAGGCGCCAGCGCGGCAGCGTCGCTGCGCACGCGCAAGGTCGCGACGCCGACATCGAACCACAGACCCTGCGCCGCCAAGGCGCAGCGCACCTCGCCTTCGGGTACCTGAGACAGCGTGCGCAAGCTTCCAGCGCTGCCCGTCACGATGCCGGGGTGATTTCGGGCAGCGACTGCCGGATCAGGCCGGTGTCGACCAACAGCTGCCACGCCGCGCCCATGACCTGCTCGATCTCGCTCGCCGCCGCCCCACTGTCGGCGGCCAGCGCCGCGCAGATCATCGTCGGGGACATGCCGTCGTGCAGGCCCAGGAGTTCGAGCACCGCGGCGCTCTCGTCATTCAACAAGTGCGTCTGGCCGGAGGCCGGGCTGTAGCACACCCAAGATGGCCCCAGCGGCTCGACGAGCACACCGGGTACGCGGTGGAAAACCAAGGGGTGAGTTAGCCGAAAGAATTCCAGCAACTGCCCGTGACGGCGTAGCCGGCGGGCCCGCCGCTGCCACCGTCGCCGACACCGACCAGGACGCCGTTGGTATCGAAGCGCAGCGCCGCCCAGCGATTCACCGCAACCAGCGTGCTCGCCGCCGGGGTATTGCTCGGGCTGCCGACCGTTTGATTCTGATTGACGTTGAAGCGCCACACCTGGCTGGCCGTCATGAACCCGGGGTCCACATTGACCCTGTAGGGCGCCGCGACATCCTGGCCCCGCACGTAGCGAAGATTGCTCGCCGGGTCGTTGTAGACGCGAATCCTGATGAACGTATCCGTCGTGGGCGGATTGGCTCCCTGGTAGACAGGCGGGAAGGTGCCGGACTTCGCGATGCAGTTCATGTTGGAGGCCGCAGCCACGCTGCCACTGGCCACCGTCAGCACCGCCGGCACCCCGAAGGCACCTCGAACGAGGCGGCGCCGCGCACTGCCCCCCGCCGGCAGGGATTGTTCCTTGTCGCTCATCGAGTACCCCTCTTCAGCGGTTGCGCCGAGCGTCTCCGCAAGCTCGCGAAATCATCGGGCGGCCGACCGTGTCCATGCTTGTCCGTCCATGCCTGCCCTACTGGCCTTCGCGAAACGCTATCACACTGACCGTCTCGACCAGCACCAGCAGGTCCAGCAGCAGCGAGTTGTTCTTCACGTAGTACAGGTCGAACTGGTGCTTGCGCTTGGCGTCGTCCATCGATTCGCCGTAGTGGTAGCGCACCTGCGCCCAGCCCGTGATGCCGGGCTTGACGGTGTGGCGGATCTCGTAGAACGGGATCTGACGCTTGAGTTCTTCGACGAAGGCCGGGCGCTCGGGGCGCGGGCCGACCAGACTCATCTCGCCTGTCAACACGCTCCACAGCTGCGGCAGTTCGTCGATGCGGCTCTTGCGCAGCAAGGCGCCGATGCGGGTGATGCGCGGATCGTTCCTGATCGCCCAGCGCGCGACGCCGTCGCCTTCGGCGTCGACGCACATGCTGCGGAACTTGGTGCACAGGAAGCTGCGGCCGCGCAGGCCGACGCGCTCCTGCCGGTACAGCACCGGGCCCGGGCTTTCCAGCTTGATGGCGACGGCGGTCAGCAGCATCAGCGGCGACAGCAGCGTCAGCAGCAGCGCCGAGCTGGCGATGTCGAAGGCCCGCTTCACGGCCTGACGCATCTGCCCCTGCACGAAGCCGTGACCGTAGACCAGCCAGCTGCCCTTCAGGCTGTCGATCGGCACTTCGCTGCGCGTGGCTTCGGTGTGCGCGGCCAGGTCGCGCACCGGCACGCCGCTGATGCGGCAGGCCAGCAAGTCGTCCATCGGCACCCCGCCGCCGCGCTGCTCGCGCACGGCGACGATGATCTCCTGCACGTCGTGGCGCGACACCAGTTCGGTGATCGGCTGCTCGCGGCCGAACACCCGCAAGCCGCCCACGCCGGCCGCCGCATCGGCGCCTTGGGCCGAGGTGGCATACAGGCCGACCACGTCGCGCCCGTTGCGCCGCGCCGATTTCAGGTCGTGCGCCAGTGCCAGCGCCTCGGGGCCGGTGCCCACGATCAGCACCCGCGGCAGCGGCGCAACACGCCGCATCACCACCAAACCGGCACGCACGAACACCAGACCGACCACCAGATAGGTGACCGCGGCGGGCAGCAGCTGCTCGATGTAGCCGCGGTCGGCCACGGTGCGCAGGCTCAGGCTGGTGATGTAGGCGCCGACCGCAAGTGCGAACACGGTGCGCCCGGCCGCCGACAGCGGCGAGATCGGCGCCGGACGGTACAGCCCGACGATGGCGTACATCAGTGCCATCACAACCGAGAAGATGGTCGCGCCGACCAGGATCAGCGGCAACTCCGGCACGTCGACGGTGTGGATCGTCGAATAGCGGTGCGTCAGCGACGATGCCGCGAGCAGCAAAGCCACGTAGCACAGCACCATGTCGACGACGATGCCGGGAGCGGCACCGGGTACCAGGTTGTGACGAAAGATCCGCATCGGGCAGTGGCTGTTGACTCGGGGGCGGTGGCGCTGCGCTGGCGTGCTGCTGGCCACCGACTGGGATCGAACGGCGCCGATTATGTTGGCCGTGCCCGGGGCTCACACCCCACGAATCAGGGGGCCACACACCGCCGCCAAGCGCGACGAAAGCCCGCTCTGACACCACCATGCGCAACGGCGCTCCCGAGTCGGGGACTCGGCCGCGGGGCACATCCGCGTCGGCACGGCACTTGGATTGCAACCCTTTGATTTGCAAAGGATCCTGACCGGACGCCGCACAAGCCGTGCGGGCCAGCGGCCTTTGCGGCTCGAGGCCGGTGCGCGTCACATTCGTAACAGCGCGCGTCCCCGGCTCGATGTGTCGAAGGCAGATGTCTTGGGCATCGCGCCAAACTGCACGGTCCGCCCGCTCGATGGGCCCGCTGTTCAGCGGCTATGGCGGCCGCGGCCCGGCAATGCGGTGCTCGTGCGAACAGTACGAGCCTGTCGCGTCGGCCACGGATTCGTCGCGCGGCAGGTGCACACCGCAGTGGCGGCAGGCGACGACCTCGCGCGCTTTCGCCTGCGGCCCGGGCGGCGCGCGGCGCACGCGGTCGCGCGAGCGCGTGCGCAGCAGCAGCCAGGCCACCCCCACGACCACCAGCAGCACCACCAGATATTTCATCGCGCAGGGGTGAAGACGAAGCGTTCAGTCGACCGGCCGGCCGAGCACGAACTGCATCACGAAGCGCGACCCGGCGTAGGCGAGCAGCAGCAGCAATGCGCCGGCATACAGCCAGCGCGTCGCACGCCGGCCGCGCCAGCCGTACAGCTTGCGCCCCACCAGCAAGGCGGCGATCACGGCCCAGCCCAGCAGCGAGAACACGTTCTTGTGGGTCCAGCGCCACTGCGGGCCGGTCAGCACGCCCAGCACCAGCGCCGCGCTCAGCACGGCAAAGCCGAGTTGCACGAAGCGGAAGGTCAGCCGCTCCAGCTGCAGCAGCGGCATGCCCAGCGTGCCCGGCGCGCCGGTGTGGTGGCGCAGCCGGGTCTCGGCGGCATCGAGCATCGCACCATGCAGCACGGCGGCGCCGAACAGGCCGTAGGCTCCTACGCCGAGCACCCAATGCAACGGGGCCAGCGGCGAGCCCGCCAGGGCATGCGGCTCTCCAGGCAGCGCCCAGGCCAGCAGCACCGCCGCCGCACCCAGCAAGGCGAGCACGCGGCGCACGCCCGGCTGCGGCACCAGACGGCTCTCGACGGCATGCACCGCCAGCACCAGCCACACGGTCAGCGAGACCACCGGGCCGAAGCCCATGCGGGCCACGCCGAGGCCGTTGCCCACGCCGCCGATGTCCAGCAGCAGCAGCAAGGCGTGCAGCACGATGCCGATGACCAGTGCAGCCGACAGGCCGCGAACCTGCGCGGCGCCGCGAAATGCCGCCACCACATAAGCAGCCACCGCTGCCGCCGCCACCGCCCAGGCCCCGGCAAAGCCCGACGATGCGGACGATAGAATCATCGCGACAGTGTACTTTCGCGGTCGCGCCGCCCGGGCCGACCCAAGCCCGATGGCCTCCACCCTGAGCGAACGGCTGTCGCGCCTCGTCAAGACGATGCGCGGCCAGGCGCGCATCACCGAAAGCAACGTGCAGGACATGCTGCGCGAGGTGCGCATGGCCTTGCTCGAGGCCGACGTGGCGCTGCCGGTGGTGCGCGACTTCATCGCCCGCGTCAAGGACAAGGCGCTGGGGCAGGAGGTGGTCGGCTCGCTGAACCCGGGCCAGGCGCTGGTGGGCATCGTGCACAAGGAGCTTGCCGCGACGATGGGCGATGGCGTCGCCGATCTCGACCTGGCCGCGCAGCCGCCCGCGGTGATCCTGATGGCCGGCCTGCAAGGCGCGGGCAAGACCACGACCACGGCCAAGCTGGCCAAGCTGCTGATCGAAAAGCGCAAGAAGAAGGTGCTGACGGTGTCGGCCGACGTCTACCGCCCGGCGGCCATCGAGCAGCTGAAGACGGTCAGCGCGCAGGCCGGCGCGCAGTGGTTTGCCTCCACGCCGCAGCAAACGCCGCGCGACATCGCACTGGCGGCGCTGGACCACGCCAAGCGGCACTTCATCGACGTGCTGCTGGTCGACACCGCCGGCCGGCTGGCCATCGACGAAGCGCTGATGGCCGAGATCCGCGAACTGCATGCGGTGCTGAAGCCGGTGGAGACGCTGTTCGTGGTCGACGCGATGCAGGGCCAGGATGCGGTCAACACCGCCAAGGCCTTCAAGGACGCGCTGCCGCTGACGGGCATCGTGCTGACCAAGATGGACGGCGACGCGCGCGGCGGCGCGGCGCTGTCGGTGCGGCAAATCACCGGCGCGCCGATCAAGTTTGCCGGCGTCAGCGAGAAGATCGACGGCCTGGAGGTGTTCGACGCCGAGCGCCACG
>CAYZGL010000068.1:0-17485 GCA_964477985.1 uncultured Rubrivivax sp. | reverse complement strand
TTCCAGAACTTCGTGCTGTTCACCAACTACCAGTTCTACATCGACGAATTCATCAAGCTGGGCCACCGGCTGATGGCCGACCCGCAGGCCGACTACGACTGCTTCGTCGAGCCGGGCAACGTCGTCACGCGGCGCGCCGGCAGCGCCGCGCTGCCGGGCGATGCCGCGGCCGTTCCCGGCGTGGCGCCGCCGCGCCTGCCGCAGATGCCGGCCTACCACCTCGAGCGCGGCGACTGCAGCGGCATCACCATGGTCAACATCGGCATCGGCCCGGCCAACGCCAAGACCATCACCGACCACATCGCCGTGCTGCGCCCGCACGCCTGGCTGATGCTGGGCCACTGCGCCGGCCTGCGCAACACGCAGCAGCTGGGCGACTACGTGCTGGCGCACGGCTACGTGCGCGAAGACCACGTGCTCGACGAGGAGCTGCCGCTGTGGGTGCCGATTCCGGCGCTGGCCGAGGTGCAGCTGGCGCTGGAGCAGGCGGTGGCCGACGTGACGCGGCTGCAGGGTTACGAACTCAAGCGCGTGCTGCGCACCGGCACCGTGGCCAGCACCGACAACCGCAACTGGGAGCTGCTGCCCGACAACCTGCCCCAGCGCCGCTTCAGCCAAAGCCGCGCCGTGGCGCTGGACATGGAAAGCGCCACCATCGCCGCCAACGGCTTCCGCTTCCGCGTGCCCTACGGCACCCTGCTGTGCGTCAGCGACAAGCCGCTGCACGGCGAGATCAAGCTGCCCGGCATGGCCAACACCTTCTACCGCGAACGCGTCGACCAGCACCTGCGCATCGGCATGCGCGCGGTCGAGCTGCTGCGCCAGGAAAGGCCGGGGCGGCTGCACAGCCGCAAGCTGCGCGGCTTTGCCGAGGTGGCGTTCCAGTAGGCCGGGCTTGCCCTCGCGCACCCGGCACGACACGGCACCGCGCACGACGGGCGCGGCGGTTGTCTTGTGTCAGGGCGGCGTGCGCCGGCGAATGGCCTGCAGCGCCTGCTCCAGCACCGCGCGATCGGCGCGGCCCTTGTCCCGCGCCGTGCGCTTCGTCTTCAGCAGACCTTCGAGGTCGAGCGTGCGCACCGCAACGCCGTCCACATCGATGGTCACGATGTGGCCGCGCAGCGATTCGACCGACTCGCCGCAGGCATCGAACATCAGGTCGACGACGAAGGCATCGGCCACGCGGATGGTGTCGCCTTCGACGAACCAGGCCGGGTCCAGCGCTTCGGCCGCCCTGTCCGGCAAGGTGAGCAGCGTGCGACGCACGCGCTCGCCCTGGTCGCGTTCGGGGCGCAACAGCAAGTCGATGTCGACCGTGGCGCGCTGGTAACCCAGCGCGTGCAAGGCATAACCCCCGATCGGCACGTAGTCCACCTGTTCGGTCGACAGCGCGGCCAGCAGCCGCTTCGGATCCTCGACGGTGGCCGCTCGGGCGGCTTCGTCGTTGCCCTCGCTCATCGGCCGCACCGAAGCGTGCGCGCGTTTGCCGCGACCACACGCACCAGCGCTTCCAGGCGCTGCCGGTCGGCTTCGTCGTGGCTGCGGAAGCGGTAGACGCCCTTTGGGATTCCGGTGGTGGCGCGTGCGTCGAATGCGCTGGCGATCGCCTGCTGCTGCGCAGCCCGACGCAAGCCGTCGGCGCTCGGCAATGGGGTGATGCCCGACAGTGTGCGCCCGATCGTTCGCATGCAGGCAATGTAGCGCAGCGGGTCCACGCCGGCGCTTGCGGGGCACTCTTGCAAGCCACAATGGCTGCCGCGCGGACACCCCGCCCCGCACCACGCCCCACCCGCCGCGCCGATGACACCCCCCAAACACTCCCGCCTGTCGCTGGCGCGCCGCCTGCGGCTGCAGCAGCTGGCGGTGTTCGAAAAGGTGGTCGAAGCCGGGTCGATCCTCGCCGCGTCGGACGCGCTGGCGATGACGCAGCCGGCGGTCAGCAAGTCGATCCAGGAACTCGAGGCGCAGCTGGGCAGCGCGCTGTTCGTGCGCGGCAAGCGCGGCGTCGCGCTGACCGAGTTCGGCCGGCTGTTCGAGCATCACGCCAAGACGATGCTGGCCGACCTGCGCGTGCTGGCCGAGGCGTTGAACGCCGCGCAGGCAGGCACCGCCGGCCATGTCATCGTCGGCACGCTGATCACCGCGTCGGCCACGCTGCTGCCCGACGCCATCCACCGGCTGCAGCGCGAGGCGCCAGAAGTCGTGGTCACCGTGCGCGTGGGCAGCAACGCGATGCTGTTCCCGGCGCTGGCGCGCGGCGAGATCGACGTCGTCGGCGTGCTGCCGGCCGATGCCGCCCGCGGCCCGCGCGAGGCCGAGGGCACGCGGCTGGCGCACGTGCCCTTGCACGACGAGGGCCTTTGCATCGTCGCCGGGCGCGAGCACCCGCTGGCGCAGCGCACGCAGCTGCAGCTGGCCGAGCTGCAGCAGCTGCAGTGGATCGTGCCGACGCCCGAATCGGTGGCCTACCCGGCGGTGCGCGCCTTCTTCCACGACGCCGGGTTGCCGCTGCCGCGGCGGCGCGTGGAATCGGTGTCGATGCTGACCAACCTGGTGTTGCTGGCCACCGCACCGGTGGTGGCGCTGATGCCGCGCTCGGCGGTGGAGCGCTTCGCGCGCGCCGGCCTGCTGACGCTGCTGGCGATCGACGGCCCGCGCCATGTCAGCGCGGTGGGCTACACGGTGCGCGCCGAGCGTGAAGCCACCGCGGCCACCGAACGCTTCCTGGCCGCGCTGCGCGACGCCGCGCAGCGCCCCGACCCGGCCGGCTGAGGGCCTGCGATGACGCCGACCTATTCCCTGCACTTATAGCGGCCTGCCGAGAATTCGTTAGACAGCCCCCGGTGGGCTTCCTAGACTCCGGCGCACCCTTTGCTGGAGTCCTGCCGTGACCGACCGCTTCGCGCTGCCCGCCTCGCTGAAAGAACTGCGCAACTACGTGGACGGCGAATTCGTCGCCACCGGCAAGACCTTCGACAACGTCAGCCCGCTGCACGGCAAGCTGCTGGCCAAGGTGCACGAAGCCGACGCCGCGCTGGTCGACCGCGCGGTGCGCGCCGCGCGCCGCGCGCTCGACGAAGGCCCCTGGGGCCGCGCCACGGTGGAAGAACGCGCCAAGTGGCTGCACCGCGTGGCCGATGTGATCGAGCGGCGCTTCGACGACTTCCTCGCCGCCGAGATCGCCGACACCGGCCGCCCGCTCGAGCAGGCGCGCAAGCTCGACGTCTACCGCGGCATCGCCAACTTCCGCACCTTTGCCGACCTGGGCAAGACGGCGCACGCCGACTTCTTCGAAACCAACCTGGCCGACGGCAGCAAGCTGATCAACTACACCACGCGCAAGCCGCTGGGCGTGGTGGCCAGCATCTCGCCGTGGAACCTGCCGATCCTGTCGCTCACCTGGAAGGCCGCGCCGGCGCTGATCTGCGGCAACGCCATCATCTGCAAGCCGTCGGAGGAAACGCCGTCGTCGGCCACGCTGATCGCCGAGGCCTTCCACGAAGCCGGCGTGCCGCCGGGCGTGTTCAACCTGGTGCACGGCTTCGGCCCCGGCTCGGCCGGCGAGGCATTGACCACGCACCCGGGCATCGACGCCGTCACCTTCACCGGCGAGTCGCGCACCGGCGCGGCGATCATGAAGGCGGTGGCCGACGGCGTGAAGGAGGTGTCGTTCGAGCTCGGCGGCAAGAACGCCGCCATCGTCTTCGCCGATGCCGATTTCGACGCCGCGGTCGACGGCGTGATCCGCTCGAGCTTCACCAACACCGGGCAGGTGTGCCTGTGCTCCGAGCGCGTGTATGTGCAGCGGCCGATCTTCGATCGTTTCGTCGCCGCGCTGAAGGCCAAGACCGAGGCGCTGAAGATCGGCTGGCCCGACGACCCGGATGTGTTCATGGGCTCGCTGATCTCGCGCGAGCACCGCGAGAAGGTGCTGTCCTACTACAAGCTCGCGGTGGAAGAAGGCGCGACGGTGGTCACCGGCGGCGGCGTGCCCAAGTTCGGCGACGAACGCGACCAGGGTGCCTTCGTGCAGCCCACCATCTGGACCGGCTTGCCCGACACCGCGCGCTGCGTCACCGAAGAAGTGTTCGGCCCGGTGTGCCACATCGCGCCCTTCGACAGCGAAGAAGAGGTGATCCGCCGCACCAACGACAACGCCTACGGCCTGGCGTCTGCCGTGTGGACCACGAACTTGTCGCGCGCGCACCGCGTCAGCCCGCAGCTGCACGTGGGCATCGTGTGGGTCAACACCTGGTTCTCGCGCGACCTGCGCACGCCCTTCGGCGGCACCAAGCTGTCGGGCATCGGCCGCGAAGGCGGGCGCTGGTCGCTGGACTTCTATTCAGCGACCAGCAACATCTGCATCAAGGTCTGAGCGCCGTGCGCAGGCTCGTCACCTCGGCCAGCGCGCCGGCGCCGCGCTTTCGCTACACGCCCTGCCTGCGCGCCGGGTCGCTGGGCTTCGTGTCGGGCATGGTCGGCCTGGACCCGGCCAGCGGCGCACTGGTTGCAGGCGGCGTGGGCGCGCAGACGCAGCGCATCTTCGACAACCTGAAGCTGGCGCTGCCCGACTACGGCTTCAGCCTCGAGCAGCTGTGCATGGCGCGGGTGTACCTGGCGCCGATGGACGGCTTCGCCGAGTTCAACGCGGTGTGGGAGCGCCAGTTCGAGCGCATCGCGCCGCCGGCGCGCACCTCGGTGGGCGTGGCCGCGCTGCCGCTGGGCGCGGCGGTGGAGATCGAATTCGTGTTTCACGACTGAGTGCCCGCGGTCGCGCAGGGTCGACGACAGTTCGTGCGGTGCGACTCGGCCGCCAGGGCGCGGCGGCAACAGCTCGTGCTGCAGCGCCGGCGCGCTGGCCGCGTCGCAGGCCACGCCCAGCGGCCGCAGCGGACGCTGCAGCGCCAGGTCGAGCAGGTCGACGTGCACGACGCCGGGCCTTGCCGCGCCGAACACGGCCAGCAGATCGGCCAGCAGCGCCTGCGCGGCGATGCCATCCTAGACTCGCCGCCATCGTCAGCCCCGCCACAAGCCACTGAAGGAGCCATCGCATGTTCGAGCGCACTCGCACCCCCTCCTGGCACCGCCGCTTCGCCCTTGCCGCCTTTGGCGCACTCGGCCTGGCCGCCGTTGGCGCCGGCGCGCAGACCTTCCCGGCCAAGCCGGTGACGCTGGTCGTGCCCTTTGCCGCCGGCGGCTCGACCGACCTGGTGGCGCGCGTGATGGGCGAGGCCTTGCGCAAGGAGCTGGGGCAGATGGTGGTGGTCGACAACCGCGCCGGTGCCGGCGGCATGCTCGGCACCGAGGCGGTGTCCAGGGCCAAGCCCGACGGCTACACCATCGGCGTCGCCACGGTGAGCACGCTGGCGGTCAACCCGGTCTTCTACGACAAGGCGGTCAAGGCCAATGCCAACCTGAAGCCGCTGATCGGGCTGGTGACGATGCCGGCGATCTTCACCGTCAACCCGGCCGTGCCGGCCAAGGACTTCGCCGGCTTCATCGCCGAAGTCAAGCGCAAGCCCGCCGGCAGCTTCAGCGCGGCGGTGCCGGGCATCGGCAGCATCGGCCACCTGTTGATCGAGGCAATCAACGAAAGCTTCGGCGTGAAGATCCTGGCGGTGCCCTACCGCGGCATGGGCCCGGCGCAGACCGACGTCATCGCCGGCACCGCGCAGGTGCTGTTCGACCAGGCGCCGTCGGTGCTGCAGCAGGTGCAGGGCGGCAAGCTGACGGCGCTGGCGGTGGCGGCCGAGCAGCGGCTGCCCGAGCTGCCGCAGGTGGCCACGCTGAAAGAGGCCGGCCAGCCGGCGTTGAACGAGTTGGGCATCACCTGGTTCGCGCTGGTGGTGCCGGCCAAGACCCCCGCGCCGGTGGTCGACAGGCTGCACGCGGCGGCGAAGGCCGCGCTGCAAGCGCCCGACACGGTGGCACGCCTGACGCAGATGGGCGCCCAGGTCAGCGCCACGCCGGGCAACGTGCTGCAACAGCAGATCGACGCCGCGCTGAAGCGCAACCGCGAGATCGCCAAGCGCGCCGACATCAAGGTGGAGTGAAGGTGGAGCCAACCACGATGAGCCCGCTGCACGCGCTGGCCCCGTTCTTCGAGCGCGAGGCGCCGCGCTTCACCGCGCTGGCCGACCGCATCTGGTCGCTGGCCGAGCTGCGTTACGCCGAAACCGAATCGGTGCGGCTGCACACCGAAGCTTTAAGCGCGGCCGGCTTTCGCGTCGAGCCCGCTTTGTGCGGCATCCCCACCGCCTTCATGGCCGAGGCCGGCGCGGGCGGGCCGCTGATCGGCGTGCTGGGCGAATACGACGCGCTGTCGGGCTTGAACCAGGAAGGTGGCGCGCTGCAATGCCTGCCGTCCAGCGACAGCCCCGGCCTGAACGGCCATGGCTGCGGCCACCACCTGCTCGGCGCCGCGTCGCACCTGGCGGCGCTGGCGGTGCACGAGCATCTGCGCACGCAAGGCATCGCCGGGCGCGTGCGCTTCTACGGCTGCCCGGCCGAGGAAGGCGGTTCGGGCAAGACCTTCATGGCGCGTGCCGGCGCCTTCGACGCGCTGGACGCCGCGATCTGCTGGCACCCGGCCGGCCACACCGGGGTGATGTCGCAGTCGTCGCTGGCCAACGTGCAGGCCAGCTTCGTCTTCAAGGGCCGCGCCGCACATGCGGCCGCGTCGCCGCACCTGGGGCGCAGCGCGCTGGACGCGGTCGAGCTGATGAACGTCGGCGTCAACTACCTGCGCGAGCACATGCCGGGCAGCGCGCGCGTGCACTACGCGATCACCGACGCCGGCGGGCTGTCGCCCAACGTGGTGCAGGCGCGCGCCGAAGTGCTGTACCTGGTGCGCGCGCTGGACAACGCGCAGGCCGCCGAGTTGTACGCACGGGTGTGCGACATCGCGCGCGGCGCCGCGCTGATGAGCGGCTGCCAGCTCGAGATCCGCTTCGACAAGGCCTGCTCCAACCTGCTGATGAACGACGTGCTGAACCGCGTGATGCACGAATCGCTGCTGCAGGCCGGCCCGCTGCGGCTGGACCGCCCCGGCCACGACGAAGCGGCGCGGCACCAGGGCACGCTGGGTGAAGCCGACATCGCCGAGGCCGGGCGCTCGCTCGGCCAGGTGCTGCGCACGGCGGCACCGGCGGTGTTCGACGGTGTGGCCGACATGGCGGCAATGCCTGCTGAGCCGATGTACGGCTCCACCGACGTCGGCGACGTCAGCTGGGTGACGCCGACGACGCAGGCCTGGGTCGCGTGTTATGCCTTCGGCACGCCGTTCCACTCGTGGCAGATGGTGTCGCAGGGCAAGACCGCGGTGGCGCACGCCGGCATGCTGCACGCGGCGCGGGCGATGGCGGCCACCGCGATCCGGCTGTTCGACGAACCCGCGCTGCTGCAAGCGGCACGCAGCGAGTTGCTGGCGCGGCGCGGCGGCAAGCCCTACGTGTGCCCGATTCCGCCCGAGGTGGCGCTGCCCTTCGAGCGCACGTAACACCCCGCGCACGCAGCCCCCCACCGCGCGCCCGGCGCCGCCGGCCTTGCCGCCTGCAACAAACCGCTGCCGCGCCCACAATGCCTGGCCGCACCAGGCCGGCCCATTGGACAGCGCATGCCACACCCTGCCCACGACCCGCAACGCCGCCGCACCCTGACATCGATGGCGGCGCTGGTCGCGCTGTGTGCCGCACCGCGCATCGGCCATGCCGCACTGCCGATCGAAGGCGCGCTGACCCTCGTCGTGCCCTACGCGCCGGGCGGCTCGAGCGACCGCGCCGCGCGCCTCGTCGGCGAACGGCTGCAGGCCTTGCACGGCGTCACGGTGGTGGTGGAAAACCGCACCGGCGCCGGCGGCCGGCTGGCCGCGCAGCAGCTCGAGCGCGCAGCGGCCGAGCAGAACATCATCATGGTCGGCAACCCGGCGACCATGGTCATCGCCCCGGCGGTGTTCAAGGACGCCGGCTACGACAGCGTCAAGGATTTCCAGCCGCTGTCGCAGGTCAGCGAATACGAGTTCGGCGTCGCGGTCGGCCCCGAGGTGCCGGTGCGCCAGCTGTCGCACCTGATCGCGTGGCTGAAGGCCAACCCCGACAAGAACAACTTCGGCGTGCCCGCCACCGGCAGCCTGCCGCATTTCTTCGCGCTGATGCTGGGCGAGGCGGTCAAGCTCGCGCCGCAGATCGTCGGCTACCGCGGCTCGGGCCCGCTGGCGAACGACCTGGTGGGCGGCCAGCTGCCGGTGGCGGTGGACACGCTGGACACGCTGTACCCGCTGCACGCGGCCGGCAAGATCCGCATCCTCGCGGCATCGGGTGCCAAGCGTGCGCCCTTCGCGCAGGACGTGCCCACCTTCCGCGAAGCCGGCTTCGCCCTGACGGCCACCGGCTGGAACGCCTTCTTCGCCTCGGCCGCCATGCCGGCGGCCAAGGCCGGCGCGATCGCCACGGCGATCCGCGAGGCGATGCGCGACGAGGCGCTGCGCAAGGCCTTCGCCGCCACGCTGATGACGCCGGTGGTGGCCACGCAGGCCGAAACCGAGGCGATGCTGAAGGCCTTTCGCGAACAGTGGCTGCCGGTGGTGCGCAAGTCGGGGTTCCAGCCCTGAGGCGCGCCGCCCGCAGCTATTCCTGCGGGCTATGACAGCCCGCGATCCTTTCATTGTTCAAGGCTGAGCGCGCTGCGTAGACTGCGGCGCGCTGGGGACACGGCGCTGGCCCACCCGGATGCGCCGCGCCGCGCCGATCCGCCCGACACGAACCTCACCGACGAAGGAGACACCCCGTGGCCACGACCGCCCAACCCATCACCCGCGCCGACCTCGAAAAGCTGGACGCCGCCGATGCGCTGGCGCACACCCGCGCGCTGTTTGCGCTGCCCGACGGCGTGATCTACCTCGACGGCAACTCGCTGGGCGCGCTGCCCAAGGCGGTGCCGTCGCGCATGGCGCATGCGATCGAGCACGAATGGGGCGTCGGGCTGATCCGCTCGTGGAACGACGCCGACTGGTACCCGGCGCCGCAGCGCGTGGGCAACCGCATCGCCAAACTGATCGGCGCGGCCGACGGCGAGGTGGTCTGTGCCGACTCCACCGGCGTCAACCTGTTCAAGGTGCTGGTCGCGGCGCTGCGCATGCGCCCCGGGCGCACGCGCATCGTCGGCGAGCGCGGCAACTTCCCCACCGACGTCTACATCGCCAGCGGCGTGGCCGAGCTGATGGGCGCCGAGCTGGCCGCGGTCGAACCCGACGACGTGCTCGCGGCGATCGACCGCAACACCGCGATCGTCTCGCTCACGCATGTCAACTACAAGACCGGCCGCGTCTACGACATGGCCGGCATCACGCGGCGCGCGCACGAGATGGGCGCGCTGGTGGTGTGGGACCTGTGCCACACCGCCGGCGCGATGCCCTGCGACCTGAACGGCTGTGACGCCGACTTCGCGGTCGGCTGCGGCTACAAGTACCTGAACGGCGGCCCGGGTGCGCCGGCCTTCGTCTTCGTCGCCCAGCGCCACCAGGACGCGGTGCGCCAGCCGATCACCGGCTGGCACGGCCATGCCCGGCCTTTCGAGTTCACGCACGCCTACGAAGCCGGCGCCGGCATCGACCGCATGCTGGTCGGCACCGCGTCGCAGCTGGGGCTGATCTCGCTCGAAGCCGCGCTCGAGGCCTTCGACGGCGTCGAGCTGGCCGCGCTGCGCCGCAAGAGCCAGGCGCTGACCGGGCTGTTCATCCAGCTGGCCGACCAGGAACTCAGCGGCTTCGGCCTGGCCTCGCCGCGCGACGCGGCGCAGCGCGGCAGCCAGGTGTCGCTGACGCACGCGCAGGGCTACGCGATCATGCAGGCGCTGATCGAGCGCGGCGTGATCGGCGACTACCGCGCCCCCGACATCCTGCGCTTCGGCTTCGCGCCGCTGTACGTGCGCTACGCCGACGTGTGGGACGCGATCGCGACGTTGAAGGACGTGATGGCCACCGGCGCGTGGAACACACCCGAGTTCCTGACGCGCAAGGCCGTGACCTGAGGCCGCCGGCCAACGCGCGGGCGCGTGTTCATGGCGCCCGTTGCTCGCGTTCGTTTCTTCAACACACATCCAAAGGAGACTTCTCATGTCCTTGCATCCGATGCGCCGAAGCTTCATCGGCCTGTGCGCCGCGGCGCTGTGCGGCGGCGCGGCCGCGCAGAGCGGCCCGGTCAAGCTGCTCGTCGGCTTTCCTGCCGGCGGCGCCGGCGACATCGTCGCTCGCGTCGTCGGCGAGAAGCTGGCGGCCTCGCTCGGCACCACGGTGATCGTCGAGAACAAACCCGGCGCCGGCGGGCGCATCGCGGCCGACCAGCTGAAGAACGCGCCGGCCGACGGCAACACGGTGATGATCGCGCCGCCGGCACCGATCGTGATCGCGCCGCTGACCTTCCGCAAGCTGGGCTACCACCCCGACACCGACTTCCAGCCGGTGGCGCAGCTGGTGCGGTTTCCGCTGGTGATGGCCACCGGCGGCACCAGCCCGTACAAGACGCTGGCCGACGTGGCGACGAAGTTCAAGGCCGATCCGAATCAGGCCACCTTCGGCACCTCGGCCGCGGGCAGCCAGCTGCACTTCCTCGGGCTGATGTTCGGCCAGGCGATCAAGGTCGACATGACCCACGTGCCCTACCAGGGCGGCGCGCCGCTGGTCACCGACCTGATCGGCGGGCAGATCCCGATCGGCATCGACACCTTCGCCTACGACTTCCACAAGTCGGGCAAGCTGCGCTTCCTGGCGCAGTCCGGCGCCGAGCGCTCGGTGATCATGCCGGACGTGCCGACCTTCAAGGAGCAGGGCTTCCCGACGGTGGTCGGCGAAGCCTGGTTCGGCGCCTTCGTTCCGGCCAAGACCCCGGCGGCGGTGGTGCAGCGCCTGAGCGATGCGATGACGGCGGCCGTCAGGATGCCGGACGTCAAGGAAAAACTCGCCGCGGCCGGGCTCGAAGCGACCGGGCTGGCCACGCCGGAGTTCAGCAAGCTGGTCGCTGCCGACCGCGCGCGCTGGAAGCCGGTGATCGAGGCCTCGGGCTTTCGTGGCGACTGAAGCGCCGCCCGCGGGGGCTTGCACGCGCCATCCGGTTTCACCAGACGCCGCGTGCTCGCGCTGCAGGCCATCGACCTGGCCGCGGGCCCGGGCGCGCGCTGTACGGCTGCTGGCCGCGGCCCGACGCCGGCTTCAAGAAGGCGATGACGCTGAAGTCGCGCGTGGCCAGCGTCAACGCCTACCCGGCCGGCAGCGGCGTCAGCTGCGACCATGCCTACGTGCTGCAGCGCGACTCGCGTCTGGCGAACATCCCGGTCGGCTATTCGGACGGCTACCGGCGCGTGTTCGGCAACAAGGCGCAGGTGCTGATCAACGGCAAGAGGGCGCCCATCGTCGGCAAGATCACCATGAACACCTTCATGGTCGACGTCACCGACCTGCCCGAGGTGCAGCCCGGCGACGAGGTCGTGCTGTACGGCCGGCAGGGCGACCAGGAGATCACGCAGGCCGAGCTGCAGAAGATCATGAACGACATCCTGGTCGACATGGCCACGCCGTGGGCCTTCGCCAACCCGCGCATCCTGGCGCCGCGCCGTGCATCCGCCGGCGCTGCGCAGCCCAAGTCCTGACGGCGTCGCCGCGGCGGCACGCCGCGTGTGGCCGCGCGCACGCTGAAGCTGCAGCCGCTGCAGCCGCTGCAGCATATTCGGCAAGCCGATCGAGTCGGGCGCCGGGCGGCGGCGCGGCGGTCGTCCTGACCCGAACGTGCAGCCATGGTGCGTGCCGGCAAGCGCGGCGGCCCTGGTATTCCCGTCGTCTATGGCTGGATGCCATCGTTTCATTATTCAAAACCGACCCCGCTTACTAGACTGCCCCGCATTCGCTGCCCCGGGCAGGCCATGAGCCCGCCAGGCAGCCAGCCACCGGATCTGGGCGGCGCCCACCGCGCTCGAGCGACACGTGCGCACACCAAGCCAGCGCCGACCGGCCCACGACTTCAGCGCGAGCGAGCAGCCATGATCTTGAGGACAGTGGAATTGAATCAGCGCCTCAAGGCGGTGGCCGATCAGTTGTGGCAGGCCGCCGCCAGCGCCCAGCCGATCGCGCCGGTGCGCGATGCGATCGAAGCCGCGGCGCTGGACGGCAACGTGCTGGCCGCGGCCTACGCGGTGCAGCAGCAGATCAGCCAGCGCCGGCTCGACGCCGGCGGCCGCCTGGTCGGGCGCAAGATCGGCCTGACCTCGAAGGCGGTGCAGCGCCAGCTCGGCGTCGGCTCGCCCGACTTCGGCGCGCTGTTCGCCGACATGGCGGTGGCCGACGGCGAGGAGATCGCCTGGCCGCGGCTGATGCAACCCAAGGCCGAAGCCGAGATCGCGCTGGTGCTCGAGCGCGACCTGCCGCACGCGCGGCACACGGTGGCCGATCTGATCTCGGCCACCGCCTACGCGCTGCCGGCGATCGAGGTGGTGGGCAGCCGCATTGCGAACTGGGACATCCGCTTTGCCGACACCGTGGCCGACAACGCCTCGTCGGGGCTGTTCGTGCTGGGCACGCGGCCGGTGGCGTTGCGCAAGCTCGATCTGGCCGACTGCGGCATGGTGATGGAGCGCCGCGGCGACCCGGTGTCGGTGGGCGGCGGCGCCGCCTGCCTGGGCAACCCGCTGAACGCGGCCGTCTGGCTGGCCGACACGATGGTGCGCATGGGCACGCCGCTGCGCGCCGGGGACGTGGTGCTGAGCGGCGCGCTCGGCCCGATGGTCGCGGTCGAGCCGGGCGACGTCTTCAGCGCGCAGATCGAAGGGCTGGGTTCGGTGCGCGCAGTGTTCGCGCACCACTGAGTCAGGGCAAGGAGGCGCCACGATGAATCTGATCCAGGAAGCCGCGGCGGTACTCGACCGCGCCGCGTTCGACCGGCACGAGGTCGACCCGTTCCCGCAAGGGCATTTCACGCTGGCGCAGGCCTACCAGATCCAGCGCGCGTCGATCGCGCGGCGCATCGAACGCGGCGAGCGCGCCAAGGGCATCAAGCTGGGTTTCACCAGCCGCGCCAAGATGCAGCAGATGGGCGTGGACAGCCTGATCTGGGGGCTGCTGACCGACGCCATGGTCGAAGAGGACGGCGGCATCGTCGATCTGGGTCGCTACATCCACCCCCGCGTCGAACCCGAGGTCTGCTTCGTCACGCGCCGCGTCATCGACGTGCCGCTCACCGCGCTCGAGGCGGTGGACTACCTGGAAGCGGTGGCGCCGGCGCTGGAGATCATCGACTCGCGCTACCGCAACTTCAAGTTCAGCCTCGAAGGCGTGGTCGCCGACAACTGCTCGTCGGCCGGGCTGGTGGTGGGGCCCTGGTCGCGCAAGTTCGACGGCCTGGCCAATGCCGGCGTGCGTGTGTTGTTCGACGGGCGCGACGTGCTGGTGGGCTCGACCGCGGCGATCCTTGGCCATCCGCTGCGCTCGGTGGTGCAGGCCTCGCGCTTGCTGCACGCTGCCGGCATGAGCCTGCCCGCGGGCTCGCTGATCATGGCCGGCGGCGCCACCGCGGCCGAGGCGCTGCGCCCGGGGTTGTTCGTGTCGTGCCGCGTCGGCAGCGGTGCCGGCGCGCTCGGCAGCGTTTCGTTCAACACCGCCAACCAGGAGTCGGCCGCATGAGAAAGCTTTCGTCCATCGTCGCCGGCCTGCTCACGCTGGCCTGCAGTTTCGCGCTGGCGCAAAGCGGCGACTTCAAGGTCACGCTGCTCGGCACGGGTGTGCCCAACCCGCGCCCCGAGCGCTTCAGCCAGAGCACGCTGGTCGAGGCCGGTTCGCAGAAGCTGGTGTTCGACATGGGCCGCGGCGTAACGATCCGGCTGTGGCAGCTGAAGCTGCCGATGGGCCGCATCGACGCGCACTTCATCACCCACTTCCATTCGGACCACTTGGTCGGCCTGCCCGACCTGTGGCTCACCGGTTGGCTGCGCCCGCCGTATGGCCAGCGGCAAAAGCCCTTCCTGATCTACGGCCCGCCCGGCACGAAGCGGCTGATGGAAGGGCTGCAGACCGCCTTCGCCGCCGACATCGAGATCCGCCTGGTCGACGAGCAGAACCCGCCCGCCGGCATCGCGGTCGAGGCGCGCGAGTTCGACGCGCCGGCCGTGGTCTACGAGCGCGACGGCGTCAAGGTCAGCAGCTTCGTGGTCGACCACGGCGACGTCATCAAGCCGGCGGTGGGCTACCGCATCGACTACGACGGGCGCAGCGTGGTGATCTCGGGCGACACGCGGCTGACCGAGGAGATCGTGCGCCAGTCCAAGGGCGTCGACCTGCTGATCCACGAGGTCGCGGCGATCGACCCGAAGCTGCTGGCCAGGTCGCCCGCGTTCCAGCGCATCTTCGCGCACCATGTCTCGCCCGAGCAGGCGGGCACGGTGTTCGCACGCGCCCAGCCGAAGCTGGCGGTGTACAGCCACATCGCGCGCTACGAGGACCCGCAAACGCCCGCGCCGAACGACGCCGACATCGTGCGCGAAACCCGCAAGACGTATGCGGGGCCGCTGGCGGTGGGCGTGGACCTGATGCAGTTCGACATCGGTGCCAAGGGCATCGCCATCAGCGTCGTGCAGTGATGCAATGCGCCCGATGACCCTGGACCCCCTGGAGGCTTAGCCATGTCCACCGCTGCCCACCTGATCGCCGGCAAGGCCAAACCGCGCGGCAAGTTTCCGCACTGCAAACGCGCGGGCGACTTCATCTTCGTGTCGGGCACCAGCTCGCGCCGCCCCGACAACAGCTTCGCCGGGGTCGAGGTCGACGAGATGGGCGTCACCAACCTCGACATCCGCGCGCAGACGCGCGCGGTGATCGAGAACATCCGCGACATCCTGGCCAGTGCCGGTGCCGAGCTGCGCGACCTGGTCGAAACCCAGGTGTTCCTGGTCAACATGAACGACTTCGGCGGCTTCAACGAAACCTGGGCCGAGTTCTTCGACTACGACGGCCCGACGCGCACCACGGTGGCGGTGCACCAGCTGCCGCACCCGCACCTGCTGATCGAGATCAAGGCCATCGCCTACAAGCCCCAACAGCCGTCCGCCTGAAGCGGACATTTTCTGCAACGCAAGAAAGGAAGCGCCATGAACCCGAAGTACGGATTGCCGCAGAACCTGATGGGCTGGGTCGACAAGCACCGCGCCAGCCTGAAGCCGCCGGTGTGCAACGCCGCGATCTTTCCGGACGGCGACTACATCATCAACATGGTCGGCGGCGGCAACACGCGCACCGATTTCCACGACAACCCGACCGAAGAAATCTTCTATCAGATCCGCGGCACCGCCTACCTGAACACCTGGGAGAACGGCCGCTTCGGCCGCATCGACCTGAAGGAAGGCGACATCTTCCTGCAGCCGCCGCACCTGATCCACTCGCCGCAGCGCCCCGACCCGAACGGGCTGTGCCTGCTGATCGAGCGGCCGCGCCCGCAAGGCGCGCACGACGCGCTGCAGTTCTACTGCCCCAAGTGCGCGGCGCTGGTCTGGCGTGCCACCAAGCAGCTGGAAAGCCTGGTCGACGACCTGCCCAAGGTGTACGAGATGTTCTACGCCACCAGCGACGCCGAGCGCACCTGCAAGAGCTGCGGTACGGTGCACCCCGGTCGCGACTACGCTGCCTGGCACGCGATCCGGCAGGCCAACGCCTGACACCTGCGCGGCGGGCCGGCCGACGGCCGCACCCGCTGCGCCCTCACCTACCGAACACCACGTTGGAGACAAAGAGCATGAATGTCCGCAAGTTTCGAGCCCTGGCCGTCGCCGCCGCCGCGATGCTGGCCGCCGCCGCGCACGCCGAGGTCAAGATCGGTTTTCTAGGCACCTTCTCGGGCCCGGCCGCCGCGCTGGGGCAGGACCAGTACGACGGCTTCATGCTCGCGCTGGAACAAAAGGGCGGCAAGCTCGGCGGCACGCCGATCAAGATCGTCAAGGAGGACGACCAGCTCAAACCCGACCTGGGCGTGCAGCTGGTGCGCAAGCTGATCGAAAGCGACAAGGTCGACCTGGTCACCGGCGTGACCTTCTCCAACGTGATGATGGCGGTGTCCAAGCCGCTGGCGGCCGCGGGCACGCCCTTCGTCGGCTCCAACGCCGGGCCGGCGCCGCTGGCGGGCAAGGAGTGCCAGCCGAACTTCGTCTTCACCTCGTTCCAGAACGACAACCAGGCCGAGGTGCTGGGCAAGTACGCCACCGACAAGGGCTACAAGAAGCTGCTGCTGCTGGCGCCCAACTACCAGTCGGGCCGCGACCAGGTGACGGGCTTCAAGCGCTACTACAAGGGTGCGGTGGCCGGCGAGGTCTACACGCAGCTGAACCAGCCCGACTACTCGGCCGAACTGGCGCAGATCCAGGCGCTGCAGCCCGACGCGATCTTCGCCTTCTTCCCCGGCGGCATGGGGGTGAACTTCATCAAGCAGATGAGCCAGGCCGGCCTGCTGAAGAAGGTGCCGGTGCTGACCGTGAGCACGGTGGACGGCACGCAGCTGCCGGCGCAAAAGGACGGTGCCATCGGCACGCTGGCCGGCGCGGCCTGGGGGCCGGACCTGCCGAATGCCGCGAACAAGGCCTTCGTCGCCGCCTTCGAGCAGAAGTACGGGCGCATCCCTTCGCAGTCGGCGGCGCAGGGCTTCGATGCGGCGCTGGCGATCGACAGCGCGCTGGCCAAGACCAAGGGCTCGGTGGCCGACAAGGCCGCGTTCATCGGTGCGCTGAAAGCCGCCGAGTTCCCGGCGGTGGTCGGCAGCTTCAAGTTCAACAAGAACGGCTTCCCGATCCAGGACCAGCATGTGTTCGAGGTGGCCAAGGATGCGCAGGGCCGGGTGTCGCTGAAGACCGTGGCCACGCCGCTGCCGGCGCTGCAGGACGCCTACGCCGGCGAGTGCCCGATCAAGTGACGACGGCCGCGTGCCACCTGCCGCCGCGCATCGCCGCGGCGGCATCGAGTTAGCGGGAGTGCGAAATGAGTTGGCAGTTCTTGTTGACCCAGCTGCTCAACGGCGTGCAGTTCGGCCTGCTGCTGTTCCTGATGGCGGCCGGGCTGACGCTGGTGTTCGGCATCATGAGCTTCGTCAACCTGGCGCACGGCTCGCTGTACATGGTCGGCGCCTACCTGGCGGCGCTGACCTACGCGCACAGCGGCTCGTTCTGGCTGGCGCTGCTGGCCGCGGTGGCCGGGTTGTTCGTGCTGGCGTTGCTGCTCGACCGGCTGGCGTTTTCGGCGCTGTACCGGCGCGACCACCTGGACCACGTGCTCGCCACCTTCGGCGTGGTGCTGTTCGCCAACGAGGCGATGCGCATGATCTTCGGCAGCGCGCCGCTGTTCATGGACACGCCGTCGGCGCTGTCCGAGCCGGTGGTGATCGCCGGCTTCAACTACCCGTCGTACCGCGGCGCGATCATCGTTGCCGGGTTGCTGGTGGCCTTCGGGCTGCACGTGCTGATCGACCGC
>CAYZGL010000067.1:0-18080 GCA_964477985.1 uncultured Rubrivivax sp. | reverse complement strand
CGCCGGCACCTACGGCGTGAAGACGCCGACGCACCCGGTGGCGATGAAGATCGGCCAGCCCGTCTTCAAGGCCATGGCCAGGGACGGCCCGGACCACATCGGCAGCGACTGCCCGATGGCGGGGCACCACATCGCGCAGGGCATGCAGCAGGCGGGCACGCCGGCCAAGGCGGTGTCGCACCCCTTGCACCTGATGTGCCTGGCCTACGGATTGGAGTGAGCATGACCATCACCCCCGAAAGCCTGATGACGCTCGAGGCCTACGCCAAGCACCGCAACGCGCACAAGGCGCAGGTGATGGCGCACCGGCGGCTGCGCAGCGTGCGCCTGGGCGAACACATGAGCCTGCAGTTCGAGGACGAGCGCACCGTGCGCTACCAGATCCAGGAGATGCTGCGTATCGAGAAGATCTTCGAGGAAGACGGCATCCGCGGCGAGATCGAGGCCTACGCGCCGCTGGTGCCCGACGGCAGCAACTGGAAGGCCACGGTGCTGATCGAGTTCCCCGACGCGCACGAGCGCCGGCGCGAGCTGGCGCGGCTGATCGGCGTGGAGGATCGGCTGTTCGTCGAGGTCGAGGGCCATGCGCGCGTGTACGCCATCGCCGACGAGGACCTCGACCGCGAGAACGCCGAGAAGACCTCGGCGGTGCACTTCGCGCGCTTCGAGTTCACGCCGCCGATGCGCCAGGCGGTGCGCGCCGGTGCGGCGGTGCGCCTGGGCTGCGACCACCGCAACTACCCGGCGCACGCCGCCATCCCGGCCGAGACGCTGGCCAGCCTGGCCGGCGACTTGACGCAGCCCTGAGCATGCAACTGCGAGGTCAAGGCGATGCCGGCACCGCGGCGCGCGTGATGGCGGTGGCGGTCCCGCTGGCCGCCTGTGCGGCGGTGGTGTGGATCATGCACCGGCTGATGTCGCCGTCGGTGCGCCAGGAATTTGCCTGACCGCCGCGCCAGCGGCTCTGACAGCGAGAGCTTCCCATGATCGAGTTCTTCTTCGACTGCAGCAGCCCCTGGACCTACCTGGGTTTCCACAACGTCCAGCCGCTGGCGGCCGAGCTGCAAGTGCCGATCCGCTGGCGGCCGATCCTGGTGGGCGGCGTGTTCAACGCCGTCAACCCCAGCGTCTATGCGGCGCGCGACAACCCGGTGCCGGCCAAACGCGACTATCAGCTCAAGGACCTGCGCGACTGGGCGCGCTTGGCCGGCCTGACGATCCTGATGCCGCCGAGCGTGTTCCCGGTGAACAGCGTCAAGGCGATGCGCGGCTGCGTGTGGGCCGATGCCCAGGCCAGGCTGCTGCCCTTTGCCAGCGCGGTGTTCGAGGCCTACTGGGGCCGCGGCCAGGACATCTCGCAGGACGCGGTGCTGGCGGCGGTGTGCGAGCGCTGCGGCATCGAGCCGCAGGCCTTCTTCGCCGGCATCGCGCAGGACGCGGTGAAGGCGCAGTTGAAGGCCAACACCGAGGAGCTGGTCCGCCGCGGCGGCTTCGGCTCGCCGACGATCTTCGTCGGCGGCGGCGACATGTATTTCGGCAACGACCGGCTTGCGCTGGTGCGCGAGGCGCTGCTGCGCCGCGGCTGAAGCCACCCCGATGGGCGCTACAGGTTGTCGATGGCGATGGTCTCGGCCGCGTCGGCCAGCGTGAAGCCGAGCACGCGCGCATAGAAGCCGGCTTCGGCCCGCAGCGCGCGCACCATGTGCTTCGCGTCGCGAAAGCCGTGCTGCTCGCCTTCGAACTCAAGGTAGGCCACCGGCACGCCCTTGGCCTTCAGCGCCGCGTGCATGCGGCGCGACTGCTGCGGCGGCACCACCGGGTCGTCGGCGCCTTGCAGCAGCAGCAGCGGGCAGTTCAGGCGCTGCAGATGGTGCAGCGGTGAACGCGCGAGGTAGGTGTCGCGCGCCGCGGGCCAGGGGCCGACCAAGCGGTCCAGGTAGTGCGCCTCGAACTTGTGCGTGTCCTGCGCCAGCGTTTGCAGATCGCCGATGCCGTACAGGCTGGTGCCGCAGGCGAAGACCTCGTGGAAGGCCAGCGCACACAGCGTGGTGTAGCCGCCGGCGCTGCTGCCGCGGATGATCAGCCGCCGGGCGTCGACATCGCCGCGCTGAACAAGGAACAACGCGCCTTGAATGCAGTCCTGCACGTCGGCCACGCCCCAGGCGCCGTCGAGCCGCTGGCGGTAGGCGCGGCCGAAGCCCGAACTGCCGCCGTAGTTGACGTCGAGCACCGCGATGCCGCGGCTGGTCCAGAACTGCACGGCCGCGCGGTAGGCGTCCACGGCCATGCTGGTCGGCCCGCCGTGGCCCATCACCAGCAGCGGCGGTTTCTCGCCCGCGGGCGCGGCGAACCGGGGGTTGTGGGGCGCGTAGTAGAAGGCGTGCGCGCTGCGGCCGCCCGCGGTGGGGAATTCGATGGCCTGCGCCACCGAGGTGCAGTCCGTGTCCACGTCCAGGCTGCTGCCGCGGCGCACCACTTCGACGTGGCCGCTGTCGAGCTCGAGCAGGTAGACCGACAGCGGCTGCAGCGGCGACGCGCCGCTGAACGCCACCCGCCCGGCGTGCGCGGCGACGTGGCCGAAGCTGCTGCAAGGCGTGTCGAGCTCGCGCAGCTGCCGGCTCGAGGTGTCGAGCAAGGCCAGTGTCGAACGCGCGTTGCGCGTGAGCGTGCACACCAGCTGCCGCGCCGACGCGAAGGCGCAGCTGGCCAGGCCGAGGTTCCACATCGGCTGGCCGAACTCGGCGTGCATCGGGCACAGCGCTTCGGCGCCGCCTTCGCCCCAGCGGTACAGGTTCCACCAGCCGCTGCGGTCGCTGATGAAGTGCAGCTGCCCGTCGGGCGACCACAACGGCTGCTGCACCGCTTCGCCGCGGCTGCCGGCGATGCAGTGCGCGCCTTGCAGCCGGCCGTCGCCGTCGACCGCAGCCAGCCACAGCTCGCAGCCGTCCCACGGCATGTCGGGATGGTTCCAGGCCAGCCAGGCGAGTTGCGTGCCGTCGGGGCTCAACCGCGGTGCGGCGTAGAAGTCGCCGCCCTCGGCGACCACACGGCCACCGGCCGCATCCGCGTCGGCACGCAGCGCGACCAGGGTGTTGCGCGGCTCGCCGGCGCTGCGGTGGTCTTCGCGCACCGCCCACAGCAGGCCGCGGCGCGCATCGGGGCACAGGTCGGCATAACGCCACGCGGCCGGCGGTGTGATCGGCCGCGGCGGCTGGCCGGGCGCGGCGCGGTACAGCCGCTGGTCGGCCAGCTGGCTGAAGTACAGCACGCCGTCGTGTTTCAGGTAGGCGCGCCCGCCGTACTCGTGCACGCGAGTGCGTGCGTTGCACGGCGGCGGCGTCAGCTCGTGCAAGCGGCCGTCGGGGTCGCGCTGCATGACCACGCTGCGTCCTTGCTCGGTGGGGCGCGATTCCTGCCACAGCAGCGTTGCGCCGTCGAAGGCGACGTCGCTCAGGCCGATGCCGGCCGCCACCGCGCCCTCGGCGCTCAGCGGCGAAGCCCAGCTGCCGTAGGGCGCGATGCGGCGCATCAGCCCAGCACCAGTTGGGTTTGCGTGACCACCGCGCACAGCTTGCCGGCGTCGTTGCGGATCGTGGTCTGCCACACCATCGTGGTGCGGCCTTTGTGCAGCGGCGTGCTCTCGCCGCTGACGGTGCTGCCGAGCTTGGCTGCAGCGATGAACTTGGTGCTCGATTCGACCGTGGTGGTGCCCTTTCCCTGCGGCAGGTTGACGAAGGTGCCGACCGCACCCAGCGTGTCGGCAAAGGCCATGTGCGCGCCACCGTGCAGCACGCCGCCGGTGGTGCACAGCTCGGGGCGCACCCGCATCGTGGCGGCAATGCGATCGGTGCCGACCTCGGTGAGCTGCAGGCCCAGCAATCCGGGCAACAGCGGTTGAAGCATTTGCTGCAAGGCGGCGGCGGTGGGCAGGCTCATGGCGGTGTCGATGCGTCGTGGCGGGGCCGGCGCAGCATAGCCGCAGCGCCAGGGGCACGCACAATGTCCGGCTGCGGCTTGCAGCGACGGGGGGACAACGGCATGGCGACCAATGCGGGGCGCACCGCGCTCGTGACCGGCGCTTCATCGGGCATCGGCGAGGCGCTGGCGCGCTGCTTCGCCGGCGGCGGTTTCGACCTGGTGCTGGTGGCGCGCAGCGCCGCCAAGCTGCAGGCGCTGGCCGCCGAGCTGCAGGCCGCGCACAGCGTGGCGGTGCGCGTGTTGCCGGCCGACCTGGCCGCACCCGGCGCCGCGGCGGCGCTGCACGCGGCGTTGAGGCGCCGGCGCGTCGCGGTCGACGTGCTGGTCAACAACGCCGGTGTGCTGGAGCACGGCGCATTCACCGACATCGCCGCGTCGCGGCACCAGCAGTTGATCGACCTCAATATCGGCGCACTGACGGCGATGCTGGCGCAGTTCGTGCCGGACATGCGCGAGCGCGGCTGGGGGCGCGTGCTCAACGTCGCTTCGCTGGCCGCGTTCCAACCGGTGCCGACGCTGGCGACCTACGCCGCGACCAAGGCCTACGTGCTGTCGTTGTCCGAGGCGCTGGCGGTGGAGCTCGGCGGCAGCGGGGTCAGCGTGACCGCGCTGTGCCCCGGCTTCACCGACACGCCGATGATCGGCGCCGGCCCGCCGGGCAGCGGCAAGCTGCCGCAGCTGCCTGCGGTGCTGGTCGGCCATGCCGCCGACGTGGCCGCTGCGGGTTACCGCGCCTGCCTGCGCGGCGAGGTGGTGTGCGTGCCCGGCGCGATCAATCGCGCCGGCTCGCTGGCCAGCCGCGTGCTGCCGCGGCGGCTGGTGCGCGGCATGGGCCGGGCCCTGGCCAAAACGCAGCGATAGGCCGGCGCACGAGCCCGCTTGCCCGAGCGCCGCGGCGCGGCTGCAGCGTTTGCGCTACAGCACGCATGACGCAACACAACATCCGGTCAATTGCCTATACGTTGCACCGCGACACCTACCGTATCCTCGGCGCGCGACGCCACGGCTGCAGGCCGTGACGATCAGCCAAAAGAAGATCGTTGTTGGGAGGCAGGGACATGGGCCGCTGTGCGCTGGGTTTCGTGCTCGAACTGGTGAACTCCACCTCGGACCTTCTCGATGCCTGTACGGTGCGCGCGCAGGCCTACGGTCACCACCTGCCCGACATGGGCCGCAGGCTGAGCGAGCCCGACGAACTGGATTTCGCGCCGGGCACGACGGTGTTCGTGTGCCGCGACAAGGCCGATGGCCGGCCGGTGGGCACCATGCGCATCCAGTCCAGCGCCTGCGGGCCGCTGTTGATGGAAGGCAGCGTGAGCCTGCCGCCGTGGCTGCGCGCGTGCAGCCGGGCCGAGGTCACGCGGCTGGCGGTGGCGGTGGGTGCCGACCCGCTGGTGCGCTTGAGCCTGTGGAAGGCGAGTTACCTGTTCTGCATGGCCCAGCGCATCGACTGGATGGTGGTCGGCGCGCGCAACGAAGCGCTGATCCGCAACTACAGGCGTCTGGGCTTCGTCGACCTGTTCGGGCCCGATCAGCTGATGCCGCTGGCGCATACCGGCGGCTTGCCGCACCGCATCCTGGCCTTCGACAACGCTTCGGCCGACCGGCAATGGCGCCGGCTCAAGCATCCGCTGTACGGCTTCGTCGTCGAAACCGAACACGCCGAGCTGCAGGCCTGCACGCAGGTGCAGCCGCACTTCGAACATCGCGCCGGCGCCGCGCTGCCGGCGTTGCCGGTGCCGGCCTGAAGGGCGCGTTCAGCCGGCGGCGTGCAGCTCGCGCGGTGCCCAGCGCTGCAACATGCGCAGCAGGTCTTCGCGCGTGTACGGCTTGGTCA
This sequence comes from uncultured Rubrivivax sp., assembly GCA_964477985.1. Classification (GTDB taxonomy): domain Bacteria; phylum Pseudomonadota; class Gammaproteobacteria; order Burkholderiales; family Burkholderiaceae_C; genus Rubrivivax. Next base: position 12,265 of record CAYZGL010000067.1, on the reverse strand, counting down.
TGAAGTCGTCCATGCCGGCGTTCGCGCACAGCTGGCGGTTGATGTCCGAGGTGGTGGCGGTCAGCGCGATCACCGGCACGCGCTTCAGGCCGCGGCTGCGCTCGGCGGCACGGATCTCGCGCGTGGCCGCCATGCCGTCGAGCATGGGCATGCGGCAGTCCATCAGCACCAGGTCGGGGCGATCGACTTCACGCAGCGCCTGCACCACGGCCTGCTGGCCGTCGCCGACGCGTTCGGCGCGCAGGCCGATGTGTTCCAGGTAGGCGGTGGCGATCAGGGCGTTGACCTCGTCGTCCTCGGCGATCAGCACGCGCAAGCCGCTGGCGGGGGCGTCGGCCAGCGCGCGCGGCGCGGCCGACTGCGGCGCACGCGCACGCGGCAGCAGCGCGGTGAAGCTCGCGCAGCTGCCGGCGCCCACCGTGCTGCGCAGGGTGATGTCGCCGCCCATGGCCCGCGCGATGTCGCGCGCGATCGTCAGCCCCAGCCCGGTGCCTTCGAAGGGGCGTGAGCCGGCCGACGCGCCCTGGTGGAAGGCCTCGAACACGTGCTCCAGGTCGGCGGCGCCGATGCCGGGGCCGGTGTCGTGCACGTCGGCGCCGAGCCGCTGGCTGGCGGCGTCGTACCGCAGCTGCAGCTTGACCGAGCCTTGCTGCGTGAACTTCACCGCATTGCCCAGCAGGTTGTGCAGCACCTGGCGCACGCGCGCGGGGTCGCCGCTGACCCAGCAGGGTGTCTCCAGCTGCAGCTCGAGCTCGAGTTGCAGCCCTTTGTCGCTGGCGCGCACGGTGTACAGGTCGGCCAGGTTGCGCACCAGCGCGCCCAGTTCGAAGGCTTCGGTGCGCATCGCGAACTGGCCGGCCTCGATGCGCGAGATGTCCAGCAGGTCGTTGATCAGGCCCAGCAGATGCGAACCCGACGATTCGATCAGCTGCAGCCGCCGCGACACCGCGGCGTCCTTGACCTGCAGCTGCAGCACCCGCGCGACGCCCAGGATGCCGTGCAAGGGCGTGCGCAGTTCATGGCTGACGTTGCCGATGAACTGCGTCTTCACCGCGCTTTGGCGCAGCGCCAGCTTCAGCGCCTCGTCCTTCTCGAACGACAAGGCCTGCGCGCGCAGGCGCAAGGTCAGCATCTCGATCAGGCGCTTCTCGGACGCCACCGCAGTCACCAGCAGCAGCCCGAGCAGCATCAGCATGCCGATGCCGCCGAGCGTGCCGAACTCGTCGCCGCGGCGCAGCAGGCCGAGCGCGGTCAGCGTGAGGATCGGCACCACGTAGGCCGCCGTCGAGCGCCTGCTGAACTGCAGCCCGAAGGTGGCCACGCACGACACGCAGGCCATCACGGCGCCGACCAGCGCGGTCAAGGTCATCGGCGCCGACATCAGCGCGAAGCCGGCCACGCCCCAGACGATGCCGTCGGCCAGCAGCCAGGCATCGGTCAGGCGGTGCCAGCGCGCGCCGCCGGGACGGCGCAAGCGCTCGCAACGCAGGCTCAGGTGGATGCGCGCAGCGGCCACGCCGAACTTGGCCGCGAGCCAGCCGTCGACGATCCAGGCCGGCAGCGCGTCGCCGCGAAACTGCAATGCCAGCAGCAGCGCGAAGGCGGTCGCGACCAGCGTGCCCAGCCGCGTGTGGCCGAGCACCATGCTCAGCTGTTCGTTGTCGACCTCCTGGCGCAGTGCGGGGTCCAGGTGGGTGCCGAAGCGTTCGGTGAAGCGCGACGGCCGAAACGGCCTGCTCGACGGCGCCGACGGCTGCATCGCGGCCAACGGACGGTGGGCTGCGGTCACGTTTGGGCGGTCAGCTCGGCAAAGTCACTCGGCACGTCGATGCGCAGGGCCTCGCAGGTGGAGCGCACCAGCGCCGCGCGCTCGCCGGGCTGAAGGTGCGTGATGCCGCAGGTCAGTTCGCGTGCGAACTGCTTCAGCGCCTGTTCGCGATAGCGCGCCAGCGAACGCTGCCAGTCGCGCAGCAGTTGCAGCTTCACCAGGCTGGAGCTGTGCTGGTAGTCGTCGTCCAGCAGCACCGAGCCGCGCCCCAGCTCCAGGTCGGCGAACAGCCCCGGCAGCGGCAGCTGGAACTCGTCCGGGTCGCCGATGCCTGGGCGGACCGGGTCGGCGCAGATTCTTGCCATCTCGCTCATCGCTGTGCTGCCTCGCTCGAAAGTGGTGCGTCGTCGCCCGCGCGAGCACGCCCGCGACGGCATGAGCGCGACCGCGATCATGCCACCGGCGCCAAAAGCGCGCCCAACGCGCAGGCGTCAACTATTGCGCGCCGGCATGCCCGCCGTCGCCCGAACAAATGCCGCATTCAGCCCTTGATGGGCCGATCGTCGAAAAGGCCGGGCTCCCCGGACAGCCAGGCGCCCTCGATCTGAAGCAGTTGCAGCTTGGTGCGCACGCCGCCATGCGCGGAAAAACCGCCGGGGCGGCCTTGCGCGCCGAGCACGCGATGGCACGGCACCACCGGTGCGAAGCGGTTGCGTGCCATCGCCTGGCCGACCGCGCGCGCCAGTTGCCGATCGCCCAGCTGCTCGGCCACCTGGCCGTAGCTGAGGGTGCGGCCGCACGGGATGCGCCGCACGATGTCGTACACGCGTGCGTGCAGCGCGGGCACGCCGCGCAGGTCCAGCGGCAGCGCCGCGAGCTCGGCCGCTTCGCCACGCAGCAGCGCGCGGATGCCGTCGATCGCCTGCTGCGCCAGCGCCGGCGGCGCGGCCTCGAGTGCACCGGGCGCGCTGCGGCGCAACTGCGCGCGCACCGCGGCGGCATCGGCTTCGGGCAGCTGGGCTGCGAGCAGGCCCACGCCGCTCCAGGCGACGCCGCACCAGCCCAGCGGCGTGTCGAACAGCGCGCATTGCAGCGGGTGGGCGTCGCGCATGGCGTGGGCGTGCTCGGCGGCTCAGGGGCGCGGCGGCGGCGGCGCGCAGGCGCGAAGCCGCCGCCGCGCGCGCCAGCGCCGCCACAGCGTCCAGCCCAACCCGGCGAGCAGCAGCCCGAGGATCAGCAGCGCTTCGAGCTGGTGCAGCCGCGGCAGCAGCCGCTGCACGACGGCGCCGAACTGGTAGCCCAGCGCGCTGAACAGCGCCGCCCACAGCAGTGCACCCAGCAGGTTCAAAAGCGCGAAGCGCAGCGGCGGGACCCCCAGCGTGCCCAGCGCGATCGGCCCGGCGATGCGCAGCCCGTAGAGGAAGCGCACGCCGACGATCGCCGCAGCCGGATGCCGCGCCAGCATCGGCTGCACCCGCTGCGCGCCCGCGCGCAGCGCCGGCCAGCGCGCGAGCAGCCGCGCGCCGTGGCGGCGGCCCAGGTGGAAGCCGATCTGGTCGCCCAGCGTGCCGGCGGCCACGGCCACGGCGATCACCCCCGGCAGCGCCAGCAGGCCGCGGTGCGCGGCGAAGCCGGCGGCCAGCAGCACCGATTCGCCCTCGGCCAGCGCGCCGGCGAAGACGAAGGCGTAACCGTACTGCGCCACCAGCGCGGACACGCTCATCGCCGCACCCTGCATCGGTGCGCCGTGGAACATCGGGTCGGCAGCGAGGCCATGGCCGATTGTGCGGTGCGACGGCGCTGCGCATGCCCAACGGCGCTGCCGGCCGCAGCCGCGCGCCGGGCTCGCGCCGGCCGATCCGCTACGCTTGCCGGCGCCGCTGTGTGTGGAGACCTGCGTTGTTCGCTGCGTTCGAAAAGCTGGTCCAGCCCTATCCCGAAGGCGAAGCCGCGCCGCCGCCGGAGGGTTTCCTGGGTTTCGTCTGGGCCTGCAGCGCCGGGCTGCGCCGTTACATCGCATTGATGACGCTGCTCACTGCGGCCATCGGCGCGTTCGAGGCGCTGCTGTTCGCGGTGCTGGGCCGGCTCGTCGACTGGCTGGCTTCGGTGCCGCCGCAGCAGTTGTGGAACGAGCGCCGCGGCACGCTGATGGGGCTGGCTGCGGTGCTGCTGGGCAGCGTGCTGCTGGTGGCGCTGCAGACGCTGCTCAAGCACCAGGCGCTGGCCGGCAACTTCCCGATGCGCTTGCGCTGGAACTTCCACCGTGCGCTGCTGCAGCAGAGCATGGGCTTCTTCCACGACGAGTTTGCCGGGCGCATCGCCACCAAGCTGATGCAGACCGCGCTGGCGGTGCGCGACGTGTGGATGATCGTCGCCGACATCCTGGTGTTCGTGACCATCTACTTTGTCACCATGGTCGCCGTGGTTGGCGCCTTCGACGCCTGGCTGGTGCTGCCCTTCGCAGCCTGGGTGGCGTTGTACGTGGCGGCGCTGGGCTGGTTCGTGCCCAGGCTGGCGCGCAGCGCACAGCGCCAGGCCGACGCGCGTTCGCTGATGACCGGGCGCATCACCGACGCCTACACCAACATCGCCACCGTGAAGCTGTTCTCGCATGCCGGGCGCGAGGCGGCCTATGCGCGCGCGGCGATGCAGGACTTCCTGGCCACCGTGCACGTGCAGATGCGGCTGATCAGCGGCTTCGAGATCGTCAACCATCTGCTGGCCATCGCGCTGATCGCCGGCACCGGCGGCATCACGCTGTGGCTGTGGTCGCGCGGGCAAGTGGGCGTGGGCGCGGTGGCCGCGGCGACGGCGATGGCGCTGCGGCTGAACGGCATCTCGCACTGGGTGATGTGGGAGCTGGCCGGCCTGTTCGAGCACGTGGGCACGGTGCAGGACGGCATGCGCACGCTGTCGCGCCCGCGCCGCGTGCTCGACCGGCCCGGCGCGGCGGCGCTGCAAGTGCCGCGCGGTGAAGTGCACTTCGACGACGCCGGCTTTCGCTACGGCGCCGGCCCGCCGGTCATCGAGCGGCTGCAGCTGCAGCTGCGCGCCGGCGAGAAAATCGGCCTGGTCGGCCGCTCGGGTGCGGGCAAGAGCACATTGGTCGGCCTGCTGCTGCGCTTTCACGAGCTCGAGGCCGGGCGCATCCTGATCGACGGCCAGGACATCGCCGGCGTCACGCAGGACAGCCTGCGCGCGCACATCGGCATGGTCACGCAGGACAGCTCGCTGCTGCACCGCTCGGTGCGCGACAACATCCTGTACGGCCGTCCCGACGCCAGCGAGGCCGACATGATCGAAGCGGCGCGGCGCGCCGAGGCGCACGAGTTCATCGTCGGCCTGAGCGACCGCGCCGGCCGGCGCGGCTACGACGCCCATGTGGGCGAGCGCGGCGTGAAGTTGTCGGGCGGGCAGCGCCAGCGCATCGCGATCGCGCGCGTGATGCTGAAGGACGCGCCGATCCTGCTGCTGGACGAAGCCACCAGCGCGCTGGACAGCGAGGTCGAAGCCGCGATCCAGACCAGCCTGTACCGGCTGATGCAGGGCAAGACCGTGCTGGCGATCGCGCACCGGCTGTCGACCATCGCCGCGATGGACCGGCTGGTCGTACTGGATCGCGGGCGCATCGTCGAGATCGGCGACCACGCGTCGCTGCTGGCGCGCGGCGGGCTGTATGCGCGGCTGTGGGCGCACCAAAGCGGCGGTTTCCTGGTCGACGACGGCCGCATGGCGCAGCCACCGTCCGGTGCCGAGGCCTTGGCGCCCGCGGCGCCGGCCGAGCTCGAACGCTCCGCATCGCCGCTGTGGCGGTGACATGCATCACGCCGGCGCCGCCTGCGTGGTGCCGGTGGGCCGACAGGCTGGTTCAGGCCGCCTCAGGCCGCCGCGGCGCCGGCCGAAAACCCGCTTGCGCTGCTCGTTGGAGCCCGAGGCCAGCGCACGACCGAGCGCCATGCAACTCACCCTGACCACCCCCGCCGAGCACTGGCTGTTCGGAGCCGACCCCAAGCAGCGGGTGCGCGCGCGCCGCACCTTGCTGGCGTCGGGCATCTATGTGCTGGCCGCCATCGGCCAGTGGTGGTCGGCGCATATCGGCCTGGCCGACCCGGCACTGGCGCGCGTGCTGATCGTGTGCCTGGCACCGGGGCTGTTCGGCTTCTTCGCCGTCATCCGCAGCGGCTGCGCGCTGCGCAGTGCCGACCCGGCGCTGACGCTGCAGCAGATGGTCTTCGCCATCGTCGCCATGGCCGCGGCCTACGTGATCAACCCGCCGCTGCGCGGCATGTTGTTGATGATCGTCGCGCTGGCGCTGATGTTCGGCGCGTTCATGCTCAGTGTGCGCGCCTTGCGGGCACTGGGCCTGTTCGCGGTCGCGCTGTTCGGGCTGGCGATGCTGGCCATGGCCACGCACGCGCCGCAGCGGTTCGACCCGACGCTCGAGCGCATCCACTTCGCCTTTGCCGCGGTGGTGCTGCCGGCGGTGTCGATGCTCGCCGGCGAGCTGTCGGCGATGCGCACGCGGCTGAAGCAGCAAAAGGCCGAGCTGGAGTGCGCGCTGGCGCGCATCCACAAGCTGGCCACGCGCGACGACCTGACCGGCCTGGTCAATCGGCGCCACATGAAGGAGCTGGCGGCGATGGAGCAGCGCCGCGCGGTGCGCCGCGGCACCCGGCCGTGCCTGTGCCTGGTCGATATCGACCATTTCAAGCGCATCAACGACGAGCACGGCCACGATGCGGGCGACATGGTGCTGCGCCTGTTCGCGCGCCACGCCGCGGCATCGATGCGCGAGACCGACGTGCTCGCGCGCTGGGGCGGCGAGGAGTTCCTGGTGCTGATGCCCGACACCCGGCCCGACGAGGCGCGCAGCGGCATCGAGCGGCTGCGCCGTTTGCTCGCGCGCGACGACGCCTGGGGCGCGCAGGCGCACCTGCGCGTGAGCTTCTCGGCCGGGCTGACCGCCTGGCGCCCGAACGAGCCGTTGCGCGACGCCCTGGCGCGCGCCGACGCCGCGCTGTACGAGGCCAAGGCCTCGGGGCGCGATCGCCTGGTGCACCGCTAGCGCCGCACCCGCACAGGCAAGCCGCGGCGGGGTGGGCCGCGGCGCCGATCGCCACGCCGCGCGGCGGCAGAACCGGATCAGCTCGGCGTGTAGGCCAGCCGCACGTAGATCGGCGCGAAGGCTTCGGCCTGCGTCAGCTCGAGCAGGCTCTCGCGCGACAGCTCCAGCATCGCGATGAAGGTGACGACCACGACACCGATGCCGCGCGCCGGGTCGAACAGGTCCTGGAACTCGACGAAGCGCCGGCCCTGCAGCCGTTTCAGCAGCAGGCTCATGTGTTCGCGCACCGACAGCTGTTCGCGTGTGATCTTGTGGTGCTGGTTCAGCTTCGCGCGCTTCAGGATGCCCATCCAGGCCTCGTGCAGATCGGCGGCGTCGGCCTGCGGCAGGCGCGGCTGCATCGCTTGGTCGAAGCTGACCTGGGCGCGCAGGAAGTCGCGGCCGAGCAGCGGCAGCGCATCGATCCTGGCCGCCGCCAGCTTCATCTGTTCGTATTCGAGCAGCCGGCGCACCAGCTCGGCGCGCGGGTCGGCGGCCTCGGCGCCGTCGGCCGCCTTCTTCGGCGGCAGCAGCATGCGCGACTTGATCTCGATCAGCATCGCCGCCATCAGCAGGTATTCGCTGGCCAGCTCGAGGTTGCGCCGCCGGATCTGCTCGACGTAGTCCAGGTACTGGCGTGTCACGTCGGCCAGCGGGATGTCGAGGATGTTGAAGTTCTGCCGCCGGATCAGGTACAGCAGCAGGTCGAGCGGACCTTCGAAGGCTTCGAGGAAGACCTCGAGCGCATCCGGCGGGATGTACAGGTCCTGCGGCAGCTTGAACAGCGGCTCGCCGTACAGCCGGGCCAGCGCCACCTGGTCGACCACCTCGGGGGAGGGCGGCGCGGCGTCGCCGGCCAGCGCGATGGCCTGCGGCGCGTTCACTGCCCGAACCCGCGCGCCGTGCGCTGCCGCTTCGGCGCCGCGCAACGGCGCGGTGCGCTCGCGCGCATCAGCGCGTCTTGGTCTGGTAGACGTAGGGCTGCTGCGCGACGCGTGCGCCGGACCAGTCGGCCTGCGCCTGCCGGTCGATCTGGCGGTCCCACAGCAGCGCGCGCCCGGCGCGCTGCTCGGCCTCCAGCGTGGGCTTGTCCGCCTTCAGCTGGCCGATGAAGCTCGTGATCTCGGATGTGTACGGCGCGCGGGCGAAGATGGACATGGCGGCTGCTGCAAAATCGATTGCCCCCATTTTAGTGGCGTGAGCGCACCGCGATGCCCGCGCCGACGCCGATGCAAGAGATCGAGCTGAAGTTCCAGGTGGCCGCCGCGAACCGCCAGGCGCTGCAACGTGCGGTGGCCACCAAGACGGCGCAGCGGGTGTCGCTGCGCGCGAGCTACTTCGACACCGCGGACCGCCGGCTGGCGCGTGCCGGGCTCGCGCTGCGCGTGCGCAAGGAAGGGCGGCGCTGGGTGCAAACGCTCAAGGGCAGCGGCGACGGCCTGTGGCAGCGGCTCGAGCACGAGGTGCCGCTGCCGCTGGCGGTGGGCGCGGCGCCGCAGATCGACCCGGCGCTGCATGCGCACACGCCGGCCGGCGACGCGCTGCACGAGGCGCTCGGCGACGGCGTGCTGCAGCCGCTGTACGGCACCGAGGTCACGCGCATCAAGCGGCTGCTGCGCGCGAGCGGCTGTGTCGCCGAACTGGCCTTCGACCGCGGCGCGCTGGTGGCCGGGCCGCAGCGCTGGCCGCTGTGCGAGCTGGAGTTCGAGCTGAAGTCCGGTACGCCGGCGGCGCTGGCCGCGCTGGCTGCGCGCTGGGTCGAGCGCTTCGCGCTCACGCTGGACACGCGCAGCAAGGCCGAGCGCGGCGAGCGCCTCGCGCGCGGCAGCCGTCTCGGCGCGGCGGTCAAGGCGCAGCCGATGGCGCTGCCCGACGCGGTGGACGCCGCTGCGGCACTGCGGCTCGCGGTGGGCAACTGCCTGCGCCAGGTGCTGGGCAATGCCAGCGAACTGGCGCACGGGCCGAAGGCCGATGCCCTGCCTGGCGCCAAGCCCGGCGCCGCGCCCGACACCGCGCCCGACACCGCGCCCGACACCGAGCCCGACGCCGAGCAACTGCACCAGCTGCGTGTGGGCCTGCGCCGGCTGCGTACCGTGCTGCGCGAGCTGGGGCCGCTGTCGCAGCAGGTGTCGCCGTGGTGGGGCGAAGCGGCCACGAGCCTGTTTCGCGCGCTGGGCTCGGCGCGCGACCGCGACGCGCTCGAACACGGCTTGCTGCCGGTGCTGCGCCAGGCCGGTGCCCACGGCTTGACGCTGCCGGCGATGACGCTGCCGCACGACCTGCTGGCGCCGCTGCGCACGGCGGCGACGACGCGGCTGTGGCTGCAGCTGCTCGCCTTCGCCGCCGCCGGCGGGCAGGAAAGCGAGGCCGCGGCGCAGCCCTTCGCCGCTGCGGTTGCGCCGCGCCTGGCGCGGCTGTTCGAGCAGGTGCGCCGCGATGCCGCGCGCTTCGCTGCGCTGGACGATGTGGCGCGGCACCGGCTGCGCAAGCGTGTGAAGCGGCTGCGCTACCTGAGCGAGTTCGCGGCGCCGGTGTTCAGCGACAGGCGCGTGCGTTCGTTCCTGAAGCGGCTCGCGCCGGCGCAGGAAGCGCTGGGCGCCTTCAACGATGTGTGCGTGGCGCGCGGCCTGTTCCAAGGCACCCAACGCACCGAAGGCACCCAAGGCACGGCGCCGGCCGACCCGCTGGCGATGTTCGCGCTGGGCTGGCTGGCGCACGAGCGCGACGATGCAATCGTGCGTTGCACGCAAGCGCTGGCGCGGCTGCGCCGGGCCGAGGCGTTCTGGGCCTGACCGCCGCGCCGTGTCAGGCGCTGCCCGGGCCCAGGTGGTCCACCGCCGCGGCCACGTTCGGCACGATCGCATCGGCGCCGATGTGCGCTTCGAAGCCCGAGCGGCGCATCAGCGACAGCGGCTGCTCGTTGACGTTGGCCAGCACCAGCGCGATGCCGCGCCGCTGCAGCACGCGGTGCAGTTGCTCCAGCGCCTCCAGGCCCGAGGTGTCCATCGAGATCAGCCGGTGCATCTCGAGCACCAGCGCGCGCGTGCCCTCGGGCACCTGCGCCGGCAAGGCCTCGATCTTGCCCACCGCGCCGAAGAACAGCGAGCCGAACAGCTCGAAGGCGAACACCCCGGGCGGCAGCTCGCCGGCCTGGTGCGCGCGCACGCTGAACAGCTGGCCCATGCGCCAGATGAAGAACACGCAGGCCAGCACCAGCCCGGCCTGCACCGCCACCGTCAGGTCGAACACCACCGTCAACCCGAAGGTGCCCAGCAGGATCGTGCGGTACTGCGGGCTGAAGCGGCGCAGCCGCGCGAACTCGCGCCATTCGCCCATGTTCCAGGCGACGAACATCAGGATGCCCGCCAGCGCGGCCAGCGGCACGTGCACCGCCAGCGGCGCGGCCAGCAGCACGACGGCCAGCAGCGTGGCCGCATGCACGATGCCGGCCAGCGGCGTGGCCGCGCCGGCGCGCACGTTGGTGATGGTGCGCGCGATGGTGCCGGTGGCCGGAATGCCGCCGAAGAAGGGCACGATGAAGTTGGCTGCGCCCTGGGCCATCAGCTCCTGGTTGGGGTCGTGGCGCGCGAACTCGGTGGCGTTGTCGGCCACACGCGCGCACAGCAGCGACTCGATGGCGCCCAGCAGTGCGATGGTCAGCGTCGGGATCAGCAGCAGCTTGGCGGTGGACCAGCTCAACTCGGGCAATGCGAAGGCCGGCAGCGAGCGCGGGATGCCGCCGAAGCGCGAGCCGATGGTCTCCACCGGCAGCTGCAGCCAGGCGGTGGCCGCGGTGGCCAGCACCAGCGCGATGATCGTGCCCGGCAGGTGCGCCAGCACGCGCCGCAGCCTGCTCCACGGCCCCGACGGGTGCTCTGGCATGGTGTACGACTTGGGCCAAAACACCACCAGCGCCAGGCAGGCCAGGCCGATGGCCAGCGCTGCCGGGTTGAAGGTGGCGGCGTGCTGCCACATCGTGTGGATCTGCGCGAAGAAGTCGGCCGGCATCTTGGCCACACGCAGCCCGAGCAGGTCCTTCACCTGCGACAGCCCGATCAGCACCGCGATGCCGTTGGTGAAGCCGATGATGATCGGCACCGGCACGTAGCGCACCAGCGCGCCCAGCTTGAACAGGCCCATCAGGAACATCAGCACGCCGGCCAGCGAAGTGGCGATCAGCAGGTTGGCCAGGCCGTAGCGTTCGACGATGCCGTAGACGATGACGATGAAAGCGCCCGCCGGCCCGCCGATCTGCACCTGCGAGCCGCCGAGGGCGCTGATGACGAAGCCGGCGATGATCGCGGTGAAGATGCCGGCTTCGGGCTTGACGCCCGAGGCGATGGCGAAGGCCATCGCCAGCGGCAGCGCGACGATGCCCACCGTCAGCCCGGCACCGACGTCGCGCGCCAGCAGCGCCGCGTTGTAGCCCTTCAGCGCGTCGACCAGGCGCGGGCGGAAGGGGTGCAGCGTCAGCGCCATCGTGCCGCGGGCCGCTAGCCGCTGCGTCCGCTGCTGCCGCTGCGGCCGCGCCGCGGCGCCGGCGGGGTCTGACCGCTGGGCACATAAGTCGCGCCGTGCTGCGCCAGGTACTCGCGGATCAGCTGGCGCACCACCTGCGACGGTGTCAGGTCCTGCCGCGCGCACAGCGCTTCGAAGGCCGCCTTCTTGGCCGGGTCGATCAGCAGCGTGAGCCGGGCGGTCTTCAGTTCCATGTGCTTGGCATGTTAATACGATGCGGGTTGCGTGTGCGGCTTGCCGCAGTGCGCCCGGCAGTCCGCGTTGCAGGCGGGTGTCGTCGTGCACGGCGATGGGCAGCGGCGGTGCCGGCGCACCGCTGCGCTGGCCGACGCTGCGCCGGCTGCACGGCCTGGCCGGGCGAACGCTCAGGCGGCGGCTTCCAGGCCGTGCTCGAAATGCGCCTGCATCAGCGCGCGCGCGTGGGCGGCGTCGCGTGCGGCGATCGCCTGCATCAGCGCGCGGTGTTCGGCCAGCGAGTCGGCGAGCCGCCCCTGCTTGAGCAGCGAATGGTGGCGGTTGAGCTTCATCACCTTGCGCAGGTCGTTGGCGATCTGCAGCGCCCAGCGGTTGCCCGCGATCTCGAGCAGCGCCAGGTGGAACTGCTCGTTCAGCGCGAGGAAGGTGTCGCGCTGGCGCACCTGCTTTTCCAGCTGGGCATGCAGTTGCTGCAGCCGCTCGCGCTGCGCGGCGCCGGCGTGCTCGGCCACGGTGGCGGCGGCGTCGCTTTCCAGCAGCGCGAGCAGGTGGTAGACCTGCGCGGCGTCGTCGCGCGAAACCTCGGTGACATAGGCGCCGCGGCGCAGCTTCATCGTCACCAGGCCTTCGGCGGCCAGCACCTTCAGCGCCTCGCGCAGCGGCGTGCGGCTGATGCCGAA